>CAYJKK010000004.1:36819-104634 GCA_964370905.1 uncultured Clostridium sp. | reverse complement strand
TTCTTTTTCTTTAACATTTAACGAATATTCTAATATTTTTCTTGATAATATTTCTAGTTTATTCTTCTCCATAATTACCTCTTTCAAATAATCTATTTTTATAAATATTATCATAATACATGTTTTTATACAATATAAAATCAAATTAATAATTATATTGTATGTAGGTTTGTCAAACATATGTCACACTTTCTTGTCATTACTGACTTTAAAATACCTTATATGCTATTTATGTACTCTAACTTATTATATATTCTAAATATTTTTCCTTTGGACTTAGCCATTTTAGCGGTCTCATAGGGAAATTGTTATATTCGTTTATCCAATATTTTGCTGCACTTTTTAAATCTTCTAAACTTATAAATATTTTTTTATAATAAAATCTTTCTTGATCTTTTCTATGGCTTCTTTCTACTTTTCCATTATGTCTTGGAGTATAGGGCTTTATTAATTTATGTTTTATCCCTAACTCTTCTAATTTATTTTCAAACATTGTCTTCTTTTCTCTGCTCTTTGCATATTGGCTTAATCTATTTGTAAACTCAAATCCATTATCTGTTTGAATTTCTTCTATCTTAAAAGGAAACTTCTTCGTTATTATTTCTATAAATTTTGATGCTTCATACGTACTATGCTCTTTCGCAAAATACAACACTCTTAACCTTGTATATTCGTCTATTGCAGTAAATTGATAGTATCTTTCTCCTTGGTCTTTTAATTCTTTTGATAGACACTCCATTGGTACATACTTTACATCTACTTGTACTCTTTCTCCTGGATATGTCATTTGATGATACTCTTTTGGTTGGTACTTTTTCTTCTTACTTGGTGTCTTTTTGTATACTCCTAGTTTTATCATCATTCTATACAAACTTGTAACACTTCTTCTATATCCTTTTTTTCTTAGTTTCACCCAAAGTACTACTAATCCTGTATCTTTATTATTTCTTTTAAAATCTTTTATCATTTTTATCTCTTCTTCATTATGTGCATTTGGACTTCTATGTGGTTTTCTAGACTTATTTACTAACGAAGCTAATGTACCATCATATTTCTTTATCCATCTATATATTGTTTTCCTATGCAATTTATATGTAAGAGCTGCTGCTGTTACACCATTTTTAAAAGAATATTTGATTACTGATTGCTTAAACTTTATATCTTGTGTTATACTATTCATGAGAAATACCTCCATATGTTTGTTTTTGTGGTTAAAAACATTTTAACATATTTTTTGGTATTTCTCATTTTTTATTTTTTTAGGTGTGACATATCTATTGTAAACCTATAAAATCAAATTAATAATTATATTGTATTTTAGGTGTCAAACATATTTTTCTGTATATAAACAAGAGTAATGAACTAGATCTAGTTAGTTAGGCTAAAAAATATAGAAATAGAAAACGTACGCAGTTTCTATCCATATAACAAAAGCTATAACCTTCTATTTTCAAACAGTTACAGCTTTTTAACTTCTAAAAGTTTTAAAATCGAGATTATCTATATATATTATTATTTTTAAAATACAATAGAATAATTTTATTCATTATTTTCTGTTTAATTTTAATCTTATAATATTAAGCTTTTTATTTTTTCACTTTTATTAGTACTAAAATAGAATAGTTAATAATAGATTGTATTAAAGACTTTTAGAAAGAGTGATTAAAATGTTTATATATAATATCAAAATAAATGGAAGAAAAACTTTTATAAAATTAATTACATTTTTTATCCTTATAGGTATCGCAATTATTGGAATTGCAGGTTTTGGAATTTTTAATGGTGCTAAAATAACAGGTGATAATTCTATACCAGCAAATATGGTATGTGAAGTTAAACCTAATAATTATACAAATATATTAAAAGCTGTAACAGATAATGTAAATGAATATGTTGGAACTAAATTTACATTCACAGGATATATACATACTTTAGCAGATTTTAATGATAATCAATTTGTTTTAGCTCGTGATATGATTGTTTCTTCTAACTATACTTCTTTAATTGTAGGATTTTTATGTGAATATGAGGAGATACATGATTTTAAAGAAAATATGTGGGTAACAATTACAGGTGAAATTACAAAAGGTAATTATCATGGTGAAATACCCATTGTAAAGGTTTTAGAAATAGAAGAAGTTGAAAAACCTAATGATGAATACGTATATCCTCCTGATAATACATATATTCCTACATCAGGCCTTATTTAAGAAAAAGTCTCAAATATATTATATATTTGAGACTTTTTCTTTTTTTGCAGTTTTAAAAATTCTTTTAACTTTTTAATTACATAGTATTTGGAGAATATTTAGAGAAAATTCCATTTAAAAAACTATATAATTTTTCTTCAGATATTTTTTCTTCAATATCCATTTGAATAACACTTACATCTTTTAGAACTAAACCATCTGATTGGAGTTTTTTGGAATATGCTTCAAAAAAAGAAATTTTTTCTCCAGATATTGTTTCCTCTATTTTTTTTAGTGCTATTACTAAAAACTTATTAGAAGTTTTCTTTTCATCATGAAAAATATTATTTACTTCTATATGAAGTGAAGATGATGAAAGTTTCTTCTTTTGATGGACTATCCGCAAAATTTCATAATTCTTAAATTTCATATTTTTCAACATTTTATCTGAAATTTCTTTTGGATCTATTGAGATTATGACATTCATCATACTCTCCCCTTTCTAATAATTAATATATGTATATTAACACATTTTCAGATTAACTACAATAATATTGAAAAATATATATGAAAATATATTAGAAATCTTCTTAAAAAGTAGAAACCATAGGTGATCTGTGTATTTTTTTCTCTTTTTTCTCTTTTTTTGCCTGTACTTATCTTTTCTTTTGTAAATAAATATGTTAAAATAGATACATTAATTAAAATTTGGAGGTTAAATATGAAAAACGAATTAGTACTAATTTTAGACTTTGGAGGACAATACAATCAATTAATTGCAAGACGTGTTCGAGAATGTAATGTTTATTCTGAAGTTGTACCCTATGATATATCTATAGAAAGAATTAAAGAAAAAAATCCTAAAGGTATAATTTTTACTGGTGGTCCTGCTAGTGTTTATGGAGAAGATTCTCCTAAATGTGCTGAAAGTATATTTGATTTAGGAATTCCAGTTCTTGGTATTTGCTACGGTATGCAGCTTATGACATATACGTTATCAGGAAATGTTGCAAGAGCTGATAAAAGAGAATATGGAGTTATTCCAGTTAGCATAAATAACAATTCTGAAATATTCAAAGGATTTGATAATACAAATGACTTTTTAATGAGTCATACAGACTTTGTAGATACATTACCTACAGGTTTTGAAAATATAGGTAAAACAGAATCTTGTCCTAATGCAGCTATACAAAATGTAGCAAAAAAATTATATGGTATTCAATTCCACCCAGAAGTTAACAACTCTGTAAATGGTACATTAGTACTTAAAAACTTCTTATATAACGTTTGTGGATGCTCTGGAGACTGGAAAATGTCTTCATTTACTGAAGAAAGTATTAAAAGATTAAAAGAAAAAATTGGTGATGGAAAAGCACTTTGCGCATTATCTGGAGGAGTTGATTCTTCTGTTGCAGCTATCATGCTTTCTAAAGCTATTGGTAAAAATTTAACTTGTATCTTTGTTGATCATGGTCTACTTAGAAAAAATGAAGGTGATGAAGTTGAAGAAATATTTAAAAATCAATTTGATATTAATTTAATACGAGTTAATTGTAAAGATAGATTTTTAGAAAAATTAGCGGGTGTTAGTGATCCAGAAAGAAAAAGAAAAATAATCGGTGAAGAATTTATTAGAGTTTTTGAAGAAGAAGCTAAAAAAATTGGAACAGTTGATTTCTTAGTTCAAGGAACAATATATCCAGATGTTATTGAAAGTGGTCATGGTAAAAGTGCTGTAATTAAGAGCCATCATAATGTTGGTGGTTTACCAGACTATGTTGATTTTAAAGAAATAGTTGAACCTTTAAGAGATTTATTTAAAGATGAAGTTAGAAAAACTGGTTTAGAGTTAGGTATTCCAGAAAATTTAGTATATAGACAACCTTTCCCAGGTCCTGGTCTTGCTATTAGAATTATTGGTGATATAACTGATGAAAAATTAGATATTTTAAAAGATGCAGATTATATCTTTAGAGAAGAAATTGCTAAAGCTGGTTTAGATAGAAGTATTAATCAATATTTTGCAGTTTTAACTAATTTAAGATCAGTTGGTGTTATGGGTGATGAAAGAACTTATGACTATACTCTTGCTTTAAGAGCTGTTGAAACAACTGACTTTATGACTGGTGTTTGGAGTAGAATTCCATATGATGTTCTAGAAAAAGTTTCTTCTAGAATTGTTAATGAAGTAAAACATATCAATCGTATTGCTTATGATATAACTTCTAAACCACCTGCAACTATTGAATGGGAATAAAAGTTATAAAAATTTTTATACAATATTATTAAAAGACAAGCAAAAAATTAATTTTTGCTTGTCTTTTTAAGATCTTAAATTTTAATATATTATAAGCATTGTGGATTTAATATTTCAAATTTATCATTATTATTTTTTAATCCCCAATCACACATCATCTCAAGTATCGGGTATAAAGTTCTACCTTTATCTGAAATAGAATACTCAACTTTTGGAGGTATTTCACTATATGCTTTTCTAAGTATTAATCCATTTGCTTCAAGTTCTCTTAGCTGGTTTGTTAAAGTCTTTTGAGAAACTTGTGTTACTGCATTCATTAAATCTTTAAATCTCATTGTTCCCTCTTCTATAAGTAGATACAAAATTAAAGGCTTACATTTACCTCCTATCATTTTTAGTGTTATCTCTATTTCTGAATTTACTATTATTTTATCCATTAGTTACCTTTCCTTCTATAAATATACTTTATGTGCCTTATTGACACAATTAATATTTTTACCTATAATAAAAATGCTTATTATAGTAGTTTATACTATAATAGCTAAAAAAGTCAATATAAAGGAGAATTGTAATGAAAAATTTAGTTGTTATAACAGGTGCAAGTTCAGGGTTTGGAAAAGCTTTAGCGTTAGAATTTAATAAAGCAGGTTATCCTCTTCTATTACTTGCAAGAAGACTTGAAAAGTTAGAAGAATTTAAACTAGAAAACACAATTTGTGAAAAAGTAGATGTAACAGATAAACTTGTTTTTGAAAATGCTATTAGAAAAGCAGAGGCAATTTATGGAAAAACAGATTTATTAATAAACAATGCAGGTATTATGCTTTTAGGTAATATCGAAAGTCAAGATCCACAAGAATGGAAAGATATGTTAGATGTAAACTTAATGGGTGTAATGAATGGTATGCAAATTGTTATGGAAGATATGAAAAGTAGACAATGTGGTACTATTATTAATGTTTCTTCTATTGCTGGAGTTAAACCTTTTGGTAATCATGCTGCATATTGTGCTACAAAGTATGGTGTAGTTGGATTATCTGAAGTTGCAAGAGGTGAATTATCACAACATAATGTCAGAGTAATGAGAATTTGCCCTGGAGCTGTTGATACAGAACTTTTAAGTCATACAACAAGTGATAGTATTAAAGAAGGATATAATGCATGGAAAGAAGCAACAGGTGTTGGATCTATTACAGCTGAAGATGTAGCAAAAACTATTAAATTTGCTTATGAATTACCACAAGGAGTAAATCTTCGTGAAATACAAATTGCAGATACAAAACAAGATGCATAAAAAATAAATGAGTACAAAATTTGTGCTCATTTATTTTTTTATATTTATATACTTTTTATTAGTATTAATTGTATTATTTATATCATTTACTGCTATTTTTTTTCGAAAATACTTTTAACAACTCCTCTATCTATTAAACTAGCGAAAATATTTTTAAAAATAATTAAAACAATAGGTCCTATTAAAAGACCAGTTACTCCTATTATTCTAAAACCTGTATACATAGCAATAAGAGTAAAAATTGGATGAACACCTATATTTTTACTTATTAATTTAGGCTCTATAATTTGTCTTACAACAGACATAATAATTAACAATATTATTATACCTATAGCTAAATTAAAATCACCATTAATTGCTGAAACTATAGCCCAAGGAATCATAATAGTTCCAGAGCCGAAGTATAGGAAGAGCATCTATAAAACCTATAAAAATTGCCATTAAAAGTGGATATGCTATGCTAAATCCTATTGCTTCTAAAATATATAGACCTATTAAAGAAATAATAAAAGATGTTAATATTAAAGTAGCTTCTGCTTTTAAATATCCACCTAACTTTTTAGTAATTTCTCTAAAATGAACCCCAATTTTTTTTATCCATAATTTCGGAAGATGATGTTCTAATTGATCTACGATATATATCTTATCAACACATATAAAATAGAGTGCAACAACAGTAATACCAATAGAAATAAAAATTGAAGGTAAACTTGTTACAATATCTATCAAGTTTGTTAATACATTTCTAAGCCAAATAGCAATACTATTTAATACTTCATTTGTTGAATTATTTATAACGTCTGAAATTTCTTTACTTATTTCTATGTTTTGTAAATCAAAATATTTAATAATGTCTTGTATTAAGATATTAGCTTTATCTAAATATTCATTTAATACTTTTAAAAGGCTTGAAGTTTCATTTGTTATTGTTATAACAAGCCAACTAAGTAGAAATATAATTATTACAGAAACAATTAAAAAAATTATTATAGAACTTGTCCTTCTTGTAAAATCTGTTTTTTTCATTATAAATTTTATAAGTGGTTCTATCATTAATGATATTATAAATGCTACTAAAAAAGGCATATAAAATAGTGATAATTTTAGTGCTAAATATATACTAAGTAATATAAATACTATATAAAAAATATTTTTAAAAACTCTTGTCCAATATGGCATATTTATAATCATATAATACTTACCTCTTCCCTTTTATACTTCTAATATTATATGTAAATATGTTTTGATATATGTAAATATAAGTAAATATTTAAGAATTACATTAGTATTCAAATTAAAATCTAATTTAAAATGTCAATTCGAAATTTTAACTTTTAGCATAAAATTAAGGATGGAACAAAATCCATCCTTATCTATATAAAGAAAATTTTTACTTGGAATTTTTTGGAAATTCTGAATCTTCACATATTCCCTCAATTGTATCTGCTACTTTATGACTATTTAAATTATCAGAATTTTTAGCAATATCATCAAAACTAACTATTCCAACTATTTCCTCATTATCATCACAAACTAAAATTCTTCTTACTTGATTTTCAATCATTAAATCTTCTATCATATCTATTGTTTCATCTTGTTTGCAAGTACAAACATCTACAGACATTATTTCCTTTGCATTTGTTTGTTTTAAATCTTTATCACAAGCAACACCTCTTAAAACAATATCTCTATCTGTTATTATTCCACAAACCTTATTTTTTTCATCACATATTGGAACAGATCCAATATGACAATTACTCATAAGTTTAGAAACTTCATAGATACTTGTATTTAACCTAGCAAGTTTTACATCTTGGCACATACAATCTTTAATTTTCATAAAAACCACCTTTCAAAATTTTCTTAAACTTATTATGTCTCGTTTTAATTTTTTTATTACATATTTTGAAAAATTATATTTATTAAAATAAAAAAAGTTTTTAAAAGAATATGTTATTAATCATTATTCATACATATTGTAGTAATATGGTCTTCTATCATAATAATATGGCGATACTTGTGGTCTAATTGGTCTGTTATATCTTGGTGGATAATTAGGTTTAACTGGATATTTATTATCTGTTAGTTCTCTGATTATCAATATTCTAATTAAATCAGAAAGTGTGTTATTTTTCCTTCTTACTCCTCTATCTTCTCTTTTAGCTATATTTGTGTTTAAATTTTTATTTCGATTTACATTTTGATTATATGAGTTATTTACTCTCCTATTTTCATATTCAACTTTCTTTGTTTCATTTTCTAAATTAATATTTAATGCTATTACATTATCATTTTCGATAGCTGTATAAATTTCTTCTACTAGTCTATCAATTACTTGCTCATTTGGAACTATTGATGCCCCACTACAAGCTTTTTTTACCATTGGCGCTATAATTCTATAGATTTCTGGATAAAACTGTTCAAAATCGTTTTTCACATCATACATCATATTAAAATTATCCATAGTATCATATGTAGAATTATTAATCATATTATCTTGTCTTGGATAACCTAAAATACTTCGTATATAGTCATCATATGTTTCATTATACATAAAAAAACCTCCTTAATATTTTATATATTATATGAAGGTTTTAATATATTGTTATAACAATATCTATAATTTAATTCAAAGTTTTTACAAAATCTTTAAATTTTCTACCTCTATCTGCAAAATCTTTAAACATATCAAAACTTGCACTAGCTGGAGAAAATAGGACTATTTCACCTGGAGATGTTAATTTTTTAGCAACATTTACTGTTTCTTCTAATGAATAGCAAATAGAGATTTCTAGATCTAATTCTTTACTTTCTAATTCATTTTTAACAGCATCTAAAATCTTTTTAGATGTTTGGCCAAATAAGATTAAATTCTTAACGTTTTTAATTATTGGCTTTGCAATTGGCATATAGTCTAGATTTTTATCATATCCACCAGCAATTAATGTTATATTTTCGTCAAAGGCTTCAAGACCTGCTATTGTTCTTGTAGGACTTGAACTAGCTGAATCATTATACCATTTAACTCCATCAATTTCTCTTACAAATTCTAATCTATGTTCAACAGGAGTAATATTTTTTATTACTTCAATTTGTTTTTCTTCTGAAATAAAAGGACTTGTAGCAGCAATAGCTGCAGCTATATTTTCATAATTGTGTTTTCCTTTTAAAACAATTTCATTAGTATTTAATATATGTCTTCTAACACCATCTTCTGAATATTTAATTACACTATTATCTACAATATATCCTGTTTCTAATTTAAATTCAGAGCTATAGTATATAACTTTTGAATTTACTTCATTTCCACATTGTCTTGTTATTTCGTTATCATAATTTAAAATAACAATTCCATCTGAATTTTGATGTTTAAATATATTCTTTTTAGCTTCTATATATTCTGTATAATCTTTATGTATATTTAAATGATTTGGTGTTATATTTGTAATTATTGCAATATCTGGGCTTATTTCCATTTCCATTAATTGAAAACTGCTAAGTTCTAATGCTACAATATCTTCTGGCATAATTTCTGAGAGTTTAGTAAATAACGGTATACCTATATTTCCACCTAAATATACTTTTTTACCTGATTTTTTTAATATTTCTGATATTAATGTTGTAGTAGTTGTTTTTCCTTCACTTCCAGTTATACCTATTATTTTACAAGGGCACATTTCCATAAACATTTCTACTTCTGTTGTAATTATTGCTCCTCTTTCTTTTTCTAATACAAGTTCTTTTCTAGTTGGCAAGCAACTTGGTGATCTAAATATCATATCAAATCCTACTAAGTCATTTAAACAACTTGTTCCTAATATCATTTCAAAATCATATGCTTCTATTTTTTTTACTATATCTGGGCTTATATCTTCTATGTTTCTTTCATCAAATATTGTTACTCTTGCTTTTTTATTATATAGGTATTCTATTAATGGCTGATTACTAACACCTAATCCAATTAGTGCTATTTTTCTATATCTTATATATTCTTCAAATTCTTTTAATTTTTTGTTTTTAAATTCCATTTTCCCCACCTTATTATATGTTATTATTTTTTTTATGTTTTATTAATATTTTATAAATATTTACTATTAGTTACTAATTTTTTTACATTATATAGCAAAGAAAAATAAAAATCAAATTTTTATTAATTTTTGTTTATTTTCTTTTACATTTTTCATTTTTTAAATTTTATTTTATTAATTTTAGTATATTTTATTTATTTTGGTGGAAAATATATTTATCAATTATTTTGGAGGTGTTTATATGAGTAAGAAAAATAAGGAAAATAAAAACAATAATAACAACAATACTAATAAAAATGAAAAATGTCCTAAAAATAACTAAATAAACGTAAATTTAGTTAAAATAATTTAAAGCTAATAGAACAAAGTAAGCTATGCTCTCTTTGTTCTATATTTGTTACTTTGTATATTTTTTGATATTTAATATTGAGTTCCTGTTTCATCTATGTTGTACTGTCTTTTTACATAATTCCAAGTATAGTCTATTTCATTTTTTGTTAGCACCCTATCATATACAAGTACATCATATATATTTCCGTTATAGAATAGTCCTCTACCTGGTCTTAAATCACCTAATGTTATTTCAGTATTATTAAATGTATAATTGTCTATTGCAAAAGTAGATTTTAGACTTCCATTTATATATAAATTAGCATCTCTTCCTTTTTGAGCAGTTATAACAATATGCATATATTTATTATCAAATTCACTTACATCTACATATGTAAATCCTTTAGATATATTTATAGTTGAATATACATATACTCTTAAATATCCTTCTGCCATGCTAATCCAGGCTGTATATTTTTCCATTCCACTTGATATAGCTATTACTGTTGCGCCATAATATCTTTTGCCATCTGGATAATACACTGTTGAGCCAGTGCCACTAGTAGTTTTTTGATTTGTAGTTCCTTCTATTAAAACACTTAAAGTATATTGTTCATTAATATTAACTTCACTATCTTGTAATGGCATAGCAACTGGATTGCCATTTGCAACAAAACCAATATTACCATACTTATCTTCAGTATATTCTATTACTTCTTCTTTATTAACTTCTTCAAATTCCCCATAATTTTCTTCAGTCTTATCAGCTTTTTCTGTTACTGCAGCATAAATATTATTTGATATGTAACCTATTGGAATAGGATAATTATATGAATATGTATAATCATTCTCAGTTTCTTGAGTACTTGTTTGTTTTCCATCAATACTCAGTACATAATCATTTGTTTCGTAACTAACAACATACGGACTATTTTTCAAATATGATTTTTCTTCTTCTGTTAAAATAAATTTATCTAATTCTTCTATCTCTTTTAATATATTAGTGTTATCGCCATTTTCATCCCCATCTCCTAATACATTCCATCCATCACCAAATGCAAGTCCTACGATATATACTGTATCTGGATATGCTATTGTTTCTACTTGTTTTCCTATTTCTAAATAGTCATATTTATTTGATAGTTCTACTAAATTTTCTATCATTTGTAGCTCTATCATATATTCTATATCTTTTTTAGCAACAATCCTATAGCCAATGCTCTGTAAATCTTTTGTATTTTCATTAAATTCATCTGTGATATATATGAGTTCTCCATCTATTTTAATTATTTTATCCATCACTTCTTGTTCTACATTTGGTAATATTTCAGGTAGCCTTGTACCTCGTATTATGTTATATGTTAATGATGTTTCTGGATCTTCACTTTCTTCTAGATGTTCTTCTAAAACATCTTCTCCCTCTATTAAATCCATTGCTTCTTTATATGAAGCATATTCAGTTAAAAATTCTGCATTTTGAGCTTGTCCTAAAATCCCTGTATCAGATAATATCATAGACATTGTAATTGTTGCTAAGATTAATAATATTATTATAGTTAATACTAAAGAAATTAATGTTATTCCTTTTTCTGCATTTAACTCCTTTGCATTCCTTAATTTAATATGACTTTTTACCTTTTGTATATTAAACATTTTCAACTTTCTCCTTTTATTTTTCTTTAGTTTAATTTATCATAACAGTACTTTTTTTACAAGGTTTTTTTATAAAAAAAGAAAGACTTTATAATAAAATCTTTCTACATTTTTTGCTATTTTTCTATCTTATATTTCTCTCTTATTGCATAATGAGTATGCAATAATTCATGTGCTTTATGAGAACCAGGTTTTTCTAAATATTCTGCATATATTTTTTTAATAACTGGATTTTCATGAGATTTTCTAACTGTGCTTTTTTCATCGATTGAATATAAGCAATTTGCACGTAAACTTCTAACATCAATATTTTGTCTTATTTTAGAACTTTTAATTGGTTGACCTCCACCCATAATACATCCTCCAGGACATGCCATAATTTCTACAAATTGGAAATCTGCCTTTCCTGATTTAATTTCTTCTAATATTTTTTGAGCATTTCCAAGACCACTTGCAACTCTTACACTTAATTCATTACCAGCTATATTTACATCAGCTCTTTTTATTCCTTCTCCTCCTCTAACATCTGTAAAGTCAATTTTATCTAGACTTTGCCCTGTTAATGTATCTTGAGCTGTTCTAAGTGCTGCTTCCATTACTCCTCCTGTTGTACCAAATATTGCAGCTGCTCCAGTTGCCTCACCCATAGGATTATCAAACTCTTCATCTAGCAGATCTATAAATTCTATATTTGCTTGTTTTATCATTCTTGCAAGTTCACGAGTAGTAATAACATTATCTACATCTCGTAAGCCATTTACTTCCATTTCAGGTCTTACACTTTCGAACTTTTTAGATATACATGGCATAACAGAAACTACATATATTTTACTCGGATCTATATTTTCTTTTTCTGCATAATATGTTTTTAATACTGCTCCAAACATTTGATGTGGTGATTTACAACTAGATAAATGTGGTAATAATTCTGGATAATTCATTTCTATGTATCTTACCCAGCCTGGACTACAAGATGTAATCATTGGTAATACTCCACCTTTTGTAACTCTTTCTACAAACTCATTTGCTTCTTCCATTATTGTAAAATCTGCTCCTGTATTTGTATCAAATACTTTATCAAATCCTAACTTTTTAAGTGCTGCTACCATTTTTCCTGTTACATTAGTTCCTATTTCCATTCCAAACTCTTCACCTAGTGCCGCTCTTACTGACGGAGCTGTTTGTACTACTACATATTTATCTGGATTTTTAAGACTATTCCAAACTTCTTTTGTTGTTTCTTTTTCATGAAGTGCTCCTGTAGGACAATTTTGTATACACTGACCACAAAAAGTACAATTAACATCATTTAAACTCATATCTCCAACTGTAGATATACAAGAATCAAATCCTCTATTTATACATTCAATTGATCCAACTTTTTGAATATTTTTACAAGTAGAAACACATCTTCTACATAATACACATTTAGTAAAATCTCTAACTATTGATGGTGAAAAATCGTCTACTAAATATTCTTTCTTTTCTCCATCAAATTCAATTGTATTTACATTTAATTTTTTAGTCAATTCTTGTAATTCACAATTACCAGATCTAATACATGTTAAACAATCTTGTTTGTGATTAGATATTATTAAATCCAATATAACTGATCTTGATTCTAAAACATTATCATTTTTTGTATGTACTATCATATTTTCTTCTACTTTTTGATTACAAGATGTACTAAATCCTCGTCTACCTTCTATTTCGACAATACACATCCTACAATCTCCTAGTTCATTTACATCTTTTAAAAAACATAATGTTGGTATTTCTATTCCGGCTCTTCTAGCTGCTTCTAAGACTGTAGTTCCTTCTTCTACTGTTATTTTTTCTCCATCAATTGTTAATGTAATTAATTTTTTATCCATTTTTACCTCCTAGTTTCCGATTGCTTTAAATGGACAACTTGGTATACAAGTTCCGCATTTAATACATTTTTCTTGATTTATAACTCTTATGTCTCTACCAACTCCTTCTATTGCATCAACAGGACAAGTTTTTTGACATAAGCTACAACCTTTACATTTTTCTTCTGATATAACTATTTTAGATAAAGCCTTACATTCAAGTGCTGGGCAAGTTTTATCTACAGCATGCTTCATAAATTCATCTCTAAAATATTTTATTGAACTAAGAACAGGGTTTGGAGCTGTTTGACCCAATCCACAAATACTTGATTTCTGAATATTTATTGATAATTTTTCTAATTTATATATATCTGCTTCTTCACCTTTACCATCACATAATTTTTCTAATATTTCGTGCATTCTTTTTGTACCTATTCTACAAGGTGTACATTTTCCACAACTCTCACTTACTGTAAAATCTAAATAAAATTTAGATAATCCTACCATACATTTTGTATCATCCATAATTATCAATCCACCTGAACCCATCATAGATCCAATTTCTTTTAGTGATTCATAATCTATTGGTGTATCTAGATGTTCTACTGGTATACATCCTCCTGAAGGTCCTCCAGTTTGTGCAGCTTTAAATTCTCTTTTATTTGGTATTCCTCCACCTATTTCAAATACTATTTCTCTTAAAGTTGTTCCCATAGGTACTTCAACTAAACCTATATTATTTACATTTCCACCTAATGCAAATACTTTTGTTCCTTTCGATTTTTCTGTTCCAATAGAAGAATACCAGTTAGCTCCATTTATTATTATTTGTGCTATATTTGCAAATGTTTCAACATTATTAATTAATGTTGGTTTTCCCCATAATCCTTTTTGTGCTGGAAAAGGTGGTTTTTGTCTTGGTTGTCCTCTTCTACCTTCAATTGATTCTAATAAGGCTGTTTCTTCTCCACAAACAAATGCTCCAGCTCCAAGTCTTATTTCTATATCAAAATTAAAACCTGAATCAAATATATCTTCACCTAGTAATTTATATTCTTTTGCTTGATTTATTGCTATTTTTAATCTTTCTACTGCTATTGGATATTCTGCCCTTACATATATATATCCTTTGTTTGCACCTATCGCATATGCTGCAATTGTCATAGCCTCTAAAACAGAGTGTGGATCTCCTTCTAAAATACTTCTATCCATAAAAGCACCTGGATCTCCTTCATCTGCATTACATACTACATATTTTTGTTCATCTAGTTCTTTTTTAGTAAATTCCCATTTCATTCCTGTTGGGAAACCTGCTCCACCACGACCTCTTAGTCCTGATTCTTTTATAGTGTTTATAACTTCTTCTTGAGACATTTTTTTAAGTACTTTTTCTAATGCTACATATCCATCAAAAGCAATATATTCATCTATTTCTTCTGGATTAATTAACCCACAGTTTTTTAAAGTAATACGTTTTTGTTTTTTATAGAAACTTAATTCATCTAAACTATTTACCTTTGTTCCATCGATATCTTTACATAATAGTCTTTCTACTTTATTACCTTCTATTATGTGAGTAGTAATTATTTCTTCACAATCTTCAGGAGATACCATAGCATAAAATGTATCTTCTGGTCTAATTATTACTATTGGACCTTTAGCACATAATCCAAAACAACCTGTTTTTATAACTCTTACATTTTGTAGTTCTTTTTCTTTTATTATTTGATTAAAATTTTCTAGTATTTTATCTGATTTTGAAGATGTACATCCAGTACCATGACATATTAGAATATGTTTTTCTCTAGTATCAGCTTTAGTATTAATACGTAAGTCTAATTCTTTTTTCTTTGTTTCCCTTATTTTTCTAATCTTATCTAACATAGAATCTCCTCTTTCTATTTATTTTTAATTAAATCATCTATTACATTATCTAATTTTTGAACTGTTCCTTTTCCATATACTTCACCATTTACAGTAAATACTGGTGCTATTCCACATGCCCCAACACATCTTGTTTCTTCTATAGAAAATAGACCATCTTCTGTTGTTTGACCTGGGTTAATTCCTATCTTTTCTACTAATCTTTCTAACATTTTTCCAGCTCCTTTTACATAACAAGCTGTTCCCATACATACTGCCACATTATATTTTCCTTTTGGTTCTAATGAAAATCTCGAATAAAATGTAACAACTCCATAAATTTCTGCCATAGGTACTTTTAAAAATTCTGATAATTCTTGCATAACATAACTTGGCACATAGCCGAAATATTCTTGAATCTCATTTAATATTTGTATCATATTGTCTTTTACTGGTAAGTATTCCTTAAATAGCTTTTCTAAAAATTCATCTTTTTTATTACATCCACATGCACATTTTTCTTCACTCATTTTATTTCCTCCTAAAAAAATATATTCATTTCACGTTTGCATTATATCAAACCATTTTTTTTTATACAATAATTTTCACAATTAAATTACAATAATATAACTAATAATTTATATTGTTATATTAATTTTTTTCTTTATTTCATTCTAGTTTGTTTTTTTATATAACTTATGTTATACTAATATTAGTTTAATATATAAAAAAGGAGGAAATTATGGCGTTTTTATTTGGAATGTTTATGCTTATTTTCGCATTAATTATACTTGTAATTAGTTTTGTTATAGCTGGTTTTCAAATAGCTGGTATGTGGAAAGTATTTAGTAAAGCAGGTTACCCAGGTTGGGCTTCACTAATCCCAATATATAACTATGTGGTATTACTTAAAATATCTAAATTATCACCACTATACGCACTACTATTTATATTACCAATAATAGCTTCGATTATGAGTTTCTTTTTAGAATTTGCTAGTTACTCAAGTTCATATTACTCAAGTGTTAATTCAATGAATATGTTCTTTTTCACTATGATATATGCATTAGTATCTATGGCATACTCAATTTGTTTTGCAGTATTACAAGGGTTCATATCATATAGAGTAGCTAAATGCTTTAATCAAGGAGCAGGTATGGCAGTTGGATTATATTTCTTACCATATGTATTTTATCCAATACTTGGGTTTTGTAAAAACTATACATATACACCATATGGAGAAGAACCTAAAACAGAAGAATCAGCAGCAGAATCTAATTCAAATACTGAAACTGAATCTGAAGTTAAAGTTATTGATACAATTACTGATACAAATACTGTTTCTGATGAAGAAAATAAGTAATAACAATAATATATTAAAAAAGAATACAAATACTGTATTCTTTTTTTAGTTTATATATTTACCACAGATATAACTTTTTTTTAATCTTTTTTTATATTTTTATCAGTTATAACTTATAAAAATATTCTAGTTCATTTCAACTGTTCCTATAATACTATTAATATCATCAATTTTATGTTTTTCCATATAATTTTCAATACCAACTTTTGTTATAACTGGAGCATAAGGATTTATAAAATTTCCAGCTCCTATTGCCACTGCATTTGCACCAGCTAACATAAACTCTATAGCATCATCTCCATTTGAAATTCCACCCATTCCAAGTACTGGAATACTAACAGCATTTGCTACTTGATTTACCATTCTAACTGCAACTGGTTTTACAGCTGGTCCTGATAAACCTCCAGTATTATTTGCTAAAACTGGTTTTCTTGTATTTATATCTATTTTCATTCCAAGTAATGTATTTATAAGTGATATAGCATCTGCTCCTGCTTCTTCTGCTGCTTTTGCAATACTTGCAATATCTGTAACATTTGGTGTTAATTTTACTATTAAAGGTTTTTTAGTTAACACTTTTTTAACTTCACTTGTAACTAATTTAACTCCTTCTATAGTACTTCCAAAAGCCATACAACCAGCTTTTACATTTGGGCAAGACACGTTTAGCTCTACACCATCTATATCTAATTCATTTAATATCTTACATAGTTCTACATATTCTTCTACTGAACTACCACAAGCATTAACTATTATTTTCGTATCAAATTTTCTTAAAAATGGTAAATCATATTTAGCAAAATGTTCTACACCGGGATTTTGAAGACCAATACTATTTAACATACCACTTGCTGTTTCTACAACTCTAGATGGCTTATTTCCACTCTTAGGTTTTAATGAAGTACCTTTTGTAATTATTGCTCCTAGTTTACTCAAATCATAAAATTCGCTCATTTCTCTACCGTATCCAAAAGTACCTGAAGCTACCATAACTGGATTTTTCATTTTAATTCCTGCAAAATTTATTTCTGTATTCATTATATTTCCTCCTTTTACTATATTTCTACATAATTAGCATCAAATACTGGTCCTGCTTTACACACATGAACATATTCTGGATTATCCTCTGTACTACTTGCTACTTTAACTGCGCATCCTAAACACAATCCCATACCACAAGCCATTTTTTCTTCTAAAGATATTTGGCATGCTATATTATATTTATTTGCTACATCTTTAACAGCTTTTAGCATCGGTAGTGGACCACATGCATATATTGAATCTATATTTCCGCTTCTAACATCCTCTTCTAAAAAGCTTATAGCAAAACCTTCTCTTCCATAACTACCATCATCAGTCGAAATAATTAAATCAGTTGAAACACTTTTAAAATCCGCTTCTAAAATAACTAAATCTTTATTTCTAAACCCTAAATAAGTTCTAACTTCTTTATTATCCTTTATAGCATTTTTAGCAAGTTCATATAAAGGAAAAATCCCTATACCACCACCAATAATTCCAAGCTTATTACTTTTTTCATGATTAAAAGTTCCATTTCCAAGTGGAGCAATAATATCTAAACTATCTCCTACTTCTAACTTAGACATCATATTAGTTCCTTTACCACGTAATTGGAATATTATATCTAAAGTTCCTTCTTCCTTATTTATATTGTGAATACTAATAGGTCTTCTTAAAAAAGGATCAGTTCCTTCTGTAACTCTAATTTCTATAAATTGACCTTGTCTTGATTTTTCTACAATAGATGGAGCATCTAATGTAAACTTAATAATATCATCTTTTAAAATTTCTTTATTTTCTATTTTAGCTAAATACATTTCTGGCATAATTAATTCCCTACTTTCCTATATATTTATTTAATTCTTCTTTCATTCTTATAGCTTCTTCTCTTGTAGCTTTAGCATAATCTTCTTCTTGATATTTATCTGTATACATATCATTTTTATATGCACACATTAAACTTCTAGAAGCATTAACAAGTCCACCTAAACCTTTTTCATCAAACCCAAGAGCTATATCTTCTGCTTTACCTCCTTGAGCGCCATAACCCGGAATTAAAAAATATGTATGAGGAGCTATTTTTCTAATATCTGATAGTTGCTCTTTATATGTAGCACCAACTACAGAAGCAACACTACTATATCCATACTTACCTCTTAAATCTTCTCCCCACATTTCTATTAATTCAGAAACCTTTTTATATACTTCTTTACCATCTTCTAAATGTAAATCCTGTAATTCGCCTGAAGATGGATTAGATGTTTTAGCAAGTACAAATATTCCTTTACCATATTTAATACAATCTTTAACAAAAGGAATAACTGAATCCGATCCCATATATGGATTAACTGTAATAAAGTCTACATCAAAAATACTTTGTTCTATATCCCCTATTTTAGTTTTACCTAAATACGCATTAGAATAACCTTCTGCAGTTGACCCTATATCACCTCTTTTAATATCTGCAACTACTATCATACCTTTTTCTTTAGCATATTTACATGTTTCTTTAAAAGCTATCATACCTGGTACACCAAACATTTCATAAAAAGCTATTTGAGGTTTTACAGCTGGTATAATATCATATACGTCATCTATTATATTTTTGTTATATTCTACTATAGCTTGAGCAACACCTTCTATTGTCTTTGGATACTTATTAATTACACACTTAGGTAATATATCAAACCTTGGGTCTAAACCTATTATAGTAGGGTTATTTGTTTCTTTTATCTTATCTATTAATCTATCTATTGCTATTTTCATTAAAATCAAATTCCTTTCAAAATATTATATCGTTTTACTTTTAATTATCTATATACTTAGATGCATATAGCTGTATATAGATTTATATATTAACATCTTCAAATACAACATTCCCATTTACCAATGTATACTTAACTTTTCCTTTTAACTCCATACCTATAAAAGGAGAGTTTTTAGATTTAGAAACTATCATATTCTCAGTATACACATATTTATAATTAGGATCAAAAATAGTGATGTCTGCTACTTTACCTATATCAAGTATCCCTCTATCTATTTTAAGTAATTGTGCCGCGTTATATGACGTTAATTTAACTAAGTCTAAATATGATATATGACCTGGATCTATTAAATTCATAATCTCTGTTGATAATGCTGTTTCAAATCCAATTATACCATTTGGAGCTTTTTCTAATCCAGCTTCTTTTTCTTCTTTACTGTGTGGTGCATGATCTGTTACTATTGTATCTATTGTTCCATCTCTTAAACCTTCTATCATAGTTAATCTATCTATTTCGTCTCTTAAAGGAGGATTCATTTTTGCATTTGCACCTACTTCTAAAACTTTATCAACTGTTAATGCAAAATGATGTGTACATACCTCTACTGATATCTTAACACCCCTTTTTTTAGCATCTGTTATCATATTTTTTGTAGTTTTAGTACTTATATGACAAATATGAGAGCGAACAGTGTTCGTTTCTGCTAAAACAATCTCTCTTGCGGCCATTATTTCTTCCGCTTCTGGAAGTACACCTTCTACACCTAACTCGTCTGCCACTTTACCAGCATGTATCACACCAGAAGCTACAGATTTTTCCTCACAATGAGAAGCTACAAAAGTCCCAAGTTTATCTGCCTTTATTATAGCTTCTCTCATTAATCTACTATTTGTAACTGGAATACCATCATCTGAAAATGCAATAGCTCCAGCTTTTTTTAATTCTTCAAAATTTACTAATTCTTCACCTTTTTCCGATTTAGAAACAGATGCATATGGAAGTATATTACATAAGTTAGCTTCTTTAGCTCTTTTTAATATATCTTTTAAGACTTCTATATTATCTGGTACAGGTTTTGTGTTTGGCATAGGACATATCGTAGTAAATCCACCACTAACTGCACTTTTAGCGCCTGTCATAATTGTTTCTTTATGAGTAAACCCAGGATCTCTTAAATGTACATGCATATCTATCATACCTGGCATAATGTATAAATTAGTACAATCAATAACTTTATCAGCATCATATTCAATACTATCTGAAATGTTAGATACTTTTTCGTCTTTTAGTAAAATATCTTTTTTAGCAAAAACATTTGTTTTGTAATCAATTAGTGTTCCATTTTTTAGTAAAATTGTCATTTTTTATTCCTCCTTAATTTTTTTCTATAATAACATTACTTAAAATTTTTTTCAAGTAATTTTTTTCAGCTAGTATATAATAATAAATATATTAATCTTAAAATTATAAACATAAAATATATTTTAAAATTCAACTCTAAGATTAGAAATTTAAAAACAAAAAAATCATATCTTTTACAATATGATTTTTTGTTTAACTAAATTAAGTTATTTTTTTAATGAAACATATATTTCATTTATAAATTTGTGAATTAATATAAAGATATCATTCAAATAAGAAATATCTACATAAAGTGCTTGATATTCATACATGATTTTGAACTTACTCATTAATTCTTTGTACATATGGCCTTTTATATGTTTTCGATTTTTTTGAGCTATAACTTTTAAGAAAGTTTCCAATTCTTGCATAACCAAAATAATTGATTCAATATTTCCATGAGCCACAGTTAATCCACATTTAGAATATTTCAAAATTTCAAATTTTGAAAATAGTTCTTCATTCTTTAAAGCTTTTAGCAATGCTTCTAATTCAATTAAAACCGTATCCTCTAATGCATTTGAAATAAGGAGTTCTATTGCATTTTCTCTTAGATTTCCACGAAATGAAAATTGTAAGTTATCAAATGATATTTTTTCTAAACACTCAGCTTTAGAATTATTTTTTATCAATTCTATACATATTTTAATTTTTTCAGTCTCATCATCTGATTGCTTATTTACCTTATAGTAATCTTTAAAAGAGAACTTACTTAGTGTATTTTCAAATTGTTTTCTTACTAAACTGATTTGTGATTTATTCCTTTCAATTTGTTGAACTCTTTTAAATACTTCTACTATAACAATGTATAACTCTGTTCTAGCTAAATAAAAATTAGTGAAGTATTTTAAATGTACTTTTTCATAATTCATTTGCTTTTTACTTTTTGAGGAGCACGGTAAAAATTTTTCTGCCCGTTGTCTTATACTTGTTACTAAGTCTGGTATAATTTGTATATCAGCCAATTTTTTAAAAACTTCCATTTGTTTCTCCTTTGTTGTTATTCTAAAACTGATTATCCCTAAAATCAGTTTTAATCTATTCCTCAAGTTTATATGAATTTACTAATCTTCTTACCTCTTCAATTGACTTCTTAATTATAAAAGGTTTTGGCAACTCTATTATTGATGTTGCTTCTATAAATGCTGCTTGTGTTTTTAAATGAGCTAACACTGTAGACATAAGAATTGGAAAATCTTGAACCTTTAATTCCGTATTTTTCAAATAGCATATAGGTAATTGTGTATCTACTGCTACGAAAAAATATTCTAGCTCTACATCTTCATTTTCTTTATCTACTATAACAGATTGTACAATTATAGGTTCTTCAATTTTAATTTGATTTTTAAAAATATGAACAATTATCTCATCAAATATAAATTCTTTAACCGTTTGCTCTTTACTTGGAATATTTGAAATATATGAAATAATATTTCCATTACTCTTTTTAGTTAAAGTTTCTTTAATTTTTTCACTTATTGTATTAAAGTGAAAATTAATCTCTTTAAACTTTTCTATTTCTTCCTTTGTATACTTTATTTTTTCTTCACTCATGTTGCTATCTCCTCTTGTCTTTTGTATTATAATATTATTATAGGGATATACGTGTAAATATATTTATATATAACACACATTTAAAAATACTATGCAAACATTATACATTATGTTAATAAAATAGTCAAATAACAGGCTACACTTAAGTAGCCTGTTTAGTTTAGATTATATTAATATTTTAAATAGTTTTTCTAGCTCTAATTCTAATTCCTTAAAATTATTAAGCATTGTAAAATTAAAAGGATTCCTGCACATATTAGCTTTTGAATATGCCATATGAGAATCATATACATAATTTAGTTTCCTTTTAATTTCAATTGTCTCTAAGCTAGGTTCTAATTCATTTACTAGCCTTAAGAAGATTTTAAGTAAATCACCATATATTATTCTACCATTTACTCGAACAGATCTATCACCTGTATATCCTTTATCAAGATATTTGGTGTGAAAATCACGTTCTATATGCTCCCATTCTAAACCTAAAGCTATAAAATGGTTATTTAATTTTGGATAATATATAGCTTCATTCTTATAATGGGCATATGGGTTAACTGTTGGAGATTTCAAATATTCAATTTCTAATGCATTCCTTTTTTTAATTGCTTCTTCAATATACTCTAAAATCTTATTACCTTTTTCATTTTTAGTTAAGTATTTTGATACTTCATCTAGTCTTTCTTCTAAATAACTAAAGAAATTACTCATATGATATTGATAAAATTTTATCGAACTACATCTTTCTAAGAAAGATGATAATCTTTTGTTAATAAAAATATATGGCAATATATTTTCTAACTCTAATTCTTCTACAATTTCTACAATATAGCTTTTTAAACTATATTGTAACTTATGTAATCTCACTTGAGATTCAATATGCATCATATCTGTAGAGATTTCATTTAATTGTTCCTGCAATACTTCTAATTTAACTACATCTATTTCTTCACAGTAACCATTACTATTTAGAAACTCAATATATGTTCCTACTGTTTTTGCCCGAATTGCTAACTCCTCCATTTTCTTAGTGTCTAGCACTAGTTCTTTTGTTTTTTCTTTCATCGTGTTTTTCATTTTTCTGTCTCCTCTTGTATTATAATCTAAACTATTATTTGCTTCCATATAATTATATGAATACAATTAATATTAGCATAGGCATTATTATATACTATATTTTATTCATAATCAAGGTTTACATAGTATTTTTCTATTTATTTATGCTTAAATCCTTCATATTATACATTTTAGCTGGCTTATTTATTAAAAACTTAGCTGCTTTTATTGCCCCTTTTGCAAAAATACTTCTAGATGTTACAGTATGAGTTATTTCAAATTTTTCATTATCACCAAAGAAAGTTACACTATGTGTTCCTACCTCTGTTCCGCCTCTTACTGAATGTATACCTATCTCATTTATATCTCTTTGTTTTCTTTGTTTTGTTCTATCGAACATATATTCCATTTTATCATTTAATGCTTCATTCATAGAATTTGCAAGCATCAATGCTGTACCACTTGGGCTATCTACCTTATTTTTATGGTGTGTTTCAGTTATCTCTATATCATTATCCTCTAATTCAATAGCTAACTTGCTTATAATGTTCATCATAAGACTAATGTTATATGACATATTATGAGATTTAAATATAGGTACAACTTCCGAACATTTGTTTATTTGTTCTGTTTCCGCTTCTGTAAACCCTGTTGTAGCAATTACCATAGGCACTTTTTTATCTACTGCATATTTTAAAATTTTCATTGTTACAATAGGAAGAGAAAAATCTATTATTATATCTGGTACTTCTTCTAATTTATATGGATCATCATATATCTTAATATTATTACATATTTCATCTTCTTTATCTATTCCAGCTAAAACTATATAATCTTCTGATGTATTTATTTGATTTATTACCTCTTGCCCCATTCTTCCTTTAGCTCCGATTACTAAAACTTTCATTACTCACCTCTATTTATTCATATATTTTTCTATTTCTTTTTTCATTTTTTCTTTACAATTATTACTTGCTTCTATTAATGGTAATCTAGGAATGCCACTATTAAATCCAATCATATTACAAGCAGCTTTTACTGGTATTGGATTTACTTCTGTAAAAAGACTATTAGATAAATCTAAAGTTCTTAATTGTAGTTCTAATGATGTTTTTATATCTCCTGATAAATAGCTTTCTACCATTTTTTGTGTATCTTTTGGTATTATATTAGAAAGTACTGATATTACTCCTAATCCACCTAATGATAATACAGGTACAATCTGGTCATCATTTCCTGAATATATATGTAAGTTATCTCCACATAAGCTAGCTATTTTAGCTACTTGCGAAATATTACCACTTGCTTCTTTTATAGCAACTATATTTTTTATTTTAGATAGTTCTAAACACGTGTTTGCATCTATGTTTAACCCAGTTCTTCCTGGTACACTATATATTATTATTGGTGTATTTACCGCTTCTGCTATTTTATTATAGTGGAGTCTTAATCCTTCTTGTGTTGTTTTATTATAGTATGGTGTTACTATTAAAAGTCCATCAACACCAACACTATCTGCATATTTAGATAATTCTATAACTGCTTTAGTAGAATTTCCTCCTGTTCCAGCTATTACTTTTACTCTTTTAGCTACTTTATCTACTGTAAACTTAATTAGAGTTTTCTTTTCCTCTTCTGTCATTGTAGAAGATTCACCTGTTGTCCCACATACAATAATTGCTTTTACTCCTTCTTTAATTTGGAATTCTAACATTTTTTCAAATTCCTCATAATTAATTTCATCACCTATAAATGGTGTGATGATTGCTGTTCCACATCCTTTAAAAATACTTTCTTTCATATTTTTTGCTCCTTTCATGAGCCTAATATATCTAAAGTGATCTATTTATATCTCTTTATTTGTACATTATATTACACAAATATATATTTTATCAATATCTTATATACTTTTTATTCTCCTTATGATATATTTTTAGATATATTAAAGGGGGAATTTATATGAAACATGGTAAACATAGTAATTATTCTAATAACAATAATATTACTAAGTCTAAATCAAATTTCAAAAATCTTTTTATATCTTTTATTTTTATAATCTTAATTATATTATCTATTATTACTTTATTTTACTTCTTAAATAGGGATAATGAAACATCACATACTAGTTCAGATATTAATACACAAAATATTGATAATAGTTCTTTAGATAGTAGTGATTCTAATGAACTAGAACAAGAAGAAATTATTACTAGTAAATCTTTTACCCTTACTGCCTTAGGTGACGTTATGTGTCATAATACTCAATATTTTGATGCATACCAAAGTAGTACTAATACATATGATTTTGATTATGTTTTTAATGATATTATTAAATATACTCAAGAAGCGGATATAACTATTGCAAGTTTAGAAACAACTTTTGCAGGTAAAGATAGAGGTTATAGTAATTATCCTTTGTTTAACTCTCCTAGCAGCTTAGCTACTAGCTTAAGTAATATAGGAATAGATATTTTATCTACTGCAGGTAATCATGCTTTAGATTATGGTTATTCTGGATTAGAAAGAACTATTGAAAAGTTAGAAGAAAATAATATTGAAAATGTTGGTACATATACATCTAAGGAATCTAGAGATACAATTTTGTTTAAAGATTTAAATGGTCTTAAAGTTGCATTTTTAAGTTATACATATGGAACTAATGGTATTCCTGTTCCAACTGATAAAAGTTATTCTGTTAATTTAATTGATAAAGTTTTAATTTTATCTGATATTAATTTAGCTAAAACTCAAGAAGCGGATGTTATTATTACATCTATGCACTGGGGGACTGAATATGTACAAAAGCAAAATTCAAATCAAGATGAACTTACAGATTTCTTATTTAAAAATGGCGTTGATATAATTCTTGGAAATCATCCACATGTAATTCAACCTATGGAAAAAAGAACAATTACACTAGATGATGGAACTATAAAAGATTGTTTTGTAGTATATGCACTTGGTAATTTTATATGTGATCAAGTTTATCAAAACACTAGAACTTCTGCTATATTAAATTTAGAAATTACTAAAACATCTGATAATAAATTAACAGTTGATAGTGCAGATTATATACCCATATATATGTATAAAGATCCTAATTTATCTATTAGGCGTATGAAGGTTTTAGATATAGAGCAAGAAATATATGATTTTGAAAATGGTATTGATACATCTATTGGTACTTCTACATATAACTTACTTGTTAAAGAACGTGATAATGTATATAACGTACTAGGTAAAGAGATATAATATAAAAAACAGTAATTAACTTAAATGTTTATTACTGTTTTTTTGTTGTTTTTCTTTATTTTTAATTTAAACTTAGAAACTTTTTAATAAGAAGAATATATTGGTCTTGAGCATGTAGACATGTATCTTCTAAATATCCTTTTTCTCCTCCAGTTTGATACTCTTTTAAACCTCTATAATAGTATAATTTCTCTTTTTCTAATATAATAAATGGAACAATATTATTTTTTAAGCATTCTTTAAAGGATGTTATTCTTCCTTTTCTTGCTTATTTTATCATATCTAAAATTTCTTCTTTTAAAACTTTTACAATTTCTTCTTGTTTTACTTTTCTAATTATTTCACCCTTTTTAAATAACAAGCCTTCATTAATTCCTCCAGCAATACCAATATCTGCTTCTCTTGCTTCTCCAGGTCCATTTACAACACATCCCATTACTGCAACAGTAATATCCGCTTCTATTGTTTGTAAAAACTCTTCTACTTTCTTAGCCATAGGAATTAAATCTATTTGTGTTCTACCACAAGTAGGGCAGGCTATTAATGTTGGTGATTTTGAATATAAGTTACAATTTTTAAGTATCTCTTTTGCTACTGGTATTTCTTTAGTCGGATCATCTGATAAAGATACTCTCAAAGTATCTCCTATACCTTCTCTTAATAAGATACCTAATCCTATACTAGATTTTATTGTTCCACCAAATTCTGTTCCAGATTCTGTTACACCTAAATGAAGAGGGCAATTAAATACTTTAGCTGCTTCTTTATAGCTTTCTATACACAAATCTAATTTAGAAGCTTTTAAAGATATTGCATAGTTTTTAAAGTCTAAAGATTCTAATATATCTGTATGTTTTTTAGCACTTTCTACCATTGCTTTTGCTGTTGGTTTTCCATATTTTTGTAATAATTCTTTATCTAGTGAACCTGCATTTACCCCTATTCTAATTGGTATGTTTTTTTCTTTGCATTTATCTACAACTGCTTTTATTCTTTCGATGCTTCCAATATTTCCTGGGTTTATTCGTACTTTATCTACTCCTGCGTCTATTGCTTCTAATGCTATTTTATAGTCAAAATGAATATCAGCAACAAGTGGAATATTTACTTTTTGTTTAATTTCTTTTATTGCTTTTGCATCTTCTATATCTAAACATGCTACTCTAACTATTTCACATCCTAATTTTTCTAGTTCTAATATTTGTTTTACAGTTGCTTCTATATCTTTTGTTTTTGTATTACACATAGATTGTATTACAACTTTATTTTGCCCACCTATTTGTACATTTCCTACCATTATTTTTTTTGTATCTATTCTTTTAAACATTTTTTTCTCCCATTATTTTATTTTAAGTCCCTATTATTACTTTACCATATTTACTACTATCTTGCAATAAAAAACTACCAAACTAATATATTTGGTAGTTTAAACTTATATTTTATTTTTCAGTCACTAGTTTCTTATAATTTGGTAAATACATTAAGATTTTATCTTCAACAATTTTAATTACTTCTTCTAGATCAGTTATTAAGTCATCTAACTGTTCTTGAGTAATAAATTTATCTCCGATAGAGCCTGTTTGAAGATTTAATTTAAAATATCCAGACCTATATCCAGTATCTCTCGGAGAAAATTCAAGTGTTTCTGTTTTGGTTTTCAAATTATAATAATATTCATATGGCTTATATTTATCACTAATTATCTCCAACATTATTTCTGTACTGCCATGATACATTCTTAACGAACATAACTTATCTTTCGAAATTATATCAATCTCCATGGAATTTTCTTCTAGATATATTTTTATATCTACTTTACTTTCACTTTCTTCTGTTAGTGAATTAATGAAATGTTCTTTTTTAAATATATGCTTATACTTCTTCATTACATTAATTAATTCCGAAATATCTACTAAAAAAGTTTCTTCCATTTGAATAAAAAGATTGTTATATACATTATTCATAATTTCTTGTACTTTTTGCTTACTATACTCTTCTTTAGAAATTAAGATAGCAGATATATATGCTATTGTTGTTAATATATATCCTTCCTCATTTTCTATAACTTTATCTTGACCTTTAAATAGTTCTTCAGTTTCAGACACAATTTCATATAATGTTTTAGACGGTCTTTCTTTGCTTTTTAATTCCCAAATTTGATCCCGTACTATTTGTACTCTCGCTTCATCTTGGTTATGTATAAATCTAATACCATTATTAAATTCATATATACCTGTATACAACGTGTTCTGCTCAGCAATTTTGCTAATATATTCTGCAAAATCTAATTTGGTAGCCTTGGTACTATAGTTCTCTACAACCTTTCCTCCTAATAATTCTGCTACTTGGACAAATTCATATCTACTAATACTCATGATGTTTTCCTCCTGTTGTAATATAAGTTTTTTAAACTAGATTTCACATATATTATCATCTTTTAATCAGTTTGTCAAAATTCCATATTATTATATATTCTCTAAATAAAAAAATTGCGCCAGATAAATCTATTCTGGCACACAACTTATATTATTTAAATGCTTTTTTTATTGTATCAACAGCTAATTTCAAATCCTCTATAATACATAAGCTCATTTCATTTGAAATAGCTATTTCATCTATTGTTCCAGATTTCAAATCTAAAACAAAAGAATTTTGCATATGCAAGCTTTCTTGACGAAACATCTTTGATATTTCTAGTGTTTCATAACTTTTTTCTAGATTATATTTATATTCCAAAATAAGAATGACGTTACTCTTTTTTATAGTTACAGTCTTTGAGTGTACTGGCAAATCTTCTTTATCGAAATATATTTCTACTCCAAATCCATATTTATCTGACTGTATATCTGTTTCTAAATGACTTTCTGTTTCAATTATAAGGGTTTCAATTTCGTTATCTACTTTTTTACTTTTAACTATTTTTTCTAGTTCAAGTAATATATCATTAAAGTAAATAATAGAGTTTGATAATTTAAATATGCTTTCTTCTCTTGCTTCATTTGATGATTGTAATGTTTCAAAACCTAGATATATTTGCTTACATATTTCTTCAAATCGTTTTAAACTATATAGTGCTTTTGACACCTCTACTATTTTGTTTTGATTTACTTTTTTCATGCTGTTTCCTCCTGCTGTAATATAAGTTTTTTTTAATTAAATTCGTATAGTATTTTATCATACATTATGTTAATTGTCAAAAATTTAATTTTACATTTTTTTATTTTTTATTGATATTTAAATCTAGTAGATATATAATCTATAAAAAAGAAATGGAGTAATATATGAAAAATTTAAATGTACTAATTGATGAATCATCTTTACAAAACAAAATATTAGAAATGGCAAAACAAATAGAAAGTGACTATATAGGAAAAGAAATCGTGCTTATTTGTATTTTAAAAGGCTCTGTATTTTTCACTACTGACCTAAGTAAAAGAATTTCAAATCCTATGATTTTTGACTTTATTAAGGTTTCTAGTTATGGTAATGAAACTGAAAGTACTGGAATTATTAAATTAGAATTAGATTTAAAAGAAAATATTACTGGTAAAGATGTAATTGTTGTTGAAGATATTATAGATACTGGAAGAACATTATCATATCTATTAAAATATCTTGATAGTAAAAATCCTAAATCTGTTAAACTTTGCACTCTTCTAGATAAACCTTCAAGAAGAGTTGTAGATATTAATGTAGATTATACTGGCTTTAAAATAGAAGATAAATTTGTTGTTGGTTATGGATTAGATTATGGAGAAAAATTTAGAAATTTACCATATATAGGATATTTTGATTGACAATTATTTAGTTTTTATTTAGAATACTATTAATTTAAATTTAGGAGGATTACAATGATTAATATAGAATCATATTTATTTAGCACAAATGCTATAAAATTTTGTGAGGAAAACAAGCCTTTTTGGTATACATCTGGTAAAATAGGACCATATTTTATAAATACACATTTTATATATGGATCTGAAACAGATGCTGTAAACTTACTTTCTTTTATAGATGAAAGTTTAAGTGACAAAGACACTTTACCTAAAAAAGTTTTTGATAAAACTTTTTTACAATATGAAAATAATGAAATATATAAAAATGTTATAGATGCTATGGTAACTATAATAAAAGCAAATATAGATATTAACGAAATAGACTATATATCTGCTGGTGAAAGACGTGATTGGTTCTTTTCAAATGTAATATCATATATATTAAAAAAACCTCATATTTCAATATATAAAGATTTATCAATTAAGATTAATTCTTATGACTTTAATAGCGATTTAGAAATAACTAGCTTAGCTAATAAAAAAGTACTGCATATTGCTGATTTAATTACTGTAGCTTCAAGTTATGTTAGAGCTTGGATACCTGCTATTGAAAATTTAGGTGGTAAAATTGCTTGGTCTTGCGTTGTTGTTGATAGAATGCAAGGTGGTACAGAAATAATTGAATCTAAAGGTATTGCATCCTATTCTTTAGTAAATGTAGATGAAAAGCTTTTTCAAAAAGCTGTAGATATGAATTTAATTACTACAGTACAACAAGAGTTATTAAATAATTTCTATCATAATCCAGACGAATCTATGAGAAACTTTTTAATTAACCATCCTGAATTTATTACGAATTCTTTAAATAGTGATGAGAAAACTAAAAAAAGAGCTCAGCTATTAGTTGACAATAATATTTACGGTATTAATTAAATAACCATATAAAAAAAGACTTATATTTTCATAAGTCTTTTTTTGATAAGTTATTTGGGACAATTTAAGTTATTCTAACAATCAAAAAACTCTTGATATACAGCATCAAAAGCTGTTAAAGTTCCTATTAATCCTACCGCTAATTTGTTTCCAACTAAATACACTACAAATGTGGATAGCCATTCATATATAGTATCTATCTCTTTAGAATATTCCTCTTTAATTAGATAGTCTCTATCTATTATTGAAAATTCTAAAATCCTTTTATATGCTTCATATGAACTATCTTTTAGTTTTTTGAAACCTTCTTCATTTATAGTTATATCTTCTGGGAGTATCATTTCACCATTTCCCAAACCATCATCTTGAAGTATTGCTTGTGATAAAGAAGCTACAGTGACTATTTCACTATATATTTCCTTTATTTTAGGTCTGCAAATTAATTTCTCCAAATTCACTCTAACTTTTTCAAAGTCAACTAGATCTTCTTCTAACATTTTTAATCCAAAAGTATCTAGTTCACAGGGCTCAGTATCTTTTTTAGTTAGTATATAAATATACGTAACTATTGAATTGCTCAGCTCCGTTATTCCCGTATAATAATGAAATATTTCTTCAATGTTTTTAACTACATATTCTAGATTTTTTACATATCGATCAATTAGTAGATCATCTTCTACTAATATATCTGATGATACATAGCTTTCTAAATCTTTAATTAATTCATACATTGAATCCGTAAAGTTTAAGATTTTTTGAGACAATGCTTTCTTATCGTAGCTAATGAAGTTTTTCAATATAGTGTCACCTATATTTATAATTTCACTCATTCTACCAATTATTGATTTTTGCATACAGTAGTCCTCCTTAAATGTTTTATAACTTATCTATGGTAAAATTGTCCTACATCCAGTATACATAATATCGTATTTTTTGTCAAATAAAAAAGACCTATGATTTCATAAGTCTTTTTTTGATAAGTTATTTTGGACAATTTAAGCTTAATTTTACTTCTTAATGCATTTTATAAGTGCATCTAAAAAAGTAGTTATTGTTCTATATGGGAACATATCAGTTTCACTATAAAAGTTATTAAAAATTTTCAAAAACTTTATAATTTCGTTTAATCTTTTTGGCTCAACTGAGTTAATAATTTTTAGATTTTCACTACTTATTTTAGATAATATCGCAACTTCATACGCAGTATTAACAGCATTTTGTAAACAATATATCCTTGAACCTACTTCATCTCCTGAATCAATAACATATTGATTATCTTCTTTAATGAATAACACATTTATTCTAGCAACAAGATTTTCTAAAGCAGCATCTAAACTATTATATATATTAGCTTCATCTGTTATTAAATCAGTATTTGCAAAAATAAAGTACTTTTCATCTATACTATATAGTGTAGGCTCTTTTAATGCCTCTTCATATTGCAATCCATTAATATAACATTTAGCTGCATCAACTGTGCTTTCTATGATATCTTCTAATCCATCTAAACCTTTAAAAGATGTAAGATCCTTTTTAAGTTTTTTATACTTAGAAGACATTTTTTCAAGTTCTTCTTCAAACTCATCTTGCTCTGTAGCATTCAAGCAAATAGTAGATTCTTTAACCAATATTTCTTCTTCTATATCTCGTAAGAATGTAAATATTTTTCTTGCTAAACATCTAATATCAAGAGCAATATTGACTCTGTCTTGATTACCAATCTCTTCTTTAATACTCTTGATTTCTTGATTAATATCAGCGATTGATTTTAATAAGTTTTCTTTCTTCATAATGTCCTCCAAAATTTTAGTATATAACTTATCTATTAAAAATTGTCCTGTTAAGTAGTATACATAATATCATTTGACTTGTCAAGTTTTTACTATTCTATTACATTCTACAACAGTTACATTATCTGGTATATCTGTAAGTACAGTTGCATTTGCACCTATTTTTACATTGTTTCCTATCTTAATTGGACCGCAAGATTTTAGCTCCTGCTCCTACCATTACATTATTTCCTATATCTGGATGTCGTTTATTTTCATCTTTCCCTGTCCCACCTAAAGTCGAATTATGATAAATTGTACAATCATCACCAATTGTTGCAGTTTCACCTATTACTATTCCCATTCCATGGTCTATAAAAAGTCGTTTACCTATTTTTGCACCTGGATGTATTTCAATTCCAGTTAAAAATCTTCCTACTTGTGATACAAGCCTTGCTAAAAATAGCCAATTTTTATTATATAAAAAATGTGCTAACTTGTGAAATATTAGTATATGAAAACCTGGATATAGAATTATTACTTCTAATATATTTTTACTTGCTGGGTCTTTTTCTTTTATATTTTCTGCTATCTCCTTTAAATCATTTAAAACCATACACATCACCTATTATATGATATGTATGGTTTTAATTTTTGTTTCTATATAATTATTTTATTATTTAATTTGCATATCTTATGCAAGAAAGTACTATATCTATAACAAAAATCATTGTTATCATAGTTACTAATATATTTACCCCTTTTGGAGTTAAAGTTTTTCTTAGTTTTTCACATAATCTCTTAATTGGTTTTAATATTAGTTTTATAAATATTATCCCTATTAGTCCAAATGCTATAGAATAACCTAATGCTATTCTTCCTTGGAAATTTAAAAATAATCCTGTATAGTCCCACCATCTCATTCCAAATAAAGCTTCTAAAATTACTGATGACAAATATTCTAAAATTGTAAATGTAATTGCAAATACTGCAAACTTTATATACATTTTTTTTATATTTTTTCTGTTTAATGCTGAATTAACTAGTACTAACATTATAGCTCCAAAACCATATATTGGACATAGTGGTCCATATAGAAATCCTCTTTTTTCTGGATTTTCTAGCATTATTGCAAAAACTGTTTCTAATATCCATCCAAGTATTGCAGCTATATAAAAATATATAAATATATCTTGCGTTTTTATAGTTCGTTTTTTTACTACCATTTATTATCCCTTTTCCTTTTATTTTTTATCCTCATTTATATTTTATACTATAATTTTCTAAATATCAACTACAAGATTATTAAGTATTTATTAAGACTATTAGTTTTATATCAATTTTTCTAATTCTTTAATCTTGTCTCGAATTTTTGCTGCTTCCTCAAATTCCATATTAGCAGCATATTTAAGCATTTCTTCACTAAGTTTATTTATGATATCTGTTATATCTTGTTCTTTTTCTAATTTATATTCTACTTTAATATCTTCCATTTTAACTGCACTAATTGAATCACGAACAGATTTACTTATAGTTTTAGGTGTTATATTATGAACTCTATTATATTCTTCTTGTATTGTTCTTCTCCTATTTGTTTCTCTTATTGCTTTTTCCATACTATCTGTCAACTGATCTGCATACATGATAACTCGTCCTTCTGAATTTCTAGCAGCACGACCAATTGTCTGTATTAAGGATCTTTCTGAACGTAAGAAACCTTCTTTGTCTGCATCTAGTATTGCTACTAATGAAACTTCTGGTATGTCTAACCCTTCTCTTAATAGGTTTATTCCAACTAAAACATCAAATTCTCCTAGTCTTAAATTACGTATTATTTCCATTCTTTCTAATGTTTTTGTATCTGAATGCATATAGTTTACTTTTATATTAAAACTTTTTAAATATGCAGTTAAATCTTCTGCTTGTTTTTTAGTTAATGTTGTAACTAATACTCTTTCTTTTTTCTCTACAGTTATTCGTATTTGTTCTAATAAGTCGTCTATTTGATTTGTTACTGGTTTTACCTCTATTTTTGGATCTAATAGACCTGTAGGGCGTATTATTTGTTCTACTACATTTCCACTACTATGTTCTTTTTCATAATCTGCTGGTGTTGCACTAACATATATTACTTGATTTAATTGTTCTTCAAACTCTGGAAATTTAAGTGGCCTATTATCAAAAGCTGAAGGTAATCTAAATCCAAAATTAACTAAGCTTTCTTTTCTTGCCCTATCCCCATTATACATTGCTCTAACTTGTGGAATACTTACATGTGATTCATCTACTAATAATAAGAAGTCATCTGGAAAATAATCAAATAATGTGTATGGCCTACTCCCCTCTTCTCTACCACTGATATGTCTTGAATAGTTTTCTATCCCTGAACAAAATCCTGTTTCTCTTAGCATTTCCATATCAAAGTTTGTTCTTTCTTCTATTCTTTGTGCTTCTATTAGTTTATTGTTTTCTTTAAAATATTTTATTCTTCCTTCTAATTCTTTTTCAATATTTTCTATTGCTATATCGACTTTTGCTTTTTCTGTTGCATATTGTGATGCTGGTGGTATTAATATATGATTTCTAAGTCCTATTCCTTTTCCAGTTAATGGATTTATTTCTGTTATTTTTTCTATTTCATCTCCCCAAAATTCTACTCTGACTGCTGCTTCACTTTGTGATGAAGGATATATCTCTACTGTATCTCCTTTTGCTCTAAATGTTCCTCTTTTAAAGTCTAATTCATTTCTTGCATATTGCATATTTACTAGCCTTTTTAATACTTCATCTCTTCCTTTTTGCATTCCCGGTCTTAGTGACATCATCATTTCTTTATAGTCTACTGGATCTGCTAGACCATATATACATGATACTGATGCTACAATTATTACATCTCGTGTTTCAAATAGAGATAAGGTTGCTGAATGACGAAGTTTATCTATTTCATCATTAATACTACTATCTTTTTCTATATATGTGTCAGAATGGGCAATATAGCTTTCTGGCTGGTAATAGTCGTAATATGATACGAAATACTCAACGTGTGCTTCGGGGAATATCTCCCTGAGTTCGCTATAAAGTTGTCCAGCTAAGGTCTTATTATGTGCTAAAACAAGTGTTGGTTTTTGAACTTTTTCTATTACATTTGCCATAGTAAAAGTTTTTCCTGTTCCCGTTGCTCCTAGAAGCACTTGATGTTTCAGTCCTTTATTTAATCCTTCTACTAGCTTTTCTATTGCCTGAGGTTGGTCTCCTGCTGGCTTATATTTTGATACTAATTTGAACATTTTACCTCCTTTTGTGACCAAAAAAAGGATCACTATCAACCACTTTTTTTGAAAATTCGTTCACAAATTCGTTCACAAATCAATTTTTTTTGTTCTGATTTTTGTCATTTTTGGCTGTGAACGAATAAAGGTCACAAACTTCTAAAAAAACTATATGGAATATACGGAATGTTTGAACCTTTTAATACAATAAATTATACCATTATTACTTGCAAAAAACAAGGCACTAAACCTTGTCTTATTATGAATATTATTTTAAAAAATATTCTGTTATATCATTAATTACTTTATTAATTTCTGTATCGTTTGATAAATTAGTATTATTTTCTGTATTCTTAGGTAACACTCTATCTAAAAATGGCTCTAATTCTAATGTACCATCTTTAACAAGTTGCTGTTTATCACCATATACATCAACAGTTATTATTTCAGTAGCATGTCCCATTAAAGAAGATACTGCTTTAGAATTGAAATTATTATTTAATAATAAAGTACAATAAGTTTTTCTTAAATCGTGGAACTTCATATCAGGTAAATTTGCTTTTTTTAGAATTTCCTTCCAATGTTTAAAATGAAATGATTTACTTCTAGGATTTCCATTTGAACTGCAAATGATATAGTTTAAATCGAAGAATGTATTAGTTTGGTCATTCTTTCTTCTATTTTTGCGCTTTTCATATTTAGCTTTTTCTATTAATATTTCTTCAAATAAAATATCTGGTATATTTAATATTCTATTACTAGAAAATGTTTTACACTTTATTTCTTGCTTTGTATATTTTCCAAGTGGTACATCTTCTAACTTAGTATTAGGCATAACTCCTAATTGTCTTTGTATATGAATTTTTCTTCTTACAAAATCAATATCTGTATATTTTAGACCATTTATTTCACTTTTTCTTAATCCCATTAAAACAGCAAACATTATTTGTAGATAAATAAGTGTCCCTTTACTATGTTCAAGTAATATTAGTATTTGTTCTTCAGTTAAAGTATCTGCTGAATTAATATTTGTTTTCCTATATTCTTTTTTCTTTATATTTTTAGGTAAATTTATTCCTTGAGATGGATTTACTTTTATATAATTTTTTTCTACTGCATAATTTAAAGATGTATGGATAACAATACTTATCCCCCTAGTTACACTAAGTGAGTATTCTACTTTAGAATTATATAATCTTTGGATATGTGATTTGTCTAAGGTAGTTAATTTCATTCCTTTAAAATACGGTATAATATGATTATATACTATATTTTTATATGAATCATACGAACCTGCTGTAATTTTAGGTCTCATAATCTCTTCTAACCACTTAGTGTAAAAATCTTTTATAGAAATACTATCATTTAATATAAATGTTTTATTTATCAAATCTGCAATTGATTTATTCTTGCTTTCTGTAGCTTCTTTTAATGTTTTAAAACCTGACTTTTGAATTAGACTACTAGTTCCATCATAATATTCTAATTTTATTCTATAACCATACTTATTCTTTATTTTAGTGATATTATATACTTTATAGTCTATATACTCTTTATTACTCATTTATTTCCTCCTTCACATTAAATTTATTATTCATAAATGCAAGAATTCTATCATTATCATTCATTACACCACAATAAATGTTATAGGTTGTATGAATTGAATTATGTCCTAGTAATGAAGAAATTTTAGGTAATGCAACATTTTGTTCTATTAATATTGTTGCATACATATGTCTAAGACCGTGTATTGTTATATTAGAAAAATTTAATCTTTTCGATAACTTTTGTAAATATGTATTTAATGAACCTGCACTTCTTGCACTACCATTTTTTTGACAAGTTATATAATCATTATCAATAAAATTATCTTTTAAAATTAATTTTTGTTGTTTCATATATTCTTTTCTTTTAGTTACTTCTACCATAATCATTTTAGGAACTTTTAAAGTTCTATAACTATTTTCAGTTTTAGGTTCTGTTTCTATTCTTTTTGCATTACTAATATTAAATTCATTAGCTTTCATTGTGAAATTAGTAGCTACCTGCCTAGATATTGTAACTGTATTTCTTTTAAAATCAAAATCTGTAAATTTCAAGCCCATTATTTCCCCTTTACGAAGACCACAGAAAAGTGCTAATAAAATTTCTAAATACCAATTTTCTTTGGATGTTACTTCTAACATCTTTTTTATCTCATCTTCTTTTAATATAGTAATAGGTTTATTGTTTCTTCTATATTCTTTTGATTTTTCAACTGGATTAGTTGTTATATATTTTTCAAGCCACGCTTCTTTTAATGCTAGAAATAATATTTCTCTTGCTTTATTTGCAGTAGAAGTACCTAATTTATTAATACTTTCTAATAACTCATTTATATACTCTGTTGTAATATGTGTTAATTTTATATCATACATCAGATTTGGTATTATCAATTTATATATAGCATACGAAACTGTCATACTTGTAGTTGATTTTACTCTTTCTTTTAATATACTTTCATACCAATATATTAGATAATCTTTTAATAGAATATCTTTATTTACTTTCGGTGATATTATTTTTGATTGTTCATCTTCAAATATTTTTAAATATTTATAATAACTTTCTTCAGCTTCTTCAGGAGTAGCAAATCCCCCTAGTCTTGAATAAACAGTTTTTCCAAACTCATTGATTGTTTTCTTCCTATGATACCAAGAACCTTTATAATAAAAAGCTATTGTACCTTTGTAATTTTTAATTTTTTCCATTTATAAATCTCCTTTAAACCTAGTGCTAAAAAGATAATATTTTCTGTTTGCATAGCCTAAATAACTACATCTATTTAATAAATATTTTATTATTATCAAAGATTCTTTTTTACTTTTTGCATTAATACAAAATGTTTCAATCTTTTCTTTAGATACAATATTAATAATGTATTTTTTGTTTTTCTTCCTATACATTCTTCATCATTCCCCCATTTATCCAACTTTCAAATTCATTTGCATTTATTCTATATGTTCCGTCTAAATTAACAACTGTAAATGGGTAAGTATTATTTTTTTGTGCTTCTTCAATAAATTTATAGGCTTTACTTTTACTTATTTTTAATATTACTATTATATCTTTAACAGTATAAAATCTTTCGCATATCTTATTTTCCATATACATTCCTTTCTTTTTACACAAAAAGAACTGCTATGTAACTTGAATTTTAGCAGTTCAGAATATCTATTACCATTGTGTAAAATTTTAATTTTTCACATTTGACAACTAACTTAATTTTATTGCCTTATATCTTCTTTTCCTATTTATATATAGTGTATTTTCACAATTTAAAGGATATATTTCAATAAATTTTTTTGCCTTTAATATTGCATTATTAACATTTGTAGCTTTAACTACAAATTCTGTTTCTTTTATATATGTAACTTTTATTAAATATTCTTTTATTTTCATTAAATTTTCCTCCTATTTTCTATTCCAAGTGATATAAGCATAGCTTTATCAATTCTTGCTATAATATCATTGTCTAGTTTTGTTAAATAATTACCTAATCTCTTTTTATCAATAACTCTGATTTGTTCTAATAATATTAGAGAATTATGTTTAATTTTATCATTTCTTTTTATTGCTATATGAGTTGGTAAATTCTTTTTAGGATGCGAATCTTTAGTAATCGGTGCAATCAATACAGTTGTACTATGTTTATTTCCATATTTATTTTGAACAACAACTACTGGTCTATTTCCACCTTGTTCTGAACCTACAACTGGATCTAATATTGCATAATATACATCTCCTTTTAATATCTCCATATTCGCTCCTTCCTTTTTTATTGATATAGAAGGAACAGTATCTATAACTATTCCTTCTACATCTAATTTATTTTATTAATCATTTTATATTTGTACTATATTTTTCCTCGAACCCTTAGTACACGGAAATCATTAGATGGTTATTTGTTAAATAACTCCATAGGTCTACTAAACCTCCTTGTGGTTTTCACAAAGCTACCCCCATTGCGTCTTTCTGTGGCTAGGCAGAAGTATCGTTCTTATTATTTTATCTATTATCAATCATCGCAGTAATAGGGACAACCTATTATTTCTAATCAACTATTGTCGCAAGCGTAGTTATTAATGTGCTTATGATAATGAAATGTATCTAATGAATGTATATTAAATTTTCAAGGAACATTTTTCCTTATAATAAAAAAGGAATAGATTTGAATTGATATTTTATATCTCCTCATACTATTCCTCATTAATTCACCAAAAGTGTAGTCTGAATTATAAATTTTTTAAAATTTTTTTCATTTTTTCTATTCCTAAATCTATAGAAAACTTAACTGCTCTCTTAGTACAACCTTCTTTTTGAGCAATTTGTTGAAATGTCATACTGTTAAAATAGTACATTTCAATTCTTTTTTTTTGAATTTCAGGTAAACTATTTAAAGCTATTTTTAACTTATTTAAAGTATCTTTAAGAACTACCTCATCTAATAATGCTATTGGGTTAATAAATGCCCTTTTATGTATCAATTCTTCTGATAACTCTAATCTTTCAAAATATCTCTCTTCTTCATTTATTAAAGACTTATCCATAAGTTCAAATTCATTAAATACTTCATATATTTCTTTTGTAATATCAACTTTTTGTATCCTACCTTGATTATCTTTAAATGATATTTTATATGTATCACCATTTTTAAAAATGGTATATGGATTATCTTTTCTTTTTCTTCTTTTAGGAATCTTGTCCATTTTTTATCCTCCAATCATTTTTTTCTAAATAATTGGAGTTGGTGGACTTCTACATCTATATATCACTTTCAAATTAATATGATAAATTGAATATAAAAAAATAGAGATAAAGCCACTAATACAATTAGTAAATTTATCTCTATTTCTAAAATGAATATCTAAATCAATTTCATACCATTTTTCAAACAACATACGCCTCCACAAAACTAAATTTGTGACTGCACAAAAAGAGTCAGTAAGCCTTAATTTATCTTTTGTTAATTAAAAGAATAATTGCAGTCACTGACCCTTTTCCTTATTTTGCCTACTATACAATAACTATTATTGTATTTGTATCTTTTATATTGTTTTAAATGGTATATCTATACTTTTATCACCAAGTATTGAACTTTATTTATTATAAACTATATCATATTGTTTTATTTTTTTGTGTCGAAATTTGTCGTTAAAAAGAAAAAATTAGCAATTTCTTGCTAACTTTTTACAATAATATACGTTAATTATCTTTTATTCCTTTCAAAATCCTTTATTAACTTTTTTCTTTTATCACTTACTGTTAAAATGTTTATTTCTTTTTGTAATTCAAGTATCATCTCTGTTTCTTCTTCAGAGATACCACAATTTTTTTGTATATTAAATCCGACTTTATTTCCTTTATATAGGTCTCTTACCATTTCTATATAATCTAATTTTTTTTCATCATCTTTAATAAATTCAATTTCATTCTTATTCTTAATTACTTTATATTCCATTTAATCACTCTCCCTGAACTTCTTGATATTATATTTTTTAAATCTCTTTTTAATGGAGCTTTTTCCACCATCAGCTATTTGTGCAATATGCTCTAGTGAAAATTTATCATCTATTTTTTCTTCCAATAATCCCGAGTTAATATTTAAAACATTATTTTTGGTTTGACATACTATTATATTTTGTGCATCACCTAATACTGGAATTGTTGCATTATGTGTTACTATTATTATCTGCTTTCTTATTTTTGCTTTCTGAATGTCTGTAATTAACTTATTATTGATGTATCCATTAGCCAGATTATCCTCTGGTTGATCTATAATTAAAGGTGCCTGATCACCATCATATTGTAAAATTAATTCCGTTAAAATAGCCGTTTTCCATCCTGGACTTAGGTCAGACCAATTTCTATTATCAGAAGTAGTTATTTTATATTTATATACATTATTACTTGTAAATGCCTCTAATAATTTGTTTTTTAAAATATCATAGCTTTTAATTTTATAATTACCATTATAATTATTCAAAAATAGCATTTCTGGTGTTATTGAGTCAAATTCTTTGATTTCTTTATCTCTAATTAAGAATGTATTTAAATTTTCTAATATAACTTTATCATCAATCTTAAATTCATTAGATACATATAGTTTATGATTTGCAATAACTTTTTTATCTGAGTTTATTTTATACGAATATTTTTTTAGTTTTTTTATTTTCTTATCAAACGCATCTATTTCTTCTAAATATTTACTAATAAAATATATCAGTTTGTTATAATTTTCTTTTTTTATTTTTTCTTTGTCTGTTTGTTGCTCTAACATTTCTAAAAATTTAGTTTGTTTATCACTGATTATATTAGAAATAATTTCTTGGAATACATTTAACTCGAAACTATTCTTTAATTTTTCTTTAATAATTTCTATTTCATTTGTTATATCATCAGTAAAAATATTATTTTTAGCAAATTTATCTATTTCGTCTAATTTTGTCAAGAATTCGTTATATGTAGTTTTACTAAAATCCATTTTTTCAAGTAATCTATTATCTGGAAATATAGTGTTAAATGGATTTATATTTTTTGTTTTTTTAAGTAAAATTTTATTTATACTTAATAAAGATTTAAACTCAGAGTGTAACTGTTGAATACTTTCAACTTTATCAATTATAAAATCAAGTGTTTCTTTTAATTCTAGTATCTTTTCATCTGTCTTAATCTCTATCTCTGTTTTAGATCCAAACATCTTTTTTATTAAAGGAATATCTTCTATTTTTTCAGTTTTTGATATGTCCATAATATAGTTTTGATTTATATAATGCGGTGTGAATCCAGCTGGATTACTAACATTCAAATTAGCAAAGTCAAATTTCTTAGCATATGAGCTTTGTTTAATTGTTCCTTTAATTGAATTAAGCAACGTATCAACTAATAAACTTTTTCCACTAGATGACTCCCCAATTATTACATTTAATCCAGGTTGGAATTTTACATCAATATTCAATTTATCATTTTTTATTTTATACTCTTTTATATATTCTTCATAAATTTCTGGTTTTTCCTTTGAGTATATTAGTCTGGATTTTTCAGATAAAGCTATTTTTAAACCTTCAAATGTAGGTTCCGATAATATCCAAGTAGGTATGAATGTTTTAGTACCACTTTTAGGATTAGGATAACTATTTGGCTTATAATTATCACTGCAGGTTAATAAATTTGTAAATTCATTTATTCCTAATTTTTTAAAATAATCGATTGTTTTCTTTGTTCCAGTTTGTGATCTAGAGGTAAATCCATCAAATTGATTATAGTATAGCATTCTTTCCATAACATTATTTAATTTGCTCCCCTTAGGTATAGCTAAGTTAAATGTCTTATGGTTTTGTCCACCATGAGGTAAAATCAAGTAATTATAATCATCAAACTCATTTATTATATCTTGCAAAAAAGGTATATTATCTTCGTTTTTAATATGCTTTATTGGGTAATATTTATTTAGTTTGTCATTAATTACATCTATAGTATTTTCAGTTATTTCACAGTCAAATAACATATGACAGTGATAAGGCTCCTTTTCTTTAGCGAATCTAATATGAAGTTCTACACCTAAAACCAAATATACATCATTTGGAAATTCACTTAGATATACACTCTTATTTATTACATTATGATCTGTAAAACTTATTAGTTTTATAGAATTTTGTGCAATTTTATTCATATTAGCAATAAGTTTTTCTATGTTATATTTTGAATTTAATTTATCTGGATCTTCTGATGTATGAATATGTATATCAGTATATACTGGTACAAAAGAATTTTCTCTAATCATATTTCCTCCTATTGTTGATATTTCAAACTATTAATTATTTTCTATGTTACTATATTAATCAATGTTTCATAGTTATTTATTACATCATATTTAACTTTATCATTACATATAGCTTTGAAATGCTTTTTAGCACACTCTATTTTAGCTTTCTCAACTTCTCGCAGTTCCATTGACTTCATACTACCTTTTGTTTCTGCAATAAAATATATGTATTTAAAATCTTCATTATCAAATACAATTGCCCAATCTGGGTTATAGTTACCTACTGGAGTTGGTATTTTGAACCCATTTGGTAGCTTAGCATATACTGTTACTTCTCCAGTTTCTAATTTTTTAGCAAATTCTTTTTCGTTATTAGAATCTGTTACAAGAAAATCATATATATGTTTTTTTACATCAATTGCATTTTCTCCAAGTTCTGCTCTTACATTATTAATTGTAAATATATCATTACTATATTTTTTATCTGTTTTGTGATAAGTTATTCCATCAATAACAGTTGTTGCTTTTTCTTCGTTTATAATTTTTGAAACTTTTCTTAAAAATTCTTCTGGATTATATTTGAAAAATTCAAATTTATCTGCTTTGATATTTTTCAAAATATCAATAATTGTTTTTCTCGTAAGCCCAGTGTCTTTTGTCAGTTCTCCTATTAAATCATATTTTATTTGAGAACTTGAAAAGCTATCAACAACTTCTACTTTTGTTTTTGCCTCTACCATAGATTCTTTACTATTTACACTTACTGCTGATATATTTTCTTTCTGATTACCTTCTGTTATTCTTACTTTCATTTTGTTTATTGTTAATTTATCATTAATTGAATTAATTGTTTTATCTATTAATTCATTTGTATCAAAAGAAACTTCATACATTGTTTTTACATTGATTTTGTCCCATAGTTCTTGGAATTCTTTTCTTTCAAAATTACTATTCGGTTTTAAATCTTTTATATTTTCTCTTCTTTCATCTGATACTAATTTAGTATTATTTGTAGAGTATAATTTTAACATTAAATTATGAACTTCATTTTCAAAAGGTTGTAATTCTTCCATTATCTCTAGTTTATTATTTTCCATATCATCAATAAATTTATCTGTTATTTTATAGTTATCTTTTCTATCTATATATCCACATTCTACATTATGGAATAAAAAGTCTTGATAATGTTCTGCTGTAAATTCATATTTATGTCCTTCTTCATTTACTAATACTTTTCCAATAAAGTTTTCTTGAACAAAGTTTTTAGGTCTTGCTGTTAAACTATCTGACATTTCTGATTGCAATGATTTAGCAAAACTATCATAAGATTCACTTGCAACTACTGTTAAAGTATTAACTATATGGAAATTATTTTCTAAAGTATTATAATCCATTCTGTCTCCATCATTGTTTACACAAATACGAAGACCACGACCTATTTCTTGTCTTTTACTAATTTCAGAATTACTATGTTTTAATGTACATATTTGAAATATATTAGGATTATCCCAACCTTCACGAAGTGCTGAATGTGAGAATATAAATCGAACTTGTTCAGATAAAGATAATAACCTTTCTTTATCTTTCATTATTAAGTCATATGCTCCTTCATCAAAACTAAGATATTCTTTTTTATCGTTTATTGCTGAATCTACCACTTGTCCTTTTTTATCAATAGAAAAATATCCTGAGTGTATTTTACCAGTATCAAATGAATCTAAATACTTTGTATATTCCTCATCAATTATACTTCTAAAATCATTTACAGCATTAATATATTCTTCTTCAAACATTTTAGCATAATCACCTTTTAATGCAGTTCCATTTTCATAAAATTTGTATTTAGCTACTTCATTTATAAAGAATAATGACAGTACTTTAATCCCTTGTTTAAATAACTCTTTTTCCTTTTCTAAATGAGTTCTTATTGTTTCTCTAATTTGTATTCTTACAATATATTCTTCGTCTACATCTCCAATTGCTTGACCTGATGATATTTCTTTACCATTTGTAAAAAATACTTTATCATAAGCTTCATATCTTGCGTCTACTTCGCTCACTACATATCCCTTATATGGTGTTAATCCACCTGACTTTGTATATAAATCATCTCCAGCTTTTATTTTCATTAATTTTCTAGTAACACCTGTTTGTGATTTAACTTCAATTTCCATTTTAGCCACTGGATCACTTTTTTGACTTATATCTACACTTTCTAAAAACATATATGTATCTTCTGATTTGTTATTTAGAACTTCTATACCTTTTACATTTATTTTTTTAACTAATTTTTGATTATATGCGTCAATTGCGTCTAACCTATATACTTTGTTATATTCTTTACCTTTTTTATGTGTTGCAGAATATCTTATTTTTATTAGTGGATTAAATTCTTTAAATAGCTCCTCAGTCTTATCTCCAAACTTTTGTGGCTCATCTATTATTAGAATTGGTCTAACACTTTTAATTACGTCTATTGGTCTTCTTGATTGCAGTTCATCTAGTTCTTCATATATTCTTCTATTACTGCTTGATTTTGCATTAAATGCTTGATAATTTATTATCATTACTTGCACAGAATCATCTGACGCAAAAGTATTTATATTTGCTATATTAGAACTATTTGATGAATTATATACAAAAAATCTAATCTTTTTATGATATATTTCTTGAAAATAATCTTTAGTTATTTCAAAAGACTTCTGTACTCCTTCACGTATTGCAATAGATGGAACCATTACAATAAATTTATTCCAACCATAATGCTTATTTAGTTCATACATTGTTTTTATATATGTAAATGTTTTACCAGTACCAGTTTCCATTTCAATAGTAAAATCATTTAAACTAGCAGAGTCTGTATAATTAATATCATTTACTCTTTGTACTTCTCTAATGTTTAATCTTCTTTCACTTTCTAAAAGTTCGATTTGTTTATTCCCGAATGCTACTACTTCTACATCTTCTTTTTCTTCCAAAAATCCGACACCAGTTACCTTAGTATATCTTGCTATTAAGTCTTTTCTATTTCCTTTTTTCTGCCCAGCAAAACAATTTACTACTGACATTACTGCGTCTTCTTGATATTGTTGTTTTTTAAATTTTAATTTCAATTGTTTTACCTCCTTTTTATAATTTGATATTTATCTCCAACTTCTTTAATATATTTTTTAGCAATTAAAGCATTGATAGAATGATCTTTTTCTTTTGTTACATTATATTTTAGTTCTAATTCTTTCTTAGTTATTAGGCTATTTTCATCTAAATAATTTAATATATTTTCTATTTCACCACTATCTATTTGGGTTAATGTAATTCTATCAATATTATTATTTATTTCAGATGTTCCACTAACAAAAAATAACTCTTCCTCTTTCAATTCTTCACTATCTGTTGCTACTCTACTGTTTTCTAAAAAAATATGTTTACCTTCTTTTAGCCAATTTGTAATATCATCTTTATCACAATATTTATCCACGTTTTTCTCCTTTCTCACTTTATTATTTTTCAATACTACTATCTTTTATATCTATATTTATATATTTGTCATATAAATTCATATAATAGTCTCCATCAAATATATCACTAATATCACTTATTTTATTTTTCAAATCTTCTGTATATTTCCTAAATATTTCTTTTACATCATTAAATATTTTTTTATTCTTTGTTATTACATTTTTCGGTATAACTTTCGTTGGAATATATAAATGATATGTATGCAAATAAGATAACGCCTCATCATTTGCTTTATAGATATTTTTTGCAAATTCTTGTGCACACTCTCTATACGCTATAATCAATTTAGCCAAATTATCATTTTGTTCTTCTAGTTCCAAATCATTCTTAAATAATAACTTACTATTACATAATGCCAATATAATTTGTTCTTCCTTTTTTAATAATAAATCAAATATTTTTTTGTTTTCTTCGTGATTTTGATTTATAAAATTTAAAATTACTATATCACTATTATAAATTCTTTCTATATATTTCAAACTCATAAAAGTATTATATACATTTAATCTATTTTCTCTTAGCGAAGCATCGAATTGTTTCTGCAGCAGTTCTACTTCAAATTTTTCTTGCCTGTTACTAATATCTTTTGCTTGTTTAAATATAAGATATGAAAATATACTAGTCGGTATTATTGTAATCAAACAGAGCATAATATCAATCCAATTATCTTGTGTTAGAATATTAAATTTAAAATCTAAGTGACTTAATATTACAATAATACCTAGAAATATATTCAGCACAATTGAGAATAATAAGATAAAATTATATGTATATTTTTTAATATTCATTTATATTACACTAACCTCTGTTTCTGGCAATATTTTTTTCATCTTTTCCATTAAATTTATTTTATCATTATCGGACTTAAACGAACTTTCTCTAAATACTACCTTTAATGGTGAATATTTTGCAATATTATCTACTATTTCTATATTTATATTATCATCAAAACAAGCTACTAATGAATTTTCGTCTATAAAATATACTTTATTATCTAATATTGTTTTTTCTTCAATTTTTAAATCTAATGATAAACCTAAATCTAAGATAACAGAAGTTAATAAATCGTTATTATTTCTATCTTCTTTTATATTGGTAGTAAACATTTCTAATTGCTCTTGTTTATATTCATCTGCTGTATAATATACATCTTTCATATTAGATGAATCTACTTTATATACTCTAAATCCATAATCAATATCAGCTTTCGTTTCTTCTTTTATTTTATTTGCAGCACGACGAATTCTTTCTTGTCCTATTTCACAAATCGTTTTATATCCTGCCTTAAATGCTTCTGATTTTTCATCACATTTTTCTGGTAATTGTACCATTATGTATTTTCTATTCCCACCATCTTCAGCGTTTAGTTGCATACAAGCGTGTGCTGTTGTTCCTGATCCCGAGAAGAAGTCCAAAACAATCGTGTCTTTATCTGATGAGTATTGTAATAATTTAAACATATAGTTTACTGGTTTTGTATAATCAAACGCTTTAAACTCAGGAATTAATTCATTTATATTTTTAGTTGCTGCTTGATTCATATATTTATTGTCCACACCAAATAAACTTCCGATTTTATTATATTCACTCTTAACTTCATTTTTGTATCTTTTAAATATAAATCCTCTTTCATTTTCATTATGAGATTCTTTGAATTTTATCTTACCACTTTTTACAAATTCATCAAATGATTTTTTTGAAAATCTCCAGCAACTGTTTAAAGGTGGCAAATCCACTCTCCCCGTATACGGATTTATTATTTCAAATGTAGAACCTGTTCTTGCACTTGGATCTGCTGAACACCATTCTCCATTCAAATCATTATCAGGATTTTTGTAGTTTTCAAATGTTTTTTCTTCACCATATAATTTACATTTATTGTTATTTTTAGAATATATAAGTGTATTTTCGTGTTGCACATTTACACCTACATTGCTATCATTAGTTGTAGATTTAGTTTTTCTAATAATATCACATATAAAATTATTCTCGCCAAAAATCTCATTACAAACTTTTTTCAAATTATCAACTTCATTATCATCAATTGATATAAATATTACGCCATCATCAGTAAGTAAATTTCTAGCAAGCTTTATTCTTGGATACATCATTGATAACCAATCGCTATGATATTTACCATTAGATTGTGGGTTAGATACCATTTTATTACCATATTCATCAACTTGTCCCGACTCTTCTAATTCTTCTTCTTTGCTTTTACTAAATTTATCATTATATATAAAATCATTCCCTGTGTTATATGGTGGGTCTATATATATACATTTAACTTTATTTAAATATGACTCTTGTAATATTTTTAATACTTCAAGGTTATCACCTTCTATATATATATTCTTAGTGTTTTCAAAATCTACTGACTTTTCTTTTACTGGTCTTAATGTTTTAGTAGTAGGAGTATTTGCAGTTATAATACTTTCTTTTTTTCCTGGCCAAGTAAGTTGGTATTTTTCTTTACTTTCATCTACTGCTACTTTTGATAATTCTTGTTTTAGTAAATTAAAATCTATTGCTTTTCCTTTTTCAGATTCAACAATAACATTTGGAAACAACTCTCCTATTTTTTCTATGTTTTCATCTACAATATCTGTTGTTTGCATATCTAATTTATTCATTTATTAATTCCTCCAATTCGCTTTCTAATTTTCTTAATTCTTGATTAAATTCAACTTTTTTATTAAATTGTTTTTCATTTTTAACTTTGTTTTTTAAAATGTCAATTCTTTTATTTAATTCTTCCTTCTTTTTATTATTTTCTAATATTTGTTGGAAATTTTTATTGCCATTATCATTATCTTCGTGTTTTATAAGCTTTTTAACAATATTTTGATAAATATATTCTAAATTGATATCAGAAAAATCAAATTCTATTTCTTCATTCCATTTACTATAATAGTTTTGATTGGCATTTATCATATAGCAAAATTCTTCTTTATAACTTAATATAAATAATATTTTATATGGGATTGCTCTAACTATTGTATTTATAACATTTCTAGGAATCTTTTTTTCTTTTAATTCAATTTCAAATATTTCTATTTCTTCTACTTCATCTGTTTTAGTTATATTAATTGTATCTTCAGCTAGTTTATATTTCCAAGTTATTTTATCTACAATATCTATAAATTCAGTTTTGGTAACTACACTTACATTAGTTTTTTCATAAAATGTTTTTTTAGGTATAAACCTATTTACTATACAATCTTTTGGTAATACTTCTTTCATTTTTTATTTCCAATCCTATAATTTTTTTGAAAATTTATATCACTATAAATTTTGTCAAATAATACATTTATATCTTCTATCAATCTTTCTAATTCAATAGTATTTATTTTATATACATCTGTATGTTTATATACATAATTAAATCTCGATTGCTCTTTCTCTCTTAATAAATTTACAGTATACATATTATGAATTTCGTGTTCGCATTTTTTATTTCTAACATACCTAATTGTATCTAACAACTCTAAATAGTTTAACACTATTTTTTGAATTTCTGTTTCTAAATAAGGTATATTTTCTTTTAACTGTATAATACCTGTGTTTGTTTTTACATAGTTGGGAAAGTTTTTATCAACCGCTAAAATTTTAACAATTCTATCAATTATATTCTTATGTTTTTGTTCTATCATCCTATAATCTAATGCAGTAATGTCTTTTTTATTTATAAACTGTTTTATTTCATACATACTTTCATTAATATTCAGTAAAATTTCACTATAATCCATTATTTTTAAAAGTGTATCTATTGGATTTTCTATCATACTATACTACCACTATAAATGAAATTAATTCAAAATCACTTATTCCCTTTATATCATTCTTTAGCATAGTAGTACCACCAGTTGTAAATAAGCTGTCAATATCACTTTCTTCTTTGATATTAATAATAGATTTAATACTATCATTTAATAGTTCTGAATACATTTTCATACTTTTTCCATCATCTGTTTCTTCATTGAATTTTGTGTATGCTTCAACAATGGGTTTATCCATTCCTTTTGATACACTTCTAATAATGTCTAACGTATTTTTGATATTTAAATGATTAGATTTTATTTCTCCGTTTTCTTTTATGTAAATTAAATAAAATGGATGTAGTTGATTTACATTGTCAACATTAATATCATTATTTATGTTTTTAAGAATATATATTACTCCTTTTTCTAATCCTATGTTTTTGTCTTCAAACACTACTGAGTGCATACCATTTGGAATTTTATCAAACTTTATATCACTATTTTTTATAAATTCCAATAAGTCCATTCTAAAGTCATTTAAACCTAAATCAGTTATTGCAATACCTGTACTCATATCTTCTAAATCTACTACTTCTTCTTGTAATTTTTTTAATTGTGCTTTTCTATATTCCATATCACTTGATTTGTTTGTTAAAACATTATCTTCTCCAGTACCTGAAATATCTAACATTAACATTCTATTTTCAACTCTATTTTTAAGATTGATATAATCATCTAAACTTATATTAGGCCAGAAATTTACTAATTGTATAACTTCATTACTTGAACCTATTCTATCAACTCTACCAAATCTTTGTATTATTCTAACTGGATTCCAATGTATATCGTAATTTATTAAATAATCACAATCTTGTAAGTTTTGTCCTTCTGATATACAATCAGTAGCTATTAAAATATCAATTTCATCGCTTGCACTAGGTAATACTAATTCTCTATGTTTAGATTTTGGAGAAAAGTTAGTAAGTAAATTATTGTAATCACTCCCTATTTTAAGTGTACATTCATTTGTTCCAGAACCAGTAACTTTAGCTGTTTCTAATCCTAAACTTTCTTTCATAGATGTTGATAACTGTTTGTATAAATAATTTGCTGTATCTGCAAATGCACTAAAGATAATAACTTTTTTATTGTTTGGATTTATTGGATTATTCACCTTATATTTAATTAAAGCTATCAATTCTTGCAATTTACAGTCATCTTTTGGTGTTATTTTATTCATTTCATTTAATAGTTCTGTTAGTAATATAGAATCTTTTGATAAATCTTCTTTAAAACCTAAAGTATTCATATCTTTCAAATCAATTTTTACATTTTTACCTATGTTAAAATCATCTTCCATTAATTCTTCAGCGTCATCATCTGAATTGTAATTTGTAAGTTCTATTTCTGAAAAAGACTGATTTATTCCTGCACTTTCAAATTTATTTATTGCACTTATATTAGCATTTATTTGTGATAAAACTTTTACCAATGTAATTCTAAATGCGTCTACTGAACTTTCTAGTCTTTTTAGTAAGTTTATTCTCATAAGTACTTTTAAACTTTTTTCTCTATCTGCTTGCTTAAATCTTGTTTTTCCATCTCTAACAGATATATCATATTTCTTTTCATACTCTTCTAATTTAGAATCTAAAATATAATCAAACGGAGAATAGATACTCATATTTAATTTCATTAAATTTTCAGAAATTTGTTTTACTGTCATAAAATCTGGAATATCTGTAATTTCTGTTTGCTTACTAATAGGCTTTAATCTAGTTGGAAATTTTCCTATTTGATTCATATCATAATGTTTTTCTATATGTTTTCTACTTCTAGCAATTGTAACATTATCTAGTAATTTGAAGAAATCAAAATTAGAATTTAACCTTCTTAATAGCTCTGTTCCTGTCTTTTCTTCTATAGGAAGTTTAGACCATTCATTAAAAGTATTTTGTGCATTTCTTAATATCGTGTCTATTGATTTGCTTTCACTTATTTTATCATTAACTTTATCTGTATTACCTTCATATGCAAGTGCTAATTGATTTTTTAAATCTGTAAATTTATTATTAACTGGCGTTGCTGATAGCATTAATACTTTAGTTTTAACTCCTGCTTTCATAACTTCTTTCATTAATCTATCGTATCTAGTATCTCTATCTTTTCTAGCATTGTTATTTCTAAAATTGTGAGATTCGTCTATAACTACTAAATCATAATTCCCCCAATTTACTCTCGATAAATCAATACCATTTGACTTACCATTTTTTCTTGATAAATCTGTATGATATAGAACATCATAGTTAAATCTATCCCTAAATAATATGTTATCTTTATAATTATCTTTATATGTATTCCAGTTCTCAGTTAGTTTTTTAGGACATAATACTAAAACACTTCTATTTCTTTCTTGATAATATTTCATTACTGCAAGTGCTGTAAATGTTTTACCAAGTCCCACACTGTCTGCTAATATACAACCATTGTGTCTTTCTAGCTTATTTATTAAACCTAATACTGCGTCTTTTTGAAAATCATATAGTGTATTCCAAATTACAGATTCTTTGAAACCTGTTTTTTCATTTGCTAGTTCATCTTCTGTTATATCTTCTAAAAATTCATTAAATATATTATATAAAGTAATATAGTATATAAACTCTGGTGAGTTTTCTTTATACAAATCTGAAATATATGATATAACATCACTAGTTATATCTTTAAAGTTTTTTTCATCATTCCATAATTCTTCAAATGATTTTATATAATATTTACTCATTTCAAAATCATCATTAACTTTAGTAATAGGATTAAATAATCCATTTCCTTTTTCATAACCAAAACCTACGGTATTAAACTCATCCGTATTTAAATATGTAGTTAATTTTTGTTTAGATAATATAGCAGGTGGTGTTTCAATATTAATAAATTTATTTATTGGGTTTCTGTTTATATTGCTTTTAAATAAAACCTTTTCTTGCACCCATTTAGCACATTCTTTTGCTATTGCTTTTGTATTTAATTCATTTTTTAATCTTACTTCATATTCTGTTCCATTAATTAGTTTTTCTCTATTATATTCACCAATTCCAAATTGTCTTGTTTCTTTTTTTGCTGTTACTGTATTTACAAAAGTAGGGTCAGTAAATATAAATTTTAAATTATCTATTTTAGATAATTCTTTTTTTAATGTCTCAAATCCATACATTGAAAAAACTGAGGCACATATCTTTAGTTTGCTATTAGACTTAATTTCTTTTTTTAAATCATCACCTAATTTTTTTGTTTTATTATCAATTAATTCCATATATATATCGGCTCCTTTGCTCCAAGAATTTACAATTAACTTAAATACATTCTTTTATACTAAAATTCTTAGTCGAATTATATCACATACTAAACAAATTTTCTATTGTTATCTTAAAAAATAACATCATTTTATGAAAAAATTTATATAACGAAAAAAAATAGCTTTTACGCTATTTTTAATTTTTACTATCTACTCTAAGTCTAGGTTTAACTTTTTTATTCTTCTTTAATAATTCATCACTTTCTACACCAAGTGCTTTTGCAAGATTATCTATAAAATCCAATGAAGGATTTCTTTTGCCTGCTTCAATATTACTAATATAGTTTGAACTAGAACCTGATAATTGTGCTAGCTTTTCTTGAGACAAATCTTTTTCATATCTGATTGTTAATATATTATTAGCTAGGTTTTCACGGCTTTTATTTTTAAATTTATTACTCATAACATTTACCTCCATATATAATATTATGCTACAAAAAATGACTAAATATGTCTATGAACAACTGTTGGATAAAATTTTGAAAAAGTATTTAATTTTCAATGTAAATGTTATATAATATAAGATAGTATTTAATATAAGAAAGGAGCCTTTAATGTTATTTGAAGAAAAATATTTAAACATTTATGCGAACAAAAAAGCTCTTATTGGCTGTTATAACAAGCATTTTGCAGAATTATTAGAAAAACACTTAATTAATTTTGGATTTAAAGTAGAAATTGTATCAACTGCTGATGAAGTATTCAAAAAAGTTATTACTAATTCCTATGATATTATTTTTAGTAATAGTATATATCAAGATGGAAACATTACTTATGGTGCCAAACTTCTATCTAAATTGCGAGATTTAGATAATTTTGAAACTCCAGTAATTGTATATTCAGTATATAAAACAGAAACGAAGTTTTTGTCTGAAGGATTTGACGGATATTTATTAAAATCATTTGAATTAGAAAAATTACCAATAGTATTAGAAAACGCATTAAAACAGTCAAATTGACTGTTTTAATCTGTATCATCTAATAATTAGGAGTACCATATCCATATATAACTTTACTATTTAAGGAATATGATAATTGTTTACATTCATTGTTAGAATTACCTTCTATTGTATATACTTTATCCTTATCTACCTTCTCAACTATTCCTACGTGATCTGCTATACCATCTTGTTCCCAGTCAAAAAATATTATACTACCTTCAGTTGGTATATAATTACTATCTTCCCATTCTCCAATCATTTTAAACCAATTAATACCGTTAATTACTCCTGCAAACTTAGGAATAGTATTTGATTCTATATATCCTGTTTCATTAGCTACCCAACTTACAAAAGTGGCACACCATTCTACTCTATATTCAAATCCATACCAAGACCAATATGGCTCTCCTCCAATATTTCCAAGTTGTGATATGGCTACTTCTACAATATCAGAACTTCCTATTGAAGTACCATAAATTGCTGAATTCCATAAAGAAGAATATTCATCTTTTAATAACTCATTTACTTCTTTCCTTTGTGTTTCTGTAAAATTATATTCATTCATTATTTCATCTACAGTTTTACTATTTACTTTTATATATAATATATCTTTATTAACTGTTTGATAAGTACTTACTCCATTGTCATCTATTAGTTCTTCTACTACATCTTCACTTTTAATTTCATAACTTACTTCGTGAATATCCCAAAATATATTTTTTAAAATTTCTTCTTTCCCACTATCCATTGTTACAACTTCATTAGTACCTTTGCCACCTGTAACTTTTGCTGTGTAAGTTGCTAATATTTCTCTCCAATCTGCTCTATCAACTTCTAAATTATAGTCATCATATACATTTTCATTCTGAATAGTAGTTATTTTATTAGAAAATTCTAAATTTAGGTTTGATATAACACTACTTATATTTTTATCACTATTCTCATTCTCGTTTGAAAAAAATATACCAAATGCTGAACCACAAATTAAAGCTATAATACATATTACAATTATAATTATAACAGCTATCCATCCACCAGCAATTATTGCACTTATTAATGCTTTTGTTCCTGCAATTGCAAGTTTAATCGCCTTTATTGTAGCAATTATTATTGTTTTAATTGCTATATAACTAGCTCTAGTAATTTGCTTAATTGCTAACATTATTCTTCTTGTTGCTACTGCTGTTTCTTTTGCTGTTTTAATACTATATTTAACTGCTTTTTGAGTTGATTTTATAGCAACCTTACTACTTTTTATTGCTTTTTTGCTTGCTTTTCCAGTCAGTTTTTTAATATTCTTATTCTTTAATTTAATCATATTATTAGTACTTCGAACTGCTTTGTTACCAATTTTAGGAATAGTGCTAATTACTGTTCCTTTTCCATAATTAGCACTATTCATCATTTTATCACTAACACCTTGATTTACTGTTTCTTCTTTTGTAGAAATATTATCAGTATTTCTTTTTATCTCTACTAGATTTTCTTTTGTATTTTTAAATCCTGTAACTGCTTTATCTAATGTTTTAATTGTCTTATTTCCTACTTCTTTTAATTTTATATCTGCCACTATATCACCTACTTATTCTTTATCTTCATTCGGTTTTGTAGACATCAATTTGTATAACTTAGTATTACTTGGAAATTTATTTATAAATGGAACTAGTGAACTTCCTATTTTAATAAGACCTTGCCCAGCTCCTACATTTGTAATGTAGTTTATTTGTATTTCAGATATATTTAATAACTTACCTAATTCTATTCTATCAGTACTAGCTTGATTTAACATTATAATAAATTCTGAGTTAGCTAACATTGTCCTTGCATTATGACTTTGTAGTAAGTCTTCTACATTTTGAGTTATTCCTGTACAAAATGCCCCATATTTTCTAACTCTTTTCCATAGAGTAAATAAAAACTCAGATGAATATTGATGTTGAAATAAAAGATATATTTCATCAATAAATATAAAAGTATTTTTACCTTTATTTCTATTTTTTGTTATCCTATTTAATATTGAATCTAATATAACTAGCATTCCCATTGATTGTAGTTGTTTCCCTAAATCTAATATATCATAACATATTAATCTACTATCAGTTGCTACATTTGTATGTTTTGCAAAAGTGTTTAAAGAACCTTTTGTAAATAATTCTATTGCAAGTGCTATTTCTTTTGCTTCTGTTTCTTTTTGTTTTAATAATTCAATTCTAAAATCTTCTAATGTTGGGGCTGTCCCTTGATAATTTCCTTGTTGATAATATTTATATACATCAGCTGTACACCTATCAATAACAGACCTTTGTTTTGCACCTATATTATTCCTACCAATTAATTGTTCACAAAGAGATAACACAAATTCAGCTTTTAATAATACTGGATTAATTCCATCTCCATATTCACTATTCAAATCCATTGCATTTATATGATTATTTGAACTTGAAGAAATTTTTATAACTTCGCCTTTTAATGCTTTTACAAGTTCAGAATATTCACGCTCTGGATCTATTATAATAATATCTGCCTCTGGATTTCTAAGTATAGTAGATACAATTTCATTTTTAGCACTAAAACTTTTCCCACTCCCACTTACTCCTAAAATAAATGAATTACCATTTAGTAACTGCTTTCTATCTGCTATTATCATATTTTTACTAATTACATTTTGACCATAAAAAATACCATTTGAGTGATTAATTTCTTGCACTCTAAATGGCATTAAAATTGATAAACTTTCTGTTGTTAATGTTCGTAATACATCTATTTTTCTATCTCCAAATGGTAATGCTGTTTTAATTCCATCTAATTGTTGATATTTTAATACTCCCAACTGACATAGATGTTTTCTTGCTGTTGTAAAAAGTGATTCAGTTATATTATCCAATTCTTCTTTTGAATCAGCTGTATATACATAGCTTAATACTGCCATAAACATTCTTTGATCACGAGTTGTTAAATCTTCCAAAAATTCTTTAGACTCTTTTCTTTGTTGTTCTAAGTCGTACGGGATAATAGCACTAAAATTATTATTAGCATTTTGTCTTCTTTGCCAGTTAGTAATATTTGTTTCAACGCCTAAATTTCTATTTCTAACTTCTGTAACTGCTTCATCAGTCGCTATTGGTAATATATCAATGCTCATCATAGAATTATTATTAATTTCAGTTAATTCAGAAATCATACTATCTTTTATATATGAAGCATAATCTTTTAAAAATATAACTCTTCCAAACCTATTTCCAATTCTAAAATAATCACTTTTAAATTCCATACTTTCTGGACAAATATAATCTTTAAAACTGTGTCCTTTTCTCATATTATCTATCATATCAAAATTAAAATAACTTTCTTCCCCTGTCCTATAAAAATCATACAACATTCTTAATCTTTCATTACTATCTAATTCATTACATTTAGAACCTAATTCACCTAAATAATTATTAATGTCTACACTAACTCTAGCAAAATAACTTCTTGCTTCTTCAATACTCTTTTTTAAAATAGAAACTGTAATATATTTTTCCTGTGTCATATTACTAGAGATTGATATTTGGTCTAACAAAATTTTATTATATTCATTTCTATATACATCTAATTCATCTTTATTTAATTTCAAACTTACATTATTATCAAAATCTATTTTGTTCATTTTCCTATTATTTATTGTAATTTTAGCAGTAGCACCACTTTCAAATGAATTTAAAAGTTCACTATATTTTAAAAACATTGACTCTTTATCACTTTTACTTGCAACAGCATAATTAATATCACTAAACTTAAAAGTTTTGGTATATTTATTTTTACCTATTACAAAAATACCATCTTCATATATCCTACTTATTGGTATTGTATCTTGCACACCTTTTGGTATTATAAATTTCTCTTTTTCTTTCTTAAACATATTTTTTAATGATTTCATTTTACATCTTTCCTTTCTTAGGTTTATCTCTTTTTTTAGTTAATTCATAATATAGGTTTGTCGGCTTGAAACATAGCTTCTTTGGAATTAAAAGCTCTGATTTAATAAAAGCAACTATAAACTTTTCAGCAGTCATACCATTGTATTTAACAAATCCTAATATAGCAAAAGGGAATGCACTTAAAATGCACACCCAACTTATTGTTTCAGTACCTAATATATCTTTAAAGATAAAATAGACTAGAACTGATACACAACAACCTAAGACTGAAAATATAAATTGCCTAAAAGATAATCCAAAAAATATAGACTCAGTATAATCTCTAATTTCTCTATTTATTTTCACTTCCATTGTATTATCTCTCCCTTTCTGTTTTTAGTTTTTTAAAGCTATTATCTAAGCTATGCCCTGCAACAGCTCTTTCTATATCTTTAATTGCTTTCTTTTCATCATTGCCATAATATTTACCATATCCCCAAGATATATCATCTCCATCGATTTTATAATTAAATGCTATTATAAATTCAGTATCTATTAATCTATCTGCTTCTTTCATTATAAGTGCTATTTTTGTATCTTTATTTCTAACACCTGTCATTACAATTGATTTATTATCCTTATAATATACTGATTCGTCATATTGATATTTTAATACATCTGGCGTATCTAGTTTTACGCTTTTCCCAATAATTTCATTTGTGATATTATTATCTTTACAATATTTAAGATATATTTGTAATCCAGCTTTATCACATACATCTATAGGATATGTTTCATTAATTGAACACATAATATTGTGGTGAAAGCTATTTGATATATAACCTATATGATTAGTATGCAAATCTTCTAAAAAGTAGGTATCATAATTATAATCCCACTCTACTATCTCAACTATATTTTCTTTTCCTAATTCAAGTACACCTACAACATCTGTATTTGATAACACTGCAAAAGATTTATTTTCTTCTTTTTTATCAATTAAAATATAGTCTATGCTATAACCTTTATATTCTTCTGTTTGTAATACAGTATTTGCTTTATTCAAAACCTTATCAGTAGTTTCTTTAATATACTTATTTATTTTCCAATCTTTAAATTTATCAAACTCTTTTTCTTTATATAATACATCTGATAATTCAATATCTCTATGTTTATCTACATATTCTTCTATTAATTCCCATTCTGCATTACCTAACTTATTTTTAATATCTTCATATTCTTTTAAAATACTCATATTCTTATTTCCTTCCTTTTTAATTATAATCCCATCATTTCTTTTGTTACTCTATCTGCTAACTTAATTGTACCTACTAATACAAGTAAATTAAATACTAACTCTCCTACATAAGTCCATACTTGTGTAACTGCTTGTGCTGTTTCATCAACTACTGGTGGGCTTGACGCAAACAAACTAAACATTATACAAGCAAGTACAATAATAGCACCTTCTAAACAAACTCCTACATAGCTTTTTAAAAATGTTTTACCTACTTGCTGTGTAGGTTCTCCTGCAAATGTAGATAATGGTATTGGTGCTATTGCAGTATAAATATATAATTTAAAAAATCGTCCATAAACAGTCATTATCATAATAAATGCTAGTACTGTTATTAATAATCCACCAATAAGAGTAACTGCCCATAATGGTATTGAATCAAAAAATCCTACACTTTCTATTGATGTAATAATACTCTCTGGTAATACTGTTGTTTCTGCCTCTCCTAAGCCTACAGTTGTTTTTATTTGTAAAATCACTCCTTGTACTATATCAAATAATGCAAGCATTAAATCTAGTCCATAAGTTACTATTACTTTAGCTATAGCAAACCTTATAAACAGTTTAAATGCTTGCTCTGGTCTTTTTATTTCAGCAAACGAACCACAAGTTTTAACAACACCTATAACAAAGAATAATACCAATAATGCAAGTCCTATTGCTTGTAATCCACCGTGAATGTTTAATATCGCTTCCCATATAGTTCCACCTTTAAATTCTGCTGGAGATTGTGTTATTAATAACCATATTTCTGCTAGTTTCTCATTCCAAGTATCTAAAGCATTTTGTAAGTTCTGAACCACCCAACTATCACTCATTTTTCTCACCTCCTAAAGGATAGGTAATACCTATCCTCCTACTATCAAGTTTAATATTTCTTGTGCAAAAGTTATAACAATTCCCCCTGCTAATGTTAGAAAACCATTTGCCCTTTGACTTGGATCGTGTGATTTGAATGATAAACCTAGTTGCACAACTCCAAATCCTAAAATTATCATTCCTATTGCTCTAATAAAACCAAATATAAAACTTGATAAATTATTCACAACTGCAAGTGGGTCGCCACTATTTGCCATTACTCCAGTAGCTGAAAAAATAGTTAGTCCTAGAACTAACATTAACATTACATATATTTTAAAATATTTCTTATTCATAATTTAATTCCTTCCTTTATTAAAAGCACCTATCTAGTAAGTGCTTAATTATCATTATTAATTTCTTTATTTTTATTCTCTAATTCATCAAAATAATTATCTACATCATCATTTGTTAATATAATATAATCACTTTCAATATCTGTTTCTTCTTCTGTTTTACTATATTTGAATATTCCTTCTAACTCTATTACACCAGTTGAATATTCTGTTCCCCCGTGTAAATACGGTTTTGCTTTTCCATCTGTAACTAGATTAATATTAGGATGTTTTAATATGTCATATTTCTTATCCATTATAGGTTTTTCGCCTCTAATAAATAATATAGCTTCTTGATTATCAACCGTCCTAACTTCATCTGGCATTAATAACTCTCTACCACTAAGCTGATAATTAGTTGAATAACTACCATTTCTACCAGCTGATTTTCCATAAGTATTCATATCAATAGTTTCTTTACCTAATAATTCACTTACATACTTATGAGTACTTTGCTCATTTCCACCTAAGTATAAAAATTCATCACAATTTCCAACAATTGATTCCCATTGCTTTTCAAATAATGCTTTTAATTGTGCTAGATTTTGTAAGATAATAGATACTGATACTTCACGACTTCTCATTACAGAAAGTATTTTATCAAAATCGTCTGGTAGACTTACATTAGCAAACTCGTCCATAACAAAATGTACTGGAACTGGTAATCTTCCACCATATTTAAAATCTGCAATCCAAAACAACTGCTGAAATAATTGAGTATATAAAATACTTACAATAAAATTAAATGATGTGTCATTATCTGGTATTAGTGCAAATAAAGCTGTCTTTTCTTCACCTAATTTTGATAACTCCATTTCATCTGTTATTGTAATTCCTGCAAGAGTTGTTAAATTAAATTTTTCTAACCTTGATGATAATGTTACTTGTATTGACTTTAATGTCTTTGAACTCCCGCTTCTATAATCTCTATAATATTTAATAGCAATATGACTAGGATTTTCTTGTTCTAACTCATTAAATAACATATCCAAAGGACTCTCATACATATCTTCATCTTCTTTTATCTCTCCAGCTCTTAACATTTCCATAACCATTGGAAAGTTTTGTTCTTCATCTGGAGCTTCATGTTTTAAATAAAATATAAGTGCTAATAATAACATAGCAGCTGCAGTATCCCAAAATGGATCTGAAGAACCTTTTGAGTCTTTTGGTGTTGTAGATTTAAACAAATTTGTAACAAGTTTTTGTACATCATTATCATCTTTAATATATGCAAAAGGATTATAGCAATGAGATTTTTCCATTGTTAATAAATCTAACACTTTAATTGTATATCCTTTTTTCTCTAACAAATATCCTGTATCTCTTAAAATTTCCCCTTTAGGGTCTAATATTACAAAAGAAGTATTAGCTTGCATAATATTTGGCTTACAATAAAATCTAGTCTTACCACTACCACTTCCACCACATACAAGTACATTTAGATTTCTTCTATGCTTTTTACCATTTAATCCTATTGATACATCTTGTGTTAATATCTTGTTTTGCGAAATAGGTTTTTGCTGATACTTTTTATTTATATATTTTTTGTTTCCCCACTTCGCAGAGCCGTGTTCTTCTTTTTTTCTGTAATTTCTCTTAGTGGAGTTATAAATATATATACCTAATAAATAGGACAATAAAAAAATAATAGTAACCTTTAAACTATTATCACACAAACTTATTTTAAATGGATTATTAATTACACTTGGAAAATCATTTACTATTTTTATTATTCCACCATCTATTAGTGGTGCTATTAGTAAAGAAAACCATATTACAAAAACAGAACCAACTATAACTATAATTGTAGTTGATTTGTTTTTATCGTTCATTTAAATCCTTTCTTATCTTATTTAGAGGTACTTTCTTTTCGGGGGCATCTAGTACTTTTAAAATCAATTCACTTATTATCGCTATTTCATCTCTACTTTCGACATTATTCTTCAAATTATTTAATGCTTTTAATATTATATTCGATTCCCATTGTTCTAAATCAACACTTGAAACTGTTTCTCTCATATTCTACCTACCTTTCTTTTTTTCTATTTTTCTTTTTAGTTTTTTCAGGCTTTTTTCCTCTAACATCTCTAGCTTTAGATTTTTCTTCTTCCTTACTTTTAATTTTATCTTTAAATCCATCTATTTTTTCTTTTACTGATGTTTTTTCATCTTTAATGTCCATTTGTTGATTTTTGGTATTTGATAAATTCTCTGACTGATTTTTTAACTTCTCCCCCATAGACTTTGGGTCTACTTCTCTCTTTTCTTTATCTTCTATAATTTTAGTCTTTGTTTTTGTAGTTGTTTTAGTTTCAATTTTAGCATTCAAGTTTATATCTTTTTCATTTTCCGTTCTTAAAGTTGCACGGTCAATACTTGATAGATTAAACCTAGATACTATCCTATTAACTTTTGAAGCGTCTTCTGACCTTATCATTAAATCTACCATACCATCTTTTGATTTTTCATTTTTATTAACTAATGCACAAAAGAGTACTCCATATATATTTGCTTGCTTTTTAAACACTTTTAAATCTTCTTCTTTTATTGAATAAATTTTACATTCCTTTTTTGTATTTAACATTTTAGTTAAATTAACTTTTCCTTTACTATTACCTTTTTCTTTAGATAACGCATATAATGCAACAGCTACATTTTTAATAGCAGAACCTGTAATTTTAACAACTACTTCTGTTCCTTGTAATAACATTCTTACAATTGATTCAGCTGAATCTCCCGATGAAACCATTGTCATCTCTCCTTTCTTTTTTCTACTTCATAATGTTTTTCTATATTAGTTCTTACTACATCTAATCTATCTATTATTTCATCACATATTTCCACTTCCTTCCTGACTTTATTAATATCTTTAGATAGTATATCTATCTTACTTCTAATTTCTATTTTTTCATTTTCATTTGTACTACGATTATACCTTTTCCAAAGATTAATTCTTGTACTAATCCACTCATTTAATTGAGTACTATTTTTAACTTTATATTCTAAAAGTTCACTATCAGTTTTTATCTCTTTTGTTACTAAAAATATTGTTTGATTTGAAATCTTATCCATTAACTTTATCTCTGCTTTCATTTCAGCACTTAAAACTTTTTTAGGATATTTTACTGGAAATACTTTTAATAAATAACAGTAGTGAAGATATAAGCCATATAAACCTTTTGCTTTTTCTTTTTTAACATCACTAAACTTACTGTAATACTTTCTAATACTAACTTCTTTTTCTGACATATCTATATTTATTGTTTCTTTTTGTATTCTATCAATTATAGCTTCTTTGGTATAATCTTCTCCAAATGAACGATGAACCCTAATATTCTTCTTATATGGAAATCTTCTAACACTTAATACTCCTGCTCTATATATTAATTCATATTTCATAACTCTTAATATATTTTCAAAGTCCCTATAAGTATTAGCTTGTGATATTGCAGTATCAATATCTTTTTTTGTTTCTGTATAATAATTATTATGCTCCTTATATTTTTCATTATATGCACTATAATTAATACCACTTTTTCGTGATGTTTTTTCTTTTAATACACTTATTCCATATTCTTCGCAAATCTCATCACTTATGGCTCTCATATTTGCATAGGTAGTTCTTGAAGCATAATATTTTTTACCATCTATGCAAGAAACAGAATTAACTACAAAATGATTATGAACATTATCTGTATCTAAATGTGTAGTTATTATAACTTCAAATTTATCTCCCCATATTTCATTTGCTAATTTAATACCAATACTATGAGCTACTTCTGGTGTTACTTCATCACCTTTAAAAGATTGATAACCGTGAAATCCAATTATTCCAGTTTTCTTATTCCATCTTTCTTTTGTTATTTTCATTTCTTCATATGCAGTAGAAACTCCACAATTTAAGGTAGATACATATTGTTTATTTTCAGTTTTACTATCTCCACTTGCATAGTCTAGTGCATTTTTTAAATTTATATATTCATTACTAGTTACTTTATCTTCATTTGTTGCATATCCTAATACAACATCTAATCTACTTTTTATTGCCCACAATTTTACTGTTGCCATTTTTCTCCTTTCCTGCACAAAAAAAATACTAGATGTTACTCTAGTATTCATTTCAATATTAAATTTTTTTCACTTCGTATTATGCTCATTTTACTTTTTAAATATATCATTTAATTTATTGGTAAATTCTTTTCTTCTAACTATTGTTACAACAATAACGAATATAGAATAAATTAAATTGCCTATAAATGGTTGTTCTTCAAATTCAGTAACTAATTCAGCACTTATACACATAAATATAATTGCAAAAATTAACACTACCCAATTCGAGTATTTTACTCTTTTAACATATAGATATCCTAATGGAATATATATTAACGCTATTGCTAATTTAACAATATAGTCAGGTACATTAGGTAAATCAAATACAACATTAAGTGGACTTCCATTAAATATAAACGAAAGTAATATTATTATTCCTCCGAAAATGTAAAATCCTCCAACAAATGTAACCACTTTTGACTCTTTCATAATAATAAACTCCTCCCTATTAATTATATAAATAATCTTTACAATATAAATTGTATCATTTATTTCTACAATTTTCTAGTACCTATAAACTTTTTTTATATCAAAAACTTTCTTTTAATATCTAATATAAATAAATCAATCTTAGTTATATCTTCTTTAATTTTTAAACTATCAATATTTGTATTTCCATTTTGTAATAATGAACCTAAATATCTTGATAACATTCTTAATTCTTTAATTGCTATATAAAATTCTTCTTGAGGTTTTTCTTTAATGCTTTTTCCAGTTATAAAATCTCTAATTAATTCAGATTCATTTTTACCAGTTGCTTTTACAATTTGTCTTAACTTATTTTCTTCTTCTTCATTGAACCAAAAGTTTTTTTTAATCGTTCTTTTCCTTGCCATTTTTACCTCCATCATATCTATTTACTAATGCTCTATATTCACATTCCATTTCATTTACTCTATTAATTTGTAACATACTCATATATATCACTCCTATTAATCCACCTAGTACTAATCCTAGTATAAAAAATATTATCTCTATCATCTTTAATCACTCCTTTTTTAATAAGCACGGGGATTGGGGTGTCCCCATATTAGAATTTGTGGAAGGTGTACAAATTCAATGCTTGTTATTACAATCTAAAATCCCATTATTCCCCTTTTTTCGACATACATTCATCATATAATGGACAACATCTTATAGATTTTCCATTTCTATTTTCTAAATCTTGTTTTAAATCTTCTAAAGTTTTTACTGTTTTTTCGGTTATATCTATTTCATTCCAATAATCATATTCTTTATAATTACTGTAATCATTTAAATTGTTTTGTTCTAAAAAATCAGTAGCTATATCCATTGCTTGTTCTTCATTTTCTGCT
>CAYJKK010000004.1:0-36809 GCA_964370905.1 uncultured Clostridium sp. | reverse complement strand
TATTATTTTTCTCATTTCTACTTCATATTTTTTCATATTATTTTCTACCTTTCTTTATTTAATTTTCTATTTTTTTGTATTTTATACATTAAAAAATCGTTAATATCCTTACCATATTTAGGTGGAGAATCAACGATTTCATATTTATCTTTTAACTTACTTATTATAGCTTTGCTAGATAATTTACCTGCCTCATCATTATCTAAATGTAATGCTATTTTATTTATTTTTCCATTATCATCTAAAAATGAATTTAATGCTAAAGGTATTTTACTTTCTTCAATATTCTTAGCAATTTTATATACTCCTGCAAGTGATAATAAATTATACTCATACCATTTCTTACCTTGCATTTTTAATAAAGTAGCATATGAAAGAACATCAATAGCACTTTCAAATATGTGTACTTCATTAGAATTATTTTCAGATAATAACTTAAATGAAAAAGCTTTATTACTTCCTCTTGCCTCATTAAAATATTTTGTATTTTTAGTTCCACGAGCTGAAACATATCTAGGTTTATTATCTCTATCATATCCAACAAACACTACATTATTTGTTCTAACTTCTTGATATATTAAATCTTTATCTATACATTCTTGAATTATAGCTTCATCAATTCCTCTATTTATCAAATATCTTTTACCTATATTTTCATCATCATTTTTTTGTGGCATTTTTAATTCCATCGGTCTATCTTTATATTTTATAACATTATTTTGTACTTTGTAATTACTTGTACCTGATAATATTCCCATTGCTTCTATAAAAGATTTTCCTTCAACTTGAATTAAATATTCTAAAGCTCCTTTACCACCAATTCCACGACTAAACCAAAACCACAGTCCATTAGAAATTTTTAAACTATCGTGATTAACTGTTTCAAAAGTATCTCTACCAATATACTTTAAATTTTCTGGATTATTTTTTTGTAGATAGCTTAGTAAATCAATTTCTTTAGCTTTTTTTATATCATCTGCTGAATAATATGTCATAAATTCTACCTTTCTAACTCTTTATTCTTTACATCTTTTTGACTTCTTTGTTTATTTTCTTCTTGTTCTGTAAAATATAATTCTGTATTTTCTGCTACAGTCCATTCAAATTCATCATTAATTAATTTATAATCATCATTAGCCATATAATCTTCATAAGCATTTTTATAAATTTCTAATAATGGCTCTGTTAAATAATCATATTCACTACTAGCATTTTCAAATATTAATAGTGCTGTTACAAACGCTTTATGAGAATCACCACTTAATTCTTTAATTTTTTGATAATTCTCCATAATTTTTTTATCTAATTCTTTCATATTCCTACCTTTCCTTAGTATTAAATTTTTCTTTATTCTTTTCTAAAAAAGTTACTTTTTCTACTACAACATTTAGATTTTTCGATAATTTACCATCTTCTTTTTCTTTAAAATTAGTTTCTAATCTCCCTTTGATAGCAACCATATCGCCTTTACTACAATATTTTTCCATATTAATTGCTACATTGTTCCATAATGTTATATCTACAAAATCAGTTACTTGTTCACCTTCTGCATTTTTATATGGTCTTTGAATTGCAATACAATTATTTAAAACCTTAGCACCAGTATTTGTTTCTCTTATTTCACTTTCTTTAGTCAATCTTCCTAATAAAGTTACTTGATTCATTTTAATCACCTACCTTTCTTTTAATCTAGCTATCCAATGGGAGATAGCTATGTAAAAAAAGTAGCTAGATTTCTCTAACTACTTTACCTTTTTATGTTTGTATAATTCCGATATTTTTAAAAAATATATATGCTTCTTTACCACCTAGAAAAAACAGTTTTTTCTCATATATACTTTGTATATCTCTGTTTATTCCCATTAAAACTAATAATGTTTTGCATTCTTCTTTTGATAATCCATCAACTAACTCATCATCAAATAGTTTTTCAATTCTGGGAAAATTAATATATATTTCTTTTTTTCTTTGAATTAATTCTTTTAATTCTTCATTTGTACTTTCTAATTTCACAAACATTTCAGAAATATATTCTGGATATTCCACTCCTTCAAAATCCATTAAGTTCATTTCATCTTCCATTTTTAAAACACCTCCATAGCCATATTATATAGTTTAAAGAATATAACAACAAATGTGTAAATTACCTTTCAAACTCTTTTTTACACACTTGACTTATTTCTTGTTTTTCTTCTTCATTATCCATAATTACAGTATCATTTTCGCTTAAATCTAATGCTTTATTTATTTCATTAAGTCGCTGTGTTTTTTCTTTTAATTCATTTTCTTGTTTAAAAGGTTTTTCTATTTCTAAATTTGCACTTTCCATATTTTTATTTATTTCTTCAATTTTAATATTATAATACTCTTGGTCATCTATATCACTTAATACATTATCTATTCTTGTAATATTACCAAATACATCATTACCAAGTTCAACATCATATGAAAGTTTATTAGATAATTTCAATTTAAAACTTCTTGAAGTTGTATTAAATTCTAAATTCATTTCAAATCCTTTATAACTTCCAATAGGCTCTAACTTAGGTTCGTTTTTATTCTTACAAATATCAAGTATTATTTCACCTGCTTTTTCTTTATCTAAAATACTTACTCCCCTTAATACCATACCTTGAAATTTATCATCATTAGTTTTAATATTTCTTTTTAGGTGTTCAATATCTTCTTTATTATTTTGTAATAAATTTTGATATTTTTTAAGTTCTACTGGATAATATTTTAAGACTTTATTTTCCATATCATATTTTTGTGTTAGATAATTTTGTTTTAATAGTTTTAATTTAGCAACTTCAGTATCTAGTTCTGTTTTTTCTAATATTAATGGATTACCACTAGCTAACGCTTTAATTTCTGCATAACTTAGTGCTGATTCATCAATATCTTCTGCAAATCTTACTGGTGTTTTACTTGTCATTATTTGTGATATAAACTTTTGTTTATTTTCTACAAGCTGAAAAAGATATGCGTCAAAAGTACCTTCTGTAACATATCTATATACTTCTACTTCTTCATTTTCATTACCTTGTCTATCAATTCTTCCTATCCTTTGTATTAAATCTGAAGGTCGCCACGGACAATCTAAATCGTGCAAAGCAACTAATTTCTTTTGAACATTAGTACCTGCTCCCATTTTAGGAGTACTTCCCATTAACACTCTTACTTGTCCATTTATTACTTTTGAAAATAATTCTTTTTTCTTTATATCAGTATTAGCTGTGTGTATAAATTCTATTTCATCTTCTGGTATTCCTTTGCTAATTAACTCTCTTTTCATTTCATCATAAGCATTAAATTTATCTTTACTAGGTGTTGACATATCACAAAAAATCAATTGAGTTAATCTCTTTGCCTTATGTTTTTCCCATACTCTGTAAACATTTTTAGCACAAGTTGCAATTTTTCCATTTGGATCACTCGGCAATAATTCATTAATTAATCTTTGATCTAACGCAAGTTTTCTTCCGTCATTTGTGATTTTCAGCATATTATCTACATCTGGAGTTACCATTTTATTTCTAACTTTTTCAGCTCTATTTGAAATATCTTGTACCATTTCTTTTTGTATTTCACTTGGCTGTATTACAATAGTATGATAATTTACTTTTGGAAGTGGTAGTTGTAACATTTCTGAAGTTTGGACATCTGCAACTTCTTTAAATGTAGACATTAATTCTGGTAAATTAAAGAATTTTGCAAACCTAGTTTTTGCTCTGTATCCATTTCCTTCTGGTGATAATTCTATTGCTGTAATTGTCTGACCAAAAGTTGAAGCCCACGAGTCAAAAAATTCTAGTTGATTATTTTTTAGTTCTCCATATTGCAAATAGCGTTGCATTGTATATAATTCAACCATTGAATTACTAACTGGAGTACCAGTTGCAAAAATAATTCCCTTACCACCTGTTAATCCGTCTAAATATCTACATTTCATAAATAAATCTGATGATTTTTGTGCTTCTACTTGAGCTATCCCGCCTACATTTCTCATTTTTGTATAAAGAAATAGGTTTTTATAATAATGTGCTTCATCAACAAATATTCTATCAACTCCTAGTTCTTCAAATGTAACTACATCATCTTTTTTAGATGTATCATTTAGTTTTTCTAGTTTAACTTGCAATGTTTTCTTTGTTTTTTCTAGTTGTTTTATTGAAAATTTTTCACCATTATTATTTTTTAAATCGTGTATTCCCAGTACTACATTTTGAATTTGTTCTTGTAATATTTCTCTTTGTCTTTCTACTGACATAGGTATTTTTTCAAACTGACTATGTGAAATTATAATTGCGTCATAATCTCCTGTACTTATCCTTGAACAGAACTTTTTGCGGTTACTTTTTTCAAAATCTTTCTTTGTAGTTACTAATATATTGCTACTAGGATACAGTTGTAAGAACTCACTTGAAAATTGTTCTACTAAGTGATTTGGTACAACAATTAATGATTTATTACATAATCCAAGTCTTTTACTTTCCATCGCTGCAGTTACCATTGTAAATGTTTTTCCTGCTCCAACTTCGTGTGCTAAAAGAGTATTTCCACCATATAATATTCTTGCAACTGCATTTACTTGATGTTTTCTTAATTTAATCTCTGGATTCATTCCATTAAATTTCAAATGACTTCCATCAAATTCTCTATTTCTTATTGAATTAAATTTATCATTATATATTCTTTTAAGTTCTTCTCTTCTGTCTACATCTTTCCATATCCATTCTTCAAATTCATATTTTATTAAATCTTGTTTACTACAAGCTATTGCTGTTTCTTTTTTATTTAATACCTGAACTTTTTTACCATCTTTATCTACATCATAATCATATACCCTAACATCTTTTAAATTAAGTGTATCTTCAATTATCTTATATCCATTAATCCTATGTGTTCCAAAAGTATTATGCACCTTTAAATTGCTTCTATCTATACTTTTATTTGATATATTCCATTGTGACGTAGTGTGCATATATTGAGACTTAACTTTTTCTTTAACTACCCAATTAGGTTCAAATAGATAATTTATAAACTCATCTATATACTTACTTGGTATCCAAGTACTTCCTAATCTTACATTTATATCATTTGCTTCTAAATCAACTGGAATTATTTTTTCTAGCTTTTCTACATTTATTTTATATTCTTCATCATTATTAGCATATAATTTTGCAATTTTTAATTTTTCTCTAACATTTCCAGATAAGTATTCATCAGCTGTTACATATTCATTAAGACTGTCTGGTATTTTAAATATAATACCTTTTAAATCTGCTATTATTTCTTCTTTGTCTTTTCCTGTTAGATTTGTCATATATTCAAAATCAATTCTTGCTTTTTCAGAAATAGATAATATTAATGCTTCTTCAGATGTATCTACTTTTTCTATTTCAATATGTGGCTTTATTGTTCTTTTATGAAACATATCAGCTTTTCTTTTAAGATTTTGATTTTCATCTAATATTTCTAAAGAACATAATAAATAATATGAGTCGTCATTATCAAAGGCTATTTTATTTCCTCTTGAGTTTATTAGTCCATATTTTTTAGTAAATGTATCATATTTGTAATTTAATTCGTGTTGCAATCTTTTTATATCTTGGTCGGAATAATCTTCTAATTGGTATTCTATAAGGGTTCTAACAGTATCTCTAATATCAATTAAGTTTCTAACTCTATTTTCTGTAACACTTGGTAATTCTAACAAGTGCATTCTACTGTTTTCTCTATAATATATTTTATTATCTTTTATTGTATAAGAAAAATTTCTAACATTTAGGTCAGCTTCTATAATTGTTTCTTCTTGATCTATATCTTCTAATTCATAATCATTAATTTCTGCGTGAATATTTGTAATTGCTTCAGCTAGTAATTCTTCTAAATTATTATCTTCTAATTTACATACACTATCCATTCCAAACCTAGTTGATGTCATTTGCATTTTTCCAATTATCATATTAGGATTATCTACAAAATATTTATTCATTCTTATTCCATTTTCATCTTTATCCAAATGTACCCAGTCTTGCTCTTTATCTATAACAGATTCTCTTTTTTGCAAGAAAATTATATCTGATGTTACTTCTGTACCTGCACTAGATTTAAAAGTATTATCTGGCAATCTAATAGCTCCTAAAAGGTCTGCTCTTTGTGATAGATATTTTCTAAAGCTTGGATTTTCCTTGTCTAATGTGCCTTTTGATGTTATAAATGCTACTATTCCACCTGGTCTAACCTTATCTAATGTTTTTGCGAAAAAATAGTCGTGTATTAAAAATTTATGCTTATCATATTTTTTATCTAATAGTTTAAAGTCCCCAAATGGTACATTACTAATAGCTATATCAAAAAAGCTATTTGGTAAATCTACTTTTTCAAAACCATCTATTGTTATAGAAGATTTCTGATATAACTGCCTAGCAATTCTTCCACTAATTGAATCTAACTCTACTCCATACATTTTTGAGTTACTTAATTTCTCTGGTAACATTCCTAAAAAATTACCAGTTCCACAACTAGGTTCTAAAATATTTCCAGTTTCAAATCCCATATTTTCTATTGCCTTATACATAGATTTTATTACTACTGGTGGCGTATAAAAGGCTGTTAAAGTACTTTCTCTAGCTAAGGTATATTCGTATTCATCTAATACATTTTTAAGTATTAAATACTCATTACTCCAGCTAGCATTATTTATATCAAATGCTTCTGATAGTCCACCCCAACCTACATAATTCGACAAAATACTTTGTTCTTCTTTTACTGCTAATCTGTTTTCTTCTTCTAGTTTTTTTAATAATTTAATTGCTTCTATGTTATTTTTAAATCTTTCTTTTGGTGTTGCAACTCCTAGTTCATTATTAGTTATTTTATAACTTATTCTTTCACCATCTGAAATAGTTGGTACTATAACATTAGATTCCTTTCTGTCTTGCTTTTGATTTACAATTTCAAAACTTTTTTCCCTATATTCAACTATATCTTCATTATCAATTAAATCATCTATTTTATCATTTTCATCTATAAACTCTGATATTGTTTCTTCAATAATTAAGTGGTCATTAGCTGGATTCTCTTTAACTTTTATATCAAATTCTTCACGTTGTATTTCTTTATTAAATAACGGATATTTATAATCATATAGTTTTACAAAATCATTATTAATTTCTAATATCTCAAATTCTTCTAAACCAATATATATTTTAGCACCTAATCTATATTTATATATTTTTTCTGTACTTTCTTCAAAACTATCAACTAATATATCCTTTGTCTTATTTTTATCTTCTTGTTCTTTATCTTTTAACCACTTTTGATATTTTTCTTTTTCATCTGAATTGAACCATCTATCATTATCAATATGTTTTTTTATTTCATCTATAATTACATTCCAATTCATAAAATATTCTTCTTTTATACCATTTTTAGATATTCTAATACCTTTTGAATCGTGTAAATGATTAAGTCCTTTTTCTAAATCAAGAGTACCACCACCAATACCATATTCATCTTTCATAAAACTAATTATTTCTTGAGTTGATAAATTGCTCATTATCTCGTTATATATTCTAAATTTACCATTTTCAAAATTGCTACCTCTTAATATACATCTATCAATATCTTCTTTAGATACAAAAAAAGTAGAAGTATTATCATTTACTCCTACCATTTCTTTTTGTTCTTCCACACTTGGAAATATACTTATACTAGAATTAATTCCTGTGCTATTATCACTTCTGCTTGTTTCTTGATATTGTTCATCTCTTGAACCCACTTCAATTGGTCTTTCATTTTCATTTCTTCTGTTATTTGATATTTCTCCATTAATTCCTTCATCAGTCTGTCCAACATCATCATTGATTCTTCTTGTATCTCTTTCAGATGTTTCGCTAATTTCCCTTTCATTAGCATTTCTTGATATTGAATGTTCTTGTGAGTTTTCAGATGATTTAATCTCATCATTGAATACTTCCCTTCTACTTCCACCTTGTCGTCTTTCATCTCTAATATTGGGATTTGATAATCCCCTTCCATTTTGTAATCTATCATTATATTCACTCCCTTCATTACTCACATTATATTCTGAACTTTTTTCTTTTGCAAATGTGCGAATTTCATTTATACGTATTTTTTTCAAAGTGTTATATATTTCTGTTAGCTCCAATTTACTTAGTTCATTTGTCGCTGTTCCTAAAGCTAATAATAATTTATTATTATTAAATAATCGTATATTTTGAAAATATTCTAACTCTATATATGCTTCAGCATTTATCCCACATCTATTTAAAACTGAATATGAAATACTGTATAAAAGAAGTTGATATGTCATAGCTATTATTTCATCTTCACTAAATTCTTGCAATAAACTATTTTCTTTATTTTCTATAATGTTATCAATATATTGTTTTAAATTATCTTCTAATAAATTTGAAGTTACAGACATTATGGTATTAGATATATCATCTATTGAAACTAATTCACCAAATTTATTATTCAAACTTTCAATTATATCATTTTCGTATTTTGTATCTAAACTCCAAATATCAACTTTCTTTCCATTTCTACTATTAGTGTCAGAAACATCAAATACATAGGTTATTCCAGTTTTTCCATTTTTCTCAGTTAGTAATGCAATTCCTTTTGAACCTTTATTGACCCATCTTTTTAACCTTCTATTCCAAGTATCTATACTAGCACAAGCAATTGATTCTGGCTTTTGTGCATATATTAAAACTTGTTCAGAAAATATATACTTATAGTTCATTGAAGAAGTATTTAAAAATGTTACCCATTTAACTGCACTACTACTTATATCTTTTAATGTATCAATATATAGCTCATTTATTATTCTGTCTTTTTTCACCACTAAAATTCCCCCTATCTGTTATTTTTAAATTCTTCTCTTTTATCCAACAACTGTTTGTAAAAATTATTTTCTTCTTTATAACCTGTAGCTAATATTAGTAGATTAGTTAGACTATTAATTTCACTTGCAAAAAATCTAATATCTACATATTCTATATTTTCTTTATCAACTTTTGGTACAGCATAAGTCATAATCTTATTCTTTAATACTTCTGCCATACCTGATATATATTCATCATTTAATTCACTTTGTTTTGATATTATTCCTACTAGTGAATTATATAGCTCTACTGTAATTTCTACTTTTATACTTGGTGCTTTTCTTTCAAATCCCATTTTTCATCTCCTTTCTAACAAAAAAATACTAGATTTTACTCTAGTACTCTTTCAGATTTTTTATTTTTCTACTTCTTATTATGCTTGTTTTGTGTAGATTAGAGATATAATCTCCTTGTTATTTTTTTACATATATTACTTTCTCTTTAAAATTTATATCGTAACTTGGATTGCTACTATATCCAAGTACATTTAACACTACTTTATCACTCTTAACCAAAAGTAAATGCTCCATTCTCTCTGTTATTATTCTCTTTTGTATTTGATTATATATAGGAACTAGAGACTATAAAATATACTATTCTCATAATTACCCCCCTATTAATTGCAATAATACATACGTTTTTTTCATTTTTCATTTTATTTTTCCCAATATTTTGTTTTGGAATATTTTCTATAATGTTTCAACACCTACATTTTAATAAAATTACCACGAAACACTATATATAGCATTTCGTGGTAGAACTTTAAATATTGAGTTATACTATAGATACAAAAATTTTTTTTCCTAGCCTTACTTTTCCTAGTTCTGCTTCTGTTTCCATATTAATGACACAATTATCCTCTATTTTTCTTATTGCATTGGCTTTGAACAATCTTCTTAATTCAGAATTACTTACAATCTTTAACTTTGCTAGTACTGTATAATAATTCTCTCCATTCTCACATTTAACTCTAATACAATCATCATCCATTATAGTTTTTTTAGAAAATTTTCTTTCAAATTCTTTTCTGGCATTTTCACCATCTATAATGTTCTTAGATTGTAAAGCAATAAAAAATGTTGCTAACTGTTTTTTTGCTTCAAATGGATTTTCAATTATAAATTTTTGAATTTGTTCCTTTTCATCATTATTCATAAATGCAAAACACCTAAAATATGGCATAATCTGCTCATCACAAATAGACATAAATTTCCCAAACTTCTCTGTTGAATTTTCTAATACTGCAATCGCATTACCATAAGATTTACTCATCTTTCTTCCATCGCCTGAAGTACCTTCTAAAATAGGAGTCATTAAAGCGATTTCTTCCGTTAAACCATAACCCTTCATCACTTCTCTGCATTGTTGAAAATTCAAAAGTTGGTCAATTCCACCTATTTCCACATCGCATTTCAATGCTACCGAATCCAATCCCATAAGAATACTATAGCAAATTTCGGCTAATGATACAGATGATCCATTTTCAATTCGTTTTCTAAAATCATCTCTTTGCAGTGCTTGAGATAAATTTACCATTTGAAAAGTTTCAAATAACTGATGCACCGTTGTTTTATTAATCCATTCCGAATTAAATTTAATATTAATTTCATCTAAATTAACAAACATACCAATTTGCTTAGTATATGTTTTCATATTCTCTGCTATTTGCTCTGGATTTATTACTGAGCGTTCTGCATTTCTTCCAGAGGGATCTCCAATTTGAGCAGTAAAATCTCCAATTACAATAAAAATTTTATGCCCTTTTTTCAAAAATGCATTTACTAACATCATTGGCACAACATGACCAATATGAATATTTGAAGCAGTAGGGTCAATTCCAAATTTTATAATTAATTCTTTTTTGGAGTCGCATAATTCTAATAACCGTTCTGCTCCTAAGGAATACTCTAGTTTATTTTTTATAATTTCTCCCCATTCCTCATTCGACATCTTTTGCCAATCATTAAGTGCTTTTTCTAAAAATAATTTGTCAAACCTCATATATTTATGCTCCTTTCTTATTCACCTTATAATTATATAAAGGTTTTTTATTCACAGAGGTTATTGTGAATATAACTATTATATACCTTTTTTTGTATTATGTCAACATTTTTAGTGCTTTTATACATAATACTATTGTATATATGGAAAATCATATAACAACTTTAATTTATAAAATTGTTATATGATTTAGTTCAAATTATATGTTAGCATATATATTCATTTGGATTAATATAAAACCACCTTGTAAAACATCCTCCTCCGCATATTTTCCAATATTCACAAGAAATACATTTTTCACTAGGATATCTTTTAACAGTTTCCTTTAGTTTTTCAACTATTTTTGAATCAAGTAATTTGTCAATAGCTTGTATATCGTCTAAATTCATTAATTCTTCCGTATATGGATACCCTAGAAAATGATTGCAAGGTATAACCGTTCCATTTACATCAAAAACAATTCCTGTTTCCTTTTGCAAATGACAGCAAGTTGAAATTTTTTTATTTTTAATCATACTTAAAAGAATATCTTCTTCTATTAAACATATCGGAAATGATGTTTCTATTGTATAATTTATACCACTTTTTTCTAATTCAATATAAATATATCTAGTAAATTCTCCCATTTTTTTAATATCCATGATTTCATACTCATTAATAGTTCTCAATGATGGCTTCTCATATTGAATTACTAAGTTATTCATTTTATTTTCTAATATAAATTTAATAAAACTATCAAATTTAGTAATGTCATTACTATTAATAAGAAAAGATACTGAAACATTTGCTCCTAATCTTCTTAGATTATTGTATCCATTAATCATATCTAATAATCCGTATTGATGAGTATTTCGCATATATTCATCTTCTGTTATACCTTTAATAGAAATATTTACTCCATCAATTTGAGAATTTACAATTTTTGTAGTGAAGCTACTATCACTAAACCTTTTTCCATTACTTGCAATTCTAACAATTAACCCCTGATGTTTTATATAATTAATCAATTCTATAATATTAGGGTAAATTGTAGGTTCTCCTCCAATTAATGTAATCGTTTTTACGCCTCTAGCTTTTAAATGATTGACTATCCTTTTCGAATATTCAAAATCTATATGCCGATTTTTTCCTAACATTGTTGTTGCATAACACCAATCACAATTACAGTTACATGTATAATTGGTAGTTAGCCAAGCAGTACTAATTTCTTTCATACTTGAACTCTCCTTTAATTTTTTAATATAATTTTAAAAATAGATTGGCTATTATATTAGCCAATCTATTTTCTATTTAGGAGTTTTAATTACAACTCCACTGGCTCTTTCATGGATCGCAATCATAATTAGAAACATTACCTTTTGACCCTTCAACTGCATCATTTGATACAATCTCTGTTGTTTGAGATAGTTCTAAAATTTCGTTTAACATGCGAATCCTCCTTTCTTATAAAAAAAGATTAGTAGCCTACAGCAATTGCTTAAGCAATTACGAGTTATATTTTACCATATTTATTTTATATTGTCAATATATTCAATACATTTTCATTAAACTTGGTTATTAGATAATAGCTTTAGTTGAATAACGTTAGAAAACTGTTGAAATTCTAAGAAAATACATTTTAAATATATATTGTTTTTTATATTTAAAAAATGAAAACAGTATCTTCTACTTATTATTAGCTTTAAAATATTTTTTACATTTATATACTTTGTTCAAATTTAATATTTCTTATTTTCATTCCGATTTTTTCATAAAATTTAATCGCATTACAATTAAATCCCCATACTGTTAATTCTATATTATCAATATTTTCCTGCTTTGCCCTCATTTTCACATTGTCATATAATTTTCTACCAATATTATTTCTTTGTGCTGTTTCTTGCACACATATATTTGAAATATTAATATATTTTCTATCTTTAAGTTTATTATTATTAACTATTTCTTTAATTTCTGCAAAACATACACCTAAAATTTCATTTTCTACTTCTGCTATAATATTAACTGTATTTTTATTTATTAATCTATTTTTAAATTCATTTAGACTTAACGGATCTATATCTTTAAATACATCACTTCTAGCATCTATGTGGATTTTATGGACTTGTTCAGTTATTTTATACACTTTATTGTAATCATCTATATTCGCTTCTCTTATTTTCATACTTTCTTTATATTTCATCTTCCCTCCCTTATATCATATAGCTTTATTTATATATGTTTAATACACTCAAGCTTATTTACTCTGTACACTTCTTCGGCATTTCTAACATCCAATTTATTGCATAATGAAAAGTTGAATTTTTCATTAATCTACTCAATTCTTCTAATGCAAAATCTTTCTTAATAGTTTTTATGAAACCTACTGCTCCTTTAACTTATCATATCTATATTTTTTCATAAATGCATGCAAACTACTCTTATTACTATTTTCAAGTAACAAAATAAATAATCTTTGTAAAAATATTATAACATTTATTAATTTACTTTTCTAGTACTTAATACATGTTTTTATTTAATTCCACTTATTAAAAACTGAAATACTTTTTTATCTTTTATAGCTTTTTTAAATTCTGATATTATATTAACATCAATCATTGTTGCACCTTTAATTTTTAATATATCTTCAATTTGTAAATTCATTATTTGCTTTTCTTCAATAAATCCTGCTTTAAATACTTTATCTAATGTTCTAACTTTTTGATTTAAATTATATTCCATTATCTACCTCTACTTTCTCTGATATAACTACTAACTGCTTTTCTTCATTTGTAACACAAGTTATAAGTGTTAATGTATCTTTATAATTATTTCTAACAATATTTGCTGTTCCATTTTTCTCTATCTCGTACATATTCATTACTTTATATTCATATATGTTTTGATTATAATAAATTGTTATCTTATCATTTATATTTAGCTTATTTATATCTTTAAAATATGAAACATTACTGTTTCCATTATGACTTGCTAATATTACATTGCCGTTTTCTACATCTGGCATATCTGACTCAGCTAGTATTTCAATATTTTTATCTACATTGTTTAAATAGTTGTTTTTATGAAATAACCCTTTTTCTAATCCTATACTAGGTATTTTAATTACTGCTGTGTATTCTTCAATATTTGATGGTATTTTTTTATCTGTCCCATTATCTTTTATGACTTCATTAGTTTCTTCATTCATTTGTATATTGTTATCTATTTGTTCTTCATAAAAGTATTCTAATGATTTTTGTTCTTTTCGTTCTTCTTCTACTTTATAACCATAACTAGTAGTTACTATTGCTATTCCAAGTAATATAAGGGAAAAGCCGATTAAAATTAATCGGCTAATCTTACTTTTTCTTTTCAGTTTTTGATTTTTTTGTTCCATATATAATAACTCCTATTCCAGTGATAATTAATATACCACTTATAATTTCTATTATTGGTAGTTTGTTTAATTCAGTATCTGGAACTTCAATAACTATTTTTTCATTGGTCATTGTTGCTTTTACTATTTCGTTATTTTCAAGTATTTCAAAATACATTCTTTCTGTATTTAATATATATCCTTCTGGAGCTTCTTTTTCTAGTATATAATATCTACCATATCTTAGTTGTTCTATAACAATCATACCGTTTTCATCTGTTGTTCCAGTATATACTAATTCTTCATTATCATTATATATTTCAATAACTGTATTTGGTAATGGATCGCTTGTTGAAAAATCAATTTTAGAAAATTCTAATGTCCCTGTAATAGGTTTATTTGTCATTGTTGCTTTTATTATTTCTCCGTTTTCCTTAATTTCAAATTCTACTATTTCTTCTGTAATTAAATATCCTGTAGCTGCTTCATATTCTTTAATATAGTATTTACCAACTGGTAATTCTTCTATAATCACTTTTCCATTTTCGTCTGTCGTTTTAATAAAAAGTAATTCATCATCCATATTATATATTTCTATTATTGTATTAGGTATTACTTCTCCAGTAACAAAATCTGTTTTTGTTAATTCTAATATACCTTTTTTATATTCATTTTCTAATTCAATTGTTTCATACACTATACTTGTTTGATTATCTACTTCTGTTAATTCAAATTCATAAATATTAGTGTCTAATACATAGTTAGGTAAAGTTGCTATTTCTTTAATGTAATACTTACCTAATATCATATCTTTTAAAATTGCCATACCTTGACTGTCTGTTGTAATTTCACTTACTAACTCATCTTTTAAGTAATGAGTTACACCATCTAATGTAACAATATCTTCATTCGCATATATTCCAAATTTAACACCTTCTAGTATTATGTTTTCATATTCTACTGTATTTTCATTAAATATTGGATTTTCTCCTGTTTTATTAATTGTAACTTGTCCTTTTATCTTGTTATTCTTAAATATAATTTCTAAATACTTTCCAAAATTGTATTCTAATATTTCAGAATTATCATCAATTGTAAATATAACGTGATTTCCACTTAGTAAATATCCTATTGGACTAGATACTTCTTCTAATTGATACGTACCTGTTGTAAGTGGGTATGGAGTTGTAAATTCTCCTTCAGCATTTGTAGAAAACTCTGTAATTTCTTGTTTTTCTGGATAACTTATAGTTTGTGATATATATTCATTTGTTGATAAATCTTTAATTTTAAATGTTACACCTGCATATGCTATAACTTTACCACTTTCACTATCTATTTTTTGTAATTTTAATTTAGCTGTTATTGGTGCATTTGATAATGAATACTTTATAGTCGTTGGAGAATCATTATTTATTGTTATATTAAAATCATCTACTTTTTCGTGTCCATTAGTAGTAGTTTTTTGTTTAATTGTATAATTACCATATACTAAATTAAGTTTAGAATATCCATTTTCATCAGTTGTAAATTCTGTTACTAATTCATTTTTATTATTATATACTTCAAATATAATTCCTACTTCTGGCTTTAACATACCTGTTTCACCATTAGCATAAAATTTATTTATTTCTACATCCCTTTTTATTATATCTTCATATACATTTAATACTGGATTCAAATTTTCATTTGTTATATGAAAATAGTATTTATTATCATCTAATAAATATCCCGTAGATGGTGTTATTTCTTTTAAATAGTAAGTACCTATATTTAATATTTTTCCTGTATTTGCAGTAGCACTTTCATTTGTAGTTAGTTCTTTAATTAAATTTCCTGTTAAATCATACACTCCATATACTGCACCTTGCAATGTTCCTTCTCCTTGTGCCTTATTACTTTGAGTATCTTTGTCTAATTTATTTATAGTTAAATTACCACCTTCAACATTTAACCTCACATTAGAAACAACTGGATCTGAAAGTCTGAAAAAAGCTAAAGTCTGTGACCTTAAATCAACACTTTTAAATATTATCGTTGTTTCAGTATCATAATTACTTCGTATTAAATTAACATTCACTTCTCCTGTAATTGTAGGTATTATTTCTAAATTATTTCCATTTATACTTGCTGTTCCTCCACTTACACTATATATTTCATATCCACTTAAAACATTATTTGTATCTGTTAAAACTGTTTTACTTCCTACTATTCCACTTATTTGTGTATTATTAAAACTTGGTTTAACATCATTTTTGCTAACTAAATCTAATATAATATTTTTTTCGTATGATATATCTATATGTGTTCCGTTTTCATTTGGTAATGTCCAATATTCTACTGATTTTCCACTTACTCTTTCCCATATTAAGCTCTGAGTTGCCATTCTAAATTCTCTAGTTTGATGTCCTGGATAACTATATCCATAATGCCCTATTAATTCTATTGCGTGATTTGTTTCATAGTCATATGGTGAATTAACAAATCCAAAACTTCCACTATAATTATGTGTAGTTACTAAAACTCCTGGTTCTATACAAAACACGACATCTCCATTTATTGTATATTCTGTAAAATTATCACTTACATATTCTCCTCCACCTTTACGAGTATAATATATTCCTGGAACTTTATTCTCATCTAAAGTGTACTCATTTGCATAAACTACATTTTCAAATATTTTCATTGAAAATGGTACTAAAAGCATTAATGCTATTAGTATTAAAATTATTTTTATTTTCATATTCTTTTATTCCTTTCTTTTTTCAACAAAAAAACAACCTTCTAGGTTGCCTTTAATTTCATTATTCTGCATATCTAATAATTAATTTATATCCTATTATTTTTCCACCATAGTACAATTCTTGAACACTATATCCTAATATTCCAACTGTATCTGCAAAAGCTAATTTCATTCCTGCGTCTAAACATTCTTGTCTTGTAAGATACTCTACTTCTTTCATTGCATTAATATATCCTTGATCTTGCTGTGGTTCTTCTTTTTCTGCAACTTGTGGTGGAACATTAACTTCTGGTTCTACTATTTGTTCTTGAACTGGAGGATTACTTACTTCTTCTTTAGGTGGTTCTACTTGATTAACTATTTCCTGTTTTATTGGTTCTTTAACTATTTCTTTTGTACTAACTTCTGGCTGAACTTGTTCTACTATCGTGTTTTGACTTTCTAATTGATTATCATCTGAAAAAATATTTGTTTCAACAACTTCATTTTCTTTTTCTTGTGTTTCAGTTACTTCTTCTGGTATCTCTTCCGTTACAGTATTTACTATTCCATCACTTTCAACAATATTTATATTGCTTAATTCGTTTTCTATATTTTCTTCAAATGACTTAGTTAATACATTATAAACTATAACAGCAATTATTATAATTATCACTAAACTAATTATCACTACATATTTTTTCATAACACTTACACCTCTTTCTATACTCTTATTATATCACTTTATTTATATATATCTACTGTATAAATTATATATATATCTTTTTTCAGTCAGTATAATAGTTAGTAATAGGGGGTGGATTATAAGGAGGGGGATTTTTCAAGTTATACTCCCACAATTATCTTGACTCATCTTCTCTGCTTTTTTGCTTATGTTTCCAGTAAAATTGCAATGCCTCGATTATTATTTTCTCAGCTTTTTTATCATCAATATTTTTAGGGAGTACTTCTTGTATTCGCTCTCTATTAAAACTCATTTTTTCTGCTTGATTTGGTTTTTGAGCTGATAAAATGTCATCTATTTGGTCAGTATCTAATTTTCCTTCCTGTTCTAGTTTTTTCATTTTAATTGCTTGTGATAGACTAGGAGTTGCACCTGTATAATCAATTATATCTATTAAGTCTGTTTGATTATTTTTAGACAAATACGAAAGTTCTACTGCTGGTCTAAATGCAATTATTTTATTATCTACTTTTTCTAATAATTCTGGTATTAAATAGGTTAATCTAATATATCTATAAATATTATCTCTATTTTCCCCATTTTCATCTGCTATAATTTGAGCAGAGTTTTTATTTTCTAACTTTGTTGCCAATGGCGACAAAGTTAAATCACTTCTTTCTCCTTGATGTTTTATTGCTTCTAACTTCATTTTATATGCAAATGCTTTTTCACTTGGTAACAATTCTTCCCTTTGAATATTTGAGTCTACCATTAGAATTATAGCTTCATCATCTGTAAGTTCCTTTATAATTGCTGGAATACTTGTTTTATTAGCTAATTTACTTGCAAATTTTCTACGATGTCCACTAATCATTTGATATTGTCCATTTTCAATTGGTCGTACAATTATAGGATTAAGCACTCCCATATCATTTATACTTTCTACCATCTTATTTAGGCTTTCATCATTTTTAACTTTAAATGGATGGTCTGGGAAATCTACTATATTTTCTATATCAATATTCCTAACTGTTGCAATTTTTTCTCTATCCTCTTGTGTAGAAAAAATATCATCTGGCGTAATCTTTGGTAATTCCATTTTTAATTTTTCCTTTGCCATCATCTACCACCTCCTTTGCAAAATTCAAATACGACTTAGCAACTTCACTATTTTTATCATATTGAAAAATACTATGTCCTGCAACTGTGGATTCTGCAACTTTTACTAATTTAGGAATTTGTGCATTATATATTTTCACTATATTTCCATAATTTTCTTCTAATTGATTTATTGTATCTTTTGATAAGTTTGTTCTATTTTCTACAATCGTAAATAAAACCCCATCTATATTTAGATTAGGGTTAATTCTGTTTTTTACTTTCTTAATTGTTTTTAATAAATATCCCATTCCCTTTGCTGCAAAATATTGTGGCTGTACTGGAATAATAACGCTATTTGCACTTGCTAAAGAATTTATTGTTAGCATTCCTAATGATGGCATACAATCTATTAAGATATAGTCGTATTTATCTTTTACTTTATCAATTATTGTTTTTAATATGTTTTCTCTATTCATTGCATTTACTAGACTTTGTTCTACATTTGACAAATCCATACTAGAAGGTATCAAATCAATATTTTCATTATGTTTTAATATACTATCATTTACATTAACATCTTCATCATTAACAATATTCATCATTAAAGCTCCAATAGTATTTTCTATATTATCTTGATTTTGCCATCCACAATATGCTGTTAAATCCGCTTGTGGGTCTGAATCTACTAATAATACTTTTTTTCCTAACATTGATAAAGCAACTCCTAAATTAAATGTAGTAGTTGTTTTACCAACTCCACCTTTTTGATTTGTTATTGCTATAACTTTTGTATTACTCATTTTATCACCTACCTTTCTTTTTCTTTATTTCTTTTACTTTTATTAATATCTTTTAAAAAGTCTTCTACTTCCATATCTTTTACACATAAGTCATAACCTTCAGATAATTTCGCAATATTATCAAGTGGAATGTAATCTGATTTTTTAATTATTCTTTTCTCTTCAAATGTATATTTTGGTGGCTTATAGTCATTACTTAAATATGCTCCAAGACTTCTCATTCTATCACCAGTTACTACAATTAATTCTTCATTTTTACCGATAAATGAACCACAACTACTTTCTAAATCTACTTTTGCTCTTCCTATGCAAATAATATTTGCCATATAATCTCCTTTTGCTCTAACTCCTTCCCTTAACATTGCTTTTAATAATTTTCTAGTACTTTTATTATCTTTTGCTTTTATAAACACTTCTTGATATCCCATTTTTTCACCTCACTTTCTTTTTAATTAAGCTATAAAATATAAATTTCATAGCTATGTAATTCCACAAAAAAAGAACTGATAATAATTTATCAATTCTCCTATTTTTTATATGTTAATTTTTATATTCTAACGGAACGAATGGGAACGAATGAAGGTCACAAACTTATATTAGTATGCTATATTCCTTATTTTCCACATAGTCCGTAAAGTACTGAAATATAAGGAATATATGGACTGTAGAATACTGGAAAATACAGCAATTCACACTATGATACAAAGTACTCAACATGTGACTCAGGGAATAGTTCTTTGAATTCACTGTAAAGTTGTCCTGCTAGTGTTTTATTATGAGCCAAAACTAATGTTGGTCTTTGCACTTTTTCTATTATATTTGCCATTGTAAAAGTTTTTCCAGTTCCTGTTGCTCCTAGAAGCACTTGATGTTTCAGTCCTTTGTTTAATCCTTCTACTAGCTTTTCTATTGCCTGTGGTTGGTCTCCTGCTGGCTTATATTTTGATACTAATTTAAACATTTTTCCCTCCCATGTGACCAAAAAAAGGATCACTATACGCCTAATTTTTTTAAAATTTGTCCCTAAATCATTTTTTTCACTTGCATTTTTGTCATTTTTGGCTGTGAACGAATAAAGGTCACAAACTTCTAAAAAACTATATGGAAAGTTTGAACCTTTTAATACAATAATTATACCATTATTACTTGCAAAAAACAAGGCACTAAACCTTGTCTTATTATAAATATTATTTTAAAAAATATTCTGTTATATCATTACTTACTTCATTAGATTCTTTATTCTATAAATTCTTTATTTTCTATATCTTGACTAAATCTTAATAGGTATCCATTGGGATCTTGAACTAGAAACTCTTGACTTCCCAATAAAATATTATCTTTCCTATACCAATGTTCTTCCATTTCAATAAATATATCATAATTTTCTTTTTTTAATCTATTATATATTTCGTGTATATTTGTTACATCTAATTGAAAATTTATTCCCCTACCTAATGGATATTCTAATTTTCCAGTAGTCCATTTATTCTTTTCAATCTCAATTTCTTGTATCATTATTTGAATCTTATTAAATTGTAAAAAAGCAAATTTGCATTCTTTTCTATCATACACTTTTTCAAATCCAATTATATCAATATAAAATTTCAAACTTTCTTCTAAACTAAAAACATCTAATTCTGGTATCATTTGATTCCAATCCATTATATTTTTACTCCTTTCATATTGAATAATATTTTTTGAATTATACCATTAGCATCAAAAAAAGACAAGTGAAATATTCCCTGTACCTTATTATTATAACTCCGATAATTAAAAAAGTAACATCCGTTTACAGTATTTATTAAAAGCTATTAGTCGTACACTAATCTTGTATTCATTCTGTAAATTTAAAAAACCATATTACTAATAAATTTAACTACCAAAAAGATACTAGCTTTTATCTAGTATCCTTTACTTGTAAAAATTTAATTTCATATATTTAACTAATAATCCCTCATTTAAACTTTTTATTTAAATCTTCTAGCAACAAATACTCCTGCAATTCCTATAGTAGCTAATAAAGCCATACCAGAATATATCATAATATTATCACTAGTTTTAGGATTTTCAATCTTAATTTCTTCTTCAACAACAAATGAAGCCAGCATTAATTCTCCCAATTCTAAATCCATTTCAATATTATATGTTCCTGGTTTTAATGTTGCAAGATATTCATTTGTTATTTCCATAAGAACACTACTTTTTGTAAATTTAAAATTTTTATTAACATCTTCCATAGGTATAGTTTTTCCATTAATTCTAAATGCATTTATATTAAACACATCATAATCATAATCAAATTTAAACTTAATACTATCTTCAGATCCAACTCTAAATTTTATAATTTCTCCCGCATTTTCTGGAGTTATAATAATTCTCTCTACTTCAACTTTAATAACTTGATTTTCATTAATATTTTCTATTTTAAGATCATATGAATCTAATTTAGTTGTAATCATTTCTATACCATTTAATTTAATTGATGTAAATAAATATCCAGATTGTACTACTAAAGATACAGTTTTAGTTTCACCTTTAAACATTGTAAAATTTGCTGATGGAGTTGAGTAAAAGTTTGTACCTGTTGGAATTGTAACTGTATATTGAGTCTTTCCATTTACGAGCAAACCTCTAGCTGATGCATCTTTATAATTCCCTGTAGTATCTACATATGATGCTTGATAAAGTTTACCACCTGTTTCAATAATCGCATTTGGATCATCCCATGTCCAACCTTGTGGCAAGGCCACAGTTGATAACTTCGCACCTGTTGCTGCGTTTGGATCATAAACCGGATCAGAAATAGTTCCTTTATTAATAGTAACAGTTAACGGAACTGCGTCTTTTGAACCATCTGTCCATGTGTAGTTATTTTGTGTATTTTTAAAGCTAATTTCAACATCATAATCACCTACAGCTGTTCCTGCTTTAGGTCCAGTTATAGTCATATATGAATCATTAAATCCTGTAAAATCAAATGTATATTCTTGCCCTGTATACGTATATGTATATGTAACTGTTGGTTTTACTACTTTTTTAGGATTAATTATAACTTTAACAGGAAAACTAACATCTTCAGAGCCATTTACTTTGAATGTTAATATATCTGTATACGCTGTTGTTGAAGCATCTAAATCAGTTTTATTTTTAACTATAATATCTATTGTTCCAGTTGCAGATATAGTAGTTAGAGGTGTTCCCACAATTTCAAATTTTGATGTATTAGTAAATTGCAAATCAGAAATAGTAACTGGAGCCGCTGTATTATTTTTTATTTGAAAAGCTCTTGTTTGTTGAGATTCATATGGAATGCTTCCAAAATCCAACTCCGGTAGTGCTGCCCCTCCAACACTTTGGAAAGAAACAATTGTTGCTGCATTTACATTAGTACCACTTACTAATAAAAATACAAAAATTAATATAGTCATTAAAAGACTAATTTTTAAAATATTTTTCATGTTTTACCCCCTTATATTTTTTTATAAACTAACTATATCACAAATTATAATTATATGCAATATATCATAAATTTATTTATGATATATAAATTGCGGTCAATTAACAAAGTAACATCCGCTTAATATCAAAAGTTCTTAGTGCAGTACTTATGGAATGTTAGAAGTATTAAAAAATAAGAATATGTATATAAGGTGATAATCCCATATTATGTGATTATCACCTTTAAAAGTATATTATTACAGTTATTTTGTACAATTACAAAAATAGCATAAAGTAGTAATTGCAAAGGAGCAAGGGCATTTTATATATTTTTTCCATTGACAAAATATAAGATGGAATTTTCATTCGAATTTCTATAACTATTGATTTTAGATTAAAAATAGTGTATACTAAGTGTAGAAATATGAGAAAATTTTGCATGTTTAATAAACGATAGCCTTAAAAATTTTTTTGTGTAAGACTAACGTCCGTTTGGCAATAGTAGCCAAATTTAAGTATTAAATTAAAATTTGTAGGTATTTCTAAATTGATTTTTTTGAGAATTATTTTAAAAGGTGAGGTTTTAGTGTGACCTCATCTTTTGCTATCTTTTGTATATTTAATTTGTTTAGAATTTCCTTATTATGCAAAAACGAAAACATTTCGTACGGTGTTTTACCATTTAATGATGCTCGTGGTACAGAGTTAATATGTGAAAACATTAAATCTATTTTTTCCTGTGTTAAGTGACTCCAATTTTTTCCATTTGGTGACGAGTAATGCATTTGCAAAAATCCTTGACATAATATTATTGTTATGCTTAATATTATAAAATATATTATAATGTTTTTTTCCATAGTTTTTCTATTATTTTCTTCATTTTACTCCGTACCTTAATCATTATTTTATATAATATTATACTAAAATTTTATAAAAATCAACATTTTATTGTATAATTTTAATATAATTTTTATATGTTAAAATTATACCAATAATTGATACAATTCATCTTCCCTTACCTCTATTATTGTTTCTCCTAGTAATGTACTTACTGGTATTTCAAACTTCTCTGATATATACTAGCATTTCCGAATCTGGAATCGATAATCCTTTATAAGCAGATTATATATGACACTTAATCGTTGCCACAAGCAACATATATTAACATTTACTATATTAACACTAAAGCCACATAAAAATGTGGCTTTAGTGTATTTTCATTTATACTTTTTACTTTGTAACTTTTTTATCTTTACTTTTTTATCTTTACTTTTTTCATTTATACTTTTTTTATTTACTCTTATTTTAATGTTGGATACCCCAATGATGTAATTGTATTAAAATCCCATATATTCTCATCTAACTCTAATGTATTTTTATAGAATTCTGTTGTTAATCCTGCATTTGTAATTGTTAATACTTTATTACCATCTCCTGTAGCTATTATTCCTGTTGTATCTGATAATTCATATACTTTATCAACTTTAGAATATGAACTATTAGTAGGTGATACTATTTTATATACCTCTAGTGCAACATCTGCAATTTGTATTGAATTTAATATGCTAGCATTTACATTTTCAAATCCACCAACTAATCCACCATTTTCAGCTCTATTATCATCATTTTGTGGTCTTATCACTTCCATATTTGAAACTACGCTTTTAAGTGTTGAATAATCTCTTAAGGCTCCAACTATTCCTCCTGCATGAGTCCTTGTAATTGTTACTGTTCCTTCTGAATAAATATTTTCTATAGTTGTTCCATGAGCTCTACCAATAACTCCTCCTGTATAATATAGTTTTCCTGCTATATTATTATTTATTGCTTCAATTTGATTTATTGTTGAAGCTTGTACTTTACCTATTAATCCTGCAGCTTCATTATTTCCAACTAATGTAATATTTTCTAATTTAATATTTTCTACATTTACATTATTTGCATAACCAAATAATGTTCCTATTTGATCATATGATGTAGCTTCTATACTTGCATTTTTAATAGTTACATCATTAACTACCGCCCCGTTTGCCTGTTCTGCTAAAAGTCCAAAAGTAGTTTTATTCACAGTTACTTCTTCTGATTCGATGATTAGATTTTCTACTGTACCTGTTAAATTTTCAAATAATGGTTTTGTTAATCCTGTAATCTTATTTCCATTTCCATTAATTGTTCCACTAAATTCATCTGATATTATTGATGAACTTCCTGATAAACTACTTACATCTATAGGGTTTGCTAATATATATTTACTTTTTTTAGCTAATGGGTCTGTACTATTTTCTATTTCTAGTAAATCATTTAATGTTTTAATTTCATTTTCTGTAATTTCATATATTGTTTCTGTTAATTCTATATTTGTACCATTTTTCGTATTCCAAAGTGGTAATATAGCATTAATATCTATTACTTTAATATTATCAACTAATGAATTACTAACAGTATTTGCAATTAGTGAATTTTGATCTGCTTTTACTTGTATATCATTAAATATAACATTTTTTATATGTGCATAATCAGCTTCATTAAATATTGGTGCTTCTAAACCTGTAATACTAAAATTGTTTCCATCTAATACACCTACGAATCTATTTTCTACATATGAATTAGTATCTTCATTAATTGTAATTCCTGTAAAATCAATATTGTTTTTTAATATATATGAACCCCATTCATTATTGTTTACTGCTTGTATTAATTCTTGAGCAGAATTTATTTCTGTTTGATAAGAAATATTGTATGCTCCTGATCCCTTATCAAAGTCTTCTGTATCATGTTTTATTATATTGTATAAAATACTTCTTAATTCATTTGATTTATTTCTATTTCCATTTAGAGCATCTTGTTTTAATGCTTCTATATATAAATTTTTAACGATTTCATCATCAAAATGATCTAAATGTGGTAAATTATTTTCTACTTCTGTCCATCTTCCCATTTTGTATGCTTCCCAAGTCATAGTATCTACTCCTGTTGCAGTTCTTATTGCTTCTAAATCATTATTTGACATTCCACTGTGATATGCAAATCTACCATTTATTCCACCTACTCCAAGCATTTCATATCCTGTTCTTTTAAATGTTGTACTATCTACCATTTTTTCATTATTATATGGATGATACCATAATATATCATAATGTGTACTTGAAACATATAAATTTCTACCATATGTTGCTGTCCCTCTAAATACTAATCTATTGTCCCATAAATCTTGCATGTTTTGTAAATTCATATCTCTTATTTGTTCTACTGTAACACTTGCAAATTGCGTTTGATTTGTATTAATATTTGCAACTTCATATTTAGTTCCTGCAGAATCTAAATAAAATACTTGTGACACTAATACCGCTTGTTCTTCTGGTGTTAATTCAAAAAATGCTTGTGCTGTTAAATAATCTAGTAAATATAGTGTGTTAAACATTTCATCATAAAATGATTCTATATTTTCTACTCCATATACTCTATCTAATTTTAAATTTGTTGTTAAATTAGATGTTGTTGGTAAATCATATCTCATGTTAGCTGTAAAATGACCTTCTTTCATATTTTGAGCATTATTATAATCTGCATGATCTTCTGCTCCACTTCCCGATCTTCTTCCATTACCATCATAAATATATTCATCATCTTGATTATGTGCTGACTCATGTGTCCATACACTAAATGAATAGTCTGACCATAATAATGAATTTACTACCCAATATGTGTCTGTTCCATTTGCATATGCCCCTGACCCATTTGCTGCCATTTGCATTCCTATTGGTTCATTTATCCATTTATACATTGGATCTTCCGAAGTTCCTAATGCTTGTGTTCCTGGACTTGGTGCTGCTTCTGGAAAGTTAAATCGTGTATCATATTGAATACTTATTGTTTTATTTAACCAGTACGATGCATTTGGTGTAAATGATGCTGATGTTTCATAATAGTTTAATATCATATCTGCATAATTATCTATATGAGCTTTTAATTCTTCTGTTTTTCCTTCTAAATGAAGTGAATATCTATTTAAACTTCCTATACCTATTTGCGAAGGTACTGCAATAATATACATATCTTCTTGTGCTTCATCTGGTGCACTTAATGTTACAAGTAATAGGTGATTTCTTCTATTTAAATGATTCCATGCAGTGTATTCTACTTCTTGTAATGAATCTGCTTGCAATTTTCTTTCTACTACAATTCCTTCAAATTGATCTACAAACCATTTATCAGGATTGTCATTTAAGTCTAATTCTAAAATGTATTTTTCTAATAAAGTTTGAATATCTTTGTTACTATATTTAGATTTTAATATATTATTATAGAAACTTACTGAAGCATTTTTATTTCTATTTGCTTCTGTTGTACCTAATGTATCTACTACTAAATTTGTAGCATTTGTATTAGTGTCTGAATATATATCGCTTTCCCAGAATATTATATCTGAGAAATCTTCTGCAATTCCTATATCAAAATTATAATATCTTTCAAAATAGTTAGCTGTATATATTATTGCTTCTAAATTATTGTTTTCTTCTAAATCATTTCTTATTTTATTTACTATATTTTCACTATTATTAGTAAGAGTATATTCTTCCATTGTTTCAAATATATTTCCTACTTTTTCTTCTAATTCTAGTACAAAGTATTGATTATAGAAATCTTTATATAATCTATCTTCTATTTCTGGTGTTATACTACTTATATCTTCCATATAATCCATTGCTTGTACTCTTGATAATATTTCAGAATATATACTGTTTTTATTATTAAATATTAGTTTAGAATATGTATATTTTATACCTAATTCTGATATTTCATATACTGCTACTGCATCTATAACTTTATCAAAAGTAACATTATATTCTAAATTACTTCCATCTTCTAAAATTATTCTTATTTTTGAAATTGTATTTTTTGTATCAGTATTTAATCCTACAACTAAATTTCCTAAATTATCTATTGGATATATATTATCAATTTTTACTGTATTTAATTTATCTGTTTTAGTTATTTTATTTCCATATAATATTATTGTTTCTGAATCTAAGTATGGCATTAACATATTCATATTATGATATGCTATTTCTAGCTCTCCATTATATGATGTTAATTTAGATACATATTCATAATTTGGTATTACAACATCTTTAAGTGGTTTTATTTCTTCTTTTGCTGCATTTTCTACTTTTAATTTTGGCATTTCACCAGAATTTAAGTTCTCTACTACCCATATATTTTCATCCCAACCTAAAGTGTTTAATATGAAATCTTTATTAATAGTATTTCTTTCAATATTTGTTACTTCACTATGATTGTTGTTTACTAATGTACTCTCTGTAAGTGAATAATTATTATCTAATATATAACTCCCACTTCCCCATACTTTATATCCATCATCTGTATCTTTACCTGTTGCAAGTGATATCGAATTAGATATACGATCATTTAACCAACCACCATATCCTATAAATCCTCCTCTTGCACCTATTGCTGTATTTTGCAGAACAACATCTGCATATATCTTATCAAAATTAATATCTCCATATATTTCACCTAATACTCCACCAGATGCATCACCTGTTGTTTCAATTTCCGCTTCTATATATGAATTAGTTATAGTAAGTTTTCCACTTTGTTGTCCTACCATACCTCCAGTTCTCTTACCACCTTTAATATATGTATTTGATATTGATGAATACTCAATTGTTACATCACTACCACTATTTGCATTAGCTAAAAAAGCTCCTGTACTTCCTCCATTTGTTAAACTTGAATTAGTTATATGTACATCTGATATTTTAACTGTACTACTTGCAGATACACTTAATATTGCTTGTCCAGTAGCAGCAGCTTTATCAATTGTTATATTTTCTATTGTTGCTCCATCTAAATTATTAAATAACGGTTTTGCAAGATTTGAAATTGTGTAGCCATTTCCATTTATTTTACCTGTAAATGAATTTATATATGTAGTTCCTGATATATTAAAATCGTTTGCATCTAAATCATTTGTTAATGTTATTTCAGAATTCGGATTATTTGCTATCATACTTACAAATGTTTTAAAATCTATATTTTTTGCAATACCATTTGTAATACCTCCATATTTAACAATTGTACCCTCTTGCTTTTTATTTGTATATGTTACACTCTCATCTATATCTAACTCTAAGTATAAATCTCCTGCTAATTCTTGATACCCTACAACATCTGCATATCTAGTATTATTTAAACTATCTGTTACTTGTACAAAATAGTCTTCATTATTTAACTCTGAAATTGTTACCTCATCTAATTTTTCTGTTTTACCATTTATGTCTTTATATAAAATAACATTTTCAACTTCTTTTAATTCTATATATTCTCTTTTTAATTCTACTATTTCTTCTATTAATATTGTTGTATATTCATTTTCGTTTTGTGTTAATGCATTTGTATCTAAGTCATAATTTCCTTTAACTATAACATTATATTCTTCACTTATATTTGGAGTAAAATCTATGTATGTACTATCTTTACTTAGATTGTTATTAGTATATATTGCATTTGTTCCATCTGTTACCGTTACTTCATAATGTTTTATAGCTTCCTTATTTGCAATATCTATATATACTCGTATATTTCCGTTTTCAAGATTTGTATAATTGAATTCATTTGCTGTTGGTACTGGTTTTAAATTTTCTATTTTTAATTCTATATCTATATTTTCACTATGATTATTTTCTAGTTTAATATTAGTTATATCTAAAGCTTCTACTCCCGAAATATCTTTACTTACCATTTGAACATAGTATGAATTTGTTCCTTCTATTCGTATAACATCATATTCTACTAAATTTACTGTCATTTTTTTAGGAATATATGTAGAATCATTTGTACTAGTAAACTGTATTTTATAATTTTCATTAGTATTAAAATATATCTTATCATTTCCAGATTCATTTACTGTCTTAATATTTGAAATATTAAAATTATATTCCTCAATAAGTACTATTTTATGATTATACAATTCTTGTGTATCTTGTATTGTTCCTAAATTATCTCGTTTATATGTATTTAGTATACTAACATCATATATCTTTCCTATTTCTACTGGAATAGTTATACTATTTTTTCCAAGTTGTATATTCTGATTTAATATATCTACATCTAATTCATTTTTAACAACTATATTCCCACTTAAAAATGCACTATCTAAGTCTAATATATCAAATTCAAGTATTATTGTTTCAGCTGCAAAATTTTCAATAATTTCTACGGAATTAATTTTTGGCAAGTCTTTTAATATTTCAATTTCTCTACCAAAATTAGTTACTAATTCTACATTATCTTCAAATATTGCTTTTGAAATTTTTATTTCTTTATTTCCTGCATCACTAATAGATAAATTGACTTCTACTGTATATGTCCCATCTATATTTTTAGTAGCATTTACTATTTTATTGTCTATCACAAATCCAACTATATTTTCCTGTTTATTTGTTTCTAGAGTAATTTTAATTTCTAATATATCTTGTTTTTCTATATAATTTTTATTAAATTCCATATTAGTTATTTCTATTTTAGGTTCTACTATAAATTCTCCTGTTTCTAAAATTTGATTTAATTTAGTATCTCCTTCTTCTAATTCATATGTCGCTACAAAATTATATGTATATGTTCCTTCTAGATATCCTGAAATATCTATTTCTCGACTACTATCAGTTTTCACAAGTATAATTTCTTCCACTTGTTTATTTTTTTCATCTTTAATTACTATTTTTAGATTACTTACTGTATTATCTGTATCTAAAATATTAAAATTAATATCTAATTTACCATTATTAATATTTGTAGTTATGTTATTAACACTTGGTTTTTCTTTTAATACTTCTAATAAAACTTGACTATTAACATCTATTTCAATACCACCATTTTGAATTATTTTTTCTATATTATACCTTTTTTCTCCAGCTACAGTTACAACTGGCATTTTAGCATAATATGTTTTTGTTATAGAATTATTACTTGGATTAAATACTTCCCCATTTTCTTTTTCTACTAAGTCAAATGTTTTATTATCTATGACTATTTGTTTTGGTCTATTTTCTCCTACTATTTCAAATTCTAAAGCTATGTATATTTCTTCATTCTTAGATATTTTTGTAACTTCTATATAATTATTATCAACTATATATGTTTTATCTAGCTTTATGCTTTCAATTGCATTTTCAAAATCTATTCCATTTTTAGATATCTCTACTGTACCATCTTCTTGTATTCTGAATAAATATGTTTTAGAAAAGTTTACTAAATTATCTCCATCATTATTTAAGGAATTTGTATCTCTATTATATTGATATGATATTTCGGCTATATATTCTGTATTATAATTTAATTTAGTTTCAATAGTATTTTCTCCTACTAATATTTCATTATTAAATATATTATTTCCATCTAACTCTATACTTATCTTAGGAGATGCGATTTGTGCATTATCTGGATTCTTAATATTAAAACTTATAACTTGTTTTGAAGATTCATTTGTTATTATATTGAATTCTTCTAAGCTTGGAGCTGTTTTTAATATCTCTATTTCTAGTTTTTTATCTAACTTGTATGTTTCTCCATTTGTAAGCATTATTTCATTTATAACTATACTTTGAATTCCTGGTTCTTCAATTCCATTTAACTCGATGTAGTATAATTTTGAATATTCATTATATTTAAAACTAACTTCTTTATTGTTTATTATTAATTTTTGTATTTTATATCCTGCATTATTTTCTAATGCAATTTCAAATACTACTTTTTGTTCTTTTTCATAATATATTTGATTTGTCATAAAAGATGTACTAAATGATTTTAATTCTTCTTTTTCTAATTTTTCTTGTAAATCTCCTAAGTCTTCTAAGTCTACATTCCCATCTCCATTTACATCTAAGTTGTTTCCATTACTATTATTATTGTTATTTGTAGTTATATTTTGATTTTCACTTTCCAAATTTTCTTGTTCTTCATTTATTATATTTTCATCTTCTAAATCAATTATTCTTTCATTTTCTAATAAATATTTTTCTAACTCATCAACATCTGATTCATCTATTTTACCATCATTATTAACATCATAGTTGTTTGTTATATCTGTTTGATCTACTATTAATAGAATTATTCCTGCTATTACTAATATTAGTGATATTAGTAGTAATAACTTTTTATCTCTTCTAGGTATTTTTATATATAATATAAGTCCAACTATACCTAAAACAATTAATACTATAGCTAATATTAATATTGTCATATCTTTAACTTGATTATTTGACATATCAATATCTTCTTGTAATGTACTTTCATTACTTTCTAACTCTAGTGTTGATTGATTTTCTAAAATTTGAACCTCATATATAATATCTTCTAATTCAATTTCAGTTTCTCCATTATATGCTTTTAAATCTATAATAGATATATTTTCTCTACTATCTATTACATCTTCTTTTACACGTAACGTTATACTTAATTCTTCTTCTCCACTTACTTTTGGTATGTATTTAATTATAAATTTATTATCAGAAAATTCTAAATCTGATAAATTTTTTGATAAATCTATATCTGATTTATATATTTCTTCAAATACGTCTTCATCATATTTAATATTACCTTCAATATATCCTATATCTCCAGAATCCCCCATATTATTTAGTTTTAGTACTATTTCTAATTCATCATTTTCTTTTATTTCTACTTGTGCATTTACAGTATTAATGCTAAACATTAAGGCTATTAGTATTATTATTGTTACAAAAATTTTTTTCATCTTTTATCCCCTCTTTATTTCTAATTTTACATATTTTTAATATATTCAAATTTCACTTGTGGATTATCAATGTCATCTATATCTGTATGTATAATTTTTCCTCCCATATTTGTATAAAAACCTATAGCATTTTTATTATATTTACTACACGATATAAAAAATTTATTTACTCCTGTTATAAATATTTTATCATATGCTAACTTAAATAATTTCTTACCTATTCCTTTATTTTGATATTCTTTTTTTATATAGAATAATCCTATTTCTTGCTTAAAATCTTCAAATGCTCTATTAGGTGCTCCAAACTCAATATATCCAATTATGTCTTCTTTATCAAGTGCTACATATAGATATTTAGATTCATTATTTACATATGTTTCAAATACTTTTTTATTTCTTACATAATCATAATTATCAAGTTTTTCGTCTGGGTATATTCCTCTATATGTAGTTTCCCATACTTCTCTTTTTAATTTAGATAATTTACTACAATCTTCTAGAATGATCAATCTAATATTTATATTTTCCATATTACTTATATTTCCTTTCACTTAAATATTTTGTAATAATTTGTATATCCATTTTATCTTTTTCTCTATGAGTTTTAATAATTGTTCTTCATTCAAATTTATAACCTCTCTTTTATATTTTTTTCACTATTTTACACGGATTTCCTACTGCTACAGAATTATCTGGTATATCTTTAATAACAACTGAGCCAGCTCCTATTACTACATTATTTCCTATTATAACACCTGGTAATACTTGTACATTTCCACCAAACCAAACATCATTCCCTATTTTTATTGGATACGCATATTCTAATCCTAAATTCCTTTGACTAGCATCTATTGGATGTCCTGCTGTATAAAAGCCACAATTAGGTCCTATAAAAACATTATCTCCAAATGATATTTTAGCTCCATCTAAAAAAGTACATCCATGATTTGCATAAAAGTTTTCTCCTGTTTCTATATTATATCCATAGTCACACCAAAATGGACTTTGTATTGCCATTATGCTTTTTGTTTTTCCAAATAGTTTTTTTATTATTTCTATTCTTTTTTCATGTTCAGATGGCTTTATTTGGTTATATTCAAAACAAATATCTTTACATTTCTGAAGTTCTAATAATAGTTCTTCATCATAGTTCGCATTATATATTTGACCTAAATCTCTTTTTTCTTTTTCGCGCATGTTTTTCTCCTCTTATGTATTTAAAATTCTTTTAACTCGATAAAATCTATTCCACTTTCTATTGCATTACCTGAATATATTTTATCATCAAACCTACCAGTTTCTATATAATGTTCTACTACATATTTAGCAGTATGTGGCATGTCTAATTTTTTAGTTTCTTCAAATTCGAACCAATTTAATTTTCCTTCTTTACTTTCTATTTTCTTATTTTCATCTTTTAATTTAGCAAAGAAATAGTAATTTTGTCTTATTTCTCCATTTTTATTCCTTAATGTTATATATCTTAATCTTAAATCTTCTAAATCTTTGCTATTTAAACCTGTTTCTTCTTCTAATTCTCTTAATATACATTTTTTCGAGTCATTTAATTCATTTTCTTCAAAATGTCCTCCTGCTGTTCCTATATATGAATTTCTTATTATTTTAGAACCTATTCTATATAACAATAATAATCTTTCATTATTGTCATACACATATATTGAAGTCATATTTCGTAATTTTCCACTCATAATTTTCCCTCCAAATCTATATTTTTAATTCATATATATTTTATCATAATACATAAAAAATAGCTAGCAATATAGCTAGCTAAAACACAATTTATTCTTCATTATTTTTTAATAAGATTTCTTTAAATTTTTCAAATTCTATTGGCTTAGAATATACATATCCTTGTATATTATTGCACCCCATTTCTTTTAAAATTTGAGCTTGTGAAATAGTTTCTACACCTTCTGCTAATACTTCAACTTTTAATATTTTAGTTAGGTCTACAATATTTTTAACAACTTCCCTATTTATTTTGTTATATACAATTTCGTCAATAAATGACTTATCAATTTTTATAACATCAATAGGCATTTTAATTATGGAAGTATATGAAGAATATCCACTACCAAAATCATCAATCATTATCTTATATCCTTTTTCTTTTAATTGTTTTAAAATATTATTAAATACCTCAAAATTTTCTAATGCAAGTGTTTCAGTTATCTCAAATTCAATATTTTCTCTATTTATATTATATAACTTTACTTGTTCTTCTATATATTCAATTAAATCATTATTAAATAGCTCAATTCTTGATAAATTTACTGAGATTGGTAGAAGTTTAAGATTTAATTTACTTAATTCTTCTAAATCTTTACATACATCTTTTAAAATCATTCTATCGATTATAGATATATATCCTTCTTTTTCTGCTATAGGTATAAATTTCCCTGGCATTATTAATCCTTTTTTAGGATGTTTTATCCTAACTAGAGCTTCAGCCCCTATAATGCTATCATCTCTATTATCAAATTTAGGCTGATAATGTATTTCAAAATATTCATTTTCTATTGCTTCTTTTATATCATTTTCTATCATTAACTTTTCTTTTTCTTTTTCTAATATCTTATCATCAAATTCTTTTAATATTTCATTGGTTTCCTCTATCATATTTTTTGCTAAATTAGCATTATTTATGTTTTTATTTATATCTATAGTATCTATATTGTATACTATTCCAGCTGAAATGCTAACTTCAATATTTATATTATTTTCTTTTGAAAATTTAGTTATTTTGGCATTAATATTAGTTATAAGTTTTGTTACTTCATTTTTATCGTCATATTGATTTATAACAATAAATTTAGAATCTGAAACTCTAATTATACCACTAGTTTTATCAACGTTTTGAATTAAAATTCTGTGCAAATACAGTATCAACTTATTTGTATTTTCAGTTCCAAATATTTCAATTATATTATAGAATTTTTTAATATCTAAATATATTAATGCATTTTTTTTATTTTTCATTATGCAATTTTCTGTTTTAACTTTCAAATAATTCAGATTAAATGCTCCTGTTAATTCATCTATATATGCTATTTTATTAACTTTCTGAATATGTTCTCTTTTTTCTTTTATAATATATAAAGAGCCTATTATAAATATTAATAGTGTAACTAATAAGGCAATATATAAATCTAGTCCTATTTTTTGTATATCTTGAGTTATATATTTATCATCTACAAATGATAATAGATATATACTTGTATTATACTTATCTAATATTCTTATACTCAAATATTTTTCTTCATCAAATAATTTAATTTTTATAGAATCATTTATATTTTGATTTAATGCTTTTTCTAAATCATATATTATATCTTTTGAATTTTGTTCTGATAATATATCTAGAATGTTTTGATTTATAAAACTCTTGTTATTATCTAACAATACAATTTTTTCTGAATTTAAAAGTGAAAAATATCCAAGTCCATCTAATATTGTATTATTTATTATTTCATCTAATATCTCAATATCTATCCACGCTAAAATAACACCATCTATTTTACTATCTTTTATTAATGGTGCTGAATATATTAAATATGTTTTTTTATCACTTGATATTTGACTTGTTAGATATTCTTCTCCTTCAAGAGCTGTTTTATAAAATTCTGTATTAGATATCGCATCTAGTTCCTCACCTTCTATCATAATATTCCCATTAATGTTTGTATAATTTATTATCATATTATTTCCAGATATTTGATTAAATTTAGTTATCTCTTCTTCTAAATCATATTTTTCCATATTAGAATATAAATTTCTTATAGTTTCTACATCTTTAATATAATACTCTAATTTTTCATTTATTACTTCTGTTTGTTTTTCTGATATTTCTTCTAAATTACTCTCTAAATTTCTTTCTAGCGAATCTAGATTAGTTTGTATTATAAAAAAGCTATAAATACTATATAGTATGATTATAACTATTATAATCATTAACATATTTTTAATTATTTCTCTATTTTCTTCAATAAT
>CAYJKK010000003.1:0-107833 GCA_964370905.1 uncultured Clostridium sp. | reverse complement strand
TAATAAAATAAATAATAAAATAAATAATAAAATAAATAATAAAATAAATAATAAAATAAATAATAAATTAAATAAATAATAATTAAAATAAATAATAAATTAAAATAAAATAATTAATAAATTAATAATAAAATAATAATTAATTAAATAAATAATTAATTATAAAATAAATAATAATTAAATAATAATTAAATAATAATTAAATAATAAATTAAATAATAATTAAATAATAAATAATAAATTAAATAAATAATAAAATAATTATAATTAAAAAATAGTAGTTGATCTGATGTATAAATTATTTATAACATAAAAAGAAAATTGAATGAAGATCCAATAACAAAAAATGAAATAAAAATGATATGTTAATATTTTAAATTACTTAGGCATAAAAGGAAAAGTAAGAATAAATTCAAGTATAAAAATGTGTTGGGAATGGGTAACATAATGCTTTTGAAAAGGTTGGATAAAAGTAAAAACTGAACAGAAAACAACGCGCTAAAATCAAAAATATAGAAATTTAAAAAGATAGTAATAATTTATGCTGCGTAAAAAATATATTTAAAAATGAGATAAATAAATAAAATAATTAATTTAAATAAATAATAGACACTTGAAAAATAATTATATTTCTGTAATAATAAGTAGAAATATAATTATTAAAGGTGAGATAATGTGGATTAATAAAGTGAGTATTAAAAATTTCAGAAATTATGAAATTGAAATAGTAGATTTGAATAAAAATGTAAATATATTTTATGGCGAAAATGCGCAAGGAAAAACAAATATAATTGAAGCTATATATTTTTGTGCAATAGGAAGATCATTTAGAACAAACAAAGAAAAAGAATTAGTTATGGATAATAAAGATGGATTTGAAATAGTTATTGAATACGATAAACAAGATAGAAATGGAAAAATAAAAATAGATTTTTATGATAACAAAAATATTTTTGTTAATGGTATAAAGATAAAAAAATTGAGTGAATTATTTGGAAAATTAAATGTAGTAATATTTAATCCTGATGATATTAATATATTAAAAGGTAGTCCACAAAATAGAAGAAAGTTTATTGATATAATGATAAGTCAAATTAGACCTAATTATATTCATATATTAAACTTATATGCAAAAGCTTTAGAGCAAAGAAATAGTTATTTAAAATCTATAAAGGAAAATAATACAAATATAGATATGTTAGATATATGGGACGAAAAAATATCAGAGTATGCAATTAAGGTGTATGAATATAGAAAAGAGTTTATAGAAAAGATAAATAAAAAAATTGTAGAGATACATAAAGAGATAACTGATAACAGAGAACAAATTGATCTTGAATATATAAGTTCGTGTTCAAGTCAAATTGAGTATTTAAAAGTCCTAAAGGAGAGAAGAAAATTAGATATTCTAAAAGGATTTACAACAAAAGGTATACATAGAGACGATTTTATGATATATATAAATGGTAAAGAATTAAATATATATGGATCACAGGGACAACACAGAACTGGCATATTATCTTTAAAAATAGCAGAATTGAATATTATAAAAGAAGAGGTTGGAGAATTTCCAATATTACTATTAGATGATTTTATGTCAGAATTAGATGAAAGGCGTAGAAAAAATTTGATAGAAAAAGTAGAAAAATCTCAAGTAATAATAACATGTACAGAAAAATTTGATATTGAAAATAGAGATAATCTAATATATAATGTGGTAAATGGAAAAACATTTAAAGAAATACAATAAAGATACAAATAGGAGGAAATATGGAAAAAATAAACAACAAATATGGAGCTGAACAAATACAAGTATTAGAAGGTTTAGAGGCGGTAAGAAAAAGACCCGGGATGTATATAGGGAGTACATCTATAAGAGGGCTACACCATATGGTATATGAGATTGTTGATAACTGCGTAGATGAAGCTTTGGCAGGACATTGTTCAGAGATAAAAATCGAAATTGAGAAAGGTAACATAATAAGTGTTGAAGACAATGGAAGAGGGATACCAGTAGAAATACATCCGAAAACAAAAATTTCAACAGCTGAAACAGTGTATACAGTTTTACATGCTGGAGGAAAGTTTGGAGGAGATAGTGGATATAAAGTATCTGGAGGTTTACATGGGGTAGGTGCATCTGTTGTTAATGCATTATCAAATTGGGTAGAAGTTACAATAAAAAGAGATGGTGGATTGCACCAAATGTATTTTGAAAAAGGAAAAACAATAAAAAAATTACAACAAATTGGAGAAGCAAAAGGAACAGGTACTAAAGTAAGATTTTTAGCTGATGATACTATATTTGAAACTTTAGAATATGAATATGACGTTCTAGAAAAAAGATTTAGAGAAATGGCATTCTTAACAAAAGGACTAAAAATTATTGTAGTTGATAGTAGAGGAGAAAAAGAAGAAAAAGCTGAATTTTGTTTTGAAGGTGGATTAACTTCTTTTGTGGAGTACCTTAATAAAAACAAGGAAAAGTTACATAAAACACCAATTTCAATAGAAAAAAATGCAGATGTACCAGTAGAAATTGCTATTCAATATACATCAAGTTATTCAGAAAATATTTATTCATTTGTAAATAATATAAATACTATAGAAGGTGGAACTCATTTAGAAGGTTTTAAAAGATCATTAACAAAAGTATTTAATGATTATGCAAGAAGTCACAATATTTTAAAAGAAAAAGATACGAATTTACAAGGTGAAGATATAAGAGAAGGAATTACAGCTGTTATATCAGTAAAAGTAAAAGAACCACAATTTGAAGGACAAACTAAAACTAAATTAGGAAACAGTGAAGTAACAGGTGTAGTGCAGAGTATGATGAATGAAGCATTGTCATCATTCTTAGAAGAAAATCCAGCAACTGCTAAAGCAATATTAGAAAAATGCATAAGTGCATCAAGAGCAAGAGAAGCAGCAAGAAAAGCAAGAGAGTTAGTAAGAAAGAAAAACTCTTTAGAGACATCTACTTTACCAGGTAAATTAGCAGATTGTAGTAGCAAAGATCCAGATGAATGTGAAGTATATATAGTAGAAGGGGATTCAGCAGGAGGAAGTGCTAAACAAGGAAGAGATAGAAAATTCCAAGCAATACTACCATTATGGGGAAAAATGTTAAATGTAGAAAAATCAAGAGCAGATAAAGTGTATAATAACGAAAAAATGCAACCAGTTATACTTGCAGTTGGTGCAGGAATTGGTTCAGATTTTGATATTACAAGAATAAGATATGGAAAAGTTATAATTATGGCAGATGCAGACGTAGATGGAGCACATATTAGAACATTATTATTAACATTCTTCTTTAGGTATATGAGACCACTACTAGAAAATGGTAATATATATCTAGCTCAACCACCATTATATAAATTATCTAAAAAAGGTATAAAAGATATATACTGCTATATTGAAGAAGATTTAGATAGAGAATTAGCAGAGTTAGAAAAAAAAGGTATATCTAGAGATAGTTTATCGATGCAAAGATATAAAGGGTTAGGAGAAATGAATCCAGAGCAATTATGGGATACAACAATGAATCCAGAAACAAGAACATTAATAAAGGTGACAATGGAAGATGCAATAAAAGCTGATGAAATTTTTTCTTTATTAATGGGTGATGAAGTAGAGCCTAGAAGAGAATTTATACAAAAGAATGCGAAATATGTTAAAAATTTAGATATATAGAAATTTAAAAATAAATGTATAGAATGTTAAAATTTATACATTTATTTTTTGTATAACTAAAAATAAATTATGTTAACAAAACAAAAAGTTGACATAAAAATATAACAAGTATACTACAAAACATTACAAAATTCGACAAAAAATGCAAAAATGATAAAATTCTTGTAAGCTAAGAACTGTAAAGAAAATGAGAATTAACAATATTAGAATAACTGAAAAAATAGAAGAGGTCTACATAAAAAATGTCGAATTTTGCGGTGAGATTTCCTTGACTTTTATATAAAAAAATTGTAAGATTTTTCCAGGAGGTGAAAACATAAACAATGCGATTCAAAATTGGATACCCATTATAAAAATTTATGATAATGGGATAATTAAGTTGAGAAACAAAAGATTTATTAAAATTCTAAAAGTTAGTTCCATAAATTTCAATTTGAAGTCAGACCTAGAGAAAAAAGCAATTTTAAATTCATATAAAATATTTTTAAAATCATGTAATTTTAATGTCCAAATTTTAGTTCAAAGTTCAATAAAAAATTTAGAAGGAAATAAAAGTAATATACAAAAGCATATTGAAAAAAGTGAAAACACAAGATTAAAAGATCTAGGTACCTCATATATAGAGTACTTAGATCAACTAAATAAGTTACAAAAGTCTTCAGCTAAAAATTTCTTTATTATCATATCAAAAACATATGAAAGTAAAGAAATTAAATATGAGGAAGAGATAGTATTCAAAGATTTAAAAGATAAATTTTTCAAGATTAAAGAATCTCTTTTGAGGTGTGGAAATAGTGTTTTAGAAGTTGACACCAAAGAAGAATCATTAGAAATTATAAATTCATTTATCAACATAAGAAGAAAGGAAGATTTATATTAAGAATTCGAAGATTAAAAAATTCATATTAGGTTCTAGAGATTTATATGATAAGATATCACCAGCATATATAAATATTAGCTATAAATTCCTAGAAATAGATAATATTTATTATGCAGGGTTGATTGTAACAGATTATAGTAGAGAAAATACAGAGTTAATTTTAAAAGCTTTAATAGAGAGCAATATAAACATAAATATTTCCATGTTTTATGAGTTACAAGATACATATAAAACTATAAAAGATTTAACATATCATATAGGAAATGTTAAATCTGAATTAAAATATTCAAATGAAAACAGAGAAGATTTAGAAATAGCTGCTTTTACATATAATGACGCAAAATATATAAGAAAAGAAATGCAAATTAATAATGAAAATATGTATTTTCTTTATACATATATAAATATTTCTGCTAATGATTTAGAAAGCTTAAAAAAAGATATAGAAAGATTAGAAGGAATATTGCAAAGTAAAGGTATTCAAACAAAAAGATCAGTTTTTAGGGAAGAAGAAGTTTTTTTGTCATGTATGCCATTAGATATAAATTCAAATATTATAAAAGAAGCATCAAGGAGAAATGTACTTACCTCTGGTATATTGGGTACATATCCATTTTTTGCAACAGATATTTTTGATGAAAATGGAGTATTTATGGGGCAAAACGTTTATGATAGTTCATTAATATTTATAGATCGATATAATGATTTAAAATATAAAAATTCAAATATGTGTATTTTTGGAACAAGTGGATCAGGAAAATCATACTATACCAAATTATTGGTAATGAGAAGTAGTTTGTTACGGAATAAAACAATATATAATAGATCCCGAAAGAGAAGTGCGACAAGAAGTTGCATAATAAATTGCATTTAGCTATCTAATCCATTTTAGATAATTCTAATATAACTAGCTAAAAAAGTAATTTTTTAGTTAGAAGCTTATAATGAAAATAAATCTTAATAACCTAATTATGATTTATTTAGAATATATACTATGAAATATTTGTAAAAGTCGTTACGGGAAGAAGTGAAATAGGTTGATACACTTTAACAAAATGTTAAGGATAAGATTAAGAGGTTTCTTAACTCTTAATAAAATGGATAAAATCCTCGGCTTAAAGAATATTTCTAAGGTATATTGTGTTTATTATGCAGAACTTGGTAAGCCCTATATATTCCTAAATAGGTATTGCGTCTGTAAAGGCAAGAGATGATGTAGAGGGTAAAGGAAAAAATAAAAAGCGAATGATATTTTGTAATGAAATATATAAGGTTTAATACCTAGCTTGAAAAAGTGCTGACTTATTTTAAATATTTTATTAGAGGTGATTAAAGATAAATTTAAATTAGATGAAATATATATTAGTAAAAGAGAAAAGCACCAATTTGAATTGGACAATATTAAAGATAAAATAATAAAAAGATTAATAGATAAAAACAGTCATATTATAACTATAGACATAAAAATAGAAGGAATAAATAAAATATATAAATATTATAAAAGGTTATATAAGAAGAAAATGGTAGATGAGATAAGAAATGATGTTTTAGAAGAAAAATTGAATAGATTTAAAAAATATATGAAAGATTCGAAGTATAAAATGTCAATATATAAATACAATAACAAATGTATTATTTTTTATGGGAAAAAATATTCAAAAATCGAATTAAGAGAAATGATCGGAAAAGCCTTATATAGTACTAAATTGAATGAATATGATGTAATAGTTAAAGATTTGTCATATGAAAAACAAATAGAATTTATAAATTATAGATATATACGTAGTTATAATAAAGTATATATAAAATATTCAAATGAAGAAATAAACATATTTTTAAGAGAAATGTCTAATTTAATATTAGGAAGTGGAAAAAAATATTCTCAAGAACAATTAATTATAAAAATTAATAGTAAAATGAAAAGTTGGTTTGAAAATAAAAAAAATTTATTAACAAAAAAAGTGAAGAATAAAATTAATAGTAGATTATTTATATTAACGTATAAATGGGCTAAAAGAAAACATCAACAAAAATCAAAAAAATGGATTATAGAAAAATATTGGAAATCAAACCAAATAACAAAATATTTATTTGCAACAAAAAATTTAAAATTATTAAAAATCGAGGAAGTGATAAAATAAAATATTTGAGCTGTATGAAGGGAAACTTTCACGTACAGTTCTTATGCGAGAAAAAAAGAGTAATCTTTTGACTTAGCTGACTACAATAATATAGCAAATGTTTTATCAGGAACTGTAATAAAGATAGGTCCAAATTCAAAAACATATATAAATATTTTTGATATAAGAAAAGAAAGTTTAGAAGAACGGAAATAATGGTTATTTAGTAACAAAAATAACCAAATTAATAGGTTTTTTAAATTTAATATTTGGAAAGATGGATGAAGATGAAAAAGCGATACTTGAAGAAAAATTAATAAACTTATATGCATTAAAAGGAATTACATTTGAAGATGAAACATTATATGATTCTAAAAGTAAATTTAAAACGACTACAAGTATGCCAATATTATCAGATTTATATACCATTTTAGGAGAAGATATACGAACACTTAAGTTTCAAACAAAACTAATTCCATTTGTAAAAGGCTCAATGAAATTTTTCAATAATTATACAAATGTTGAATTAAATAATGATTTAGTAGTTGCCGATTTATATGATTTAGGCGAAGAAAATATAAAGTACGGTATGTATTTATTTGCAGATATATTTTGGGACAAAGTAAAGGAAGATAGAGACGAAAAGAAAGTAATATATTTAGACGAAATATGGAGATTAATAGGTGTTACTTCAAATATTGAAGTTGCTAGTTTCATATATAAAATATTCAAAACTATAAGGAAATATAGTGGTAGTGGCGTTGCTATTACACAAGATATTTCAGATATATTTAGTTTAGAAGGTGGAACATATGGAAAGAGCATAATAAATAACTCTAGTATAAAAATATTTTTTGCATTAGAAGAAGAAAATATAAAAACATTATCAGAATATTCTAATATTAGTGAACAAGAAAAGATAGAAATTAAATCTTTAAAAAGAGGAGAATGTTTGATGTTTGTAGGAGCAGACCATACTTTAGTAAAAATAGAGTCTAGCCAATATGAAAAAAATATTATAACAAATAAAGAAAAAAATTAGAAAACAAAGGAGGAAACATGGAAATACAACAAGCTATGACAGAAAGTTTAAATGTAAATATAGAAAATGAACAAAATAAATTTTTAGATTCAACATTAGGTAAAATTGTAAATACAGGTATTGATATAGGAATAAGAGCTTTATTACCAGATTTAATAGATGAACAAGTTATCGATTTAAAAGATAACTTATTAAATCATGGATTGAAAGAAGGAATTTCTAAAACAATAAATGACGTAGTAACTGTGGGAAAAGATATAGTTGGAATATTTAAAGGTGAGATAACAGATATAAATGATTTAGGTCGAATTATAGATGCAGGAGAAATGGTTAATGGAGTTTCAAATGTTCTTGATGTGGCAATAAATAAAGCACAAAATTCTGGTGTTCTTAACTCAACTATAGCTAGTATATTACAAGGTGGTAAAAATCTAATATTAGAGAACACACAAAATAATATACAAGAAACAATACAAGATCAAAGTAATATATATTCAAAAACTGCTACAAATATAGAAGAATGGCATAATTCATATGCTAAAAAAGATTTTAACCAAATGGATAAGAACTATAAAGCTATTATGAGTCAATTAGAAAAATTATTGCCATTAGAAAATTTAATTTTAAAAGCAAGAGAAGTAGAAAATATACATAATATTATAAAAAATAATGGGCATAATTTTAATTTGACTGAGGAACAATTAGTTTTAGCATCTAAATTATAATTTAAATCTAATTTATATTGACAATATTAAAAAATAAGAATATTATAAATAAAAATGGAGGTATATTATGAAAATTTTAAATAAAGAAAGCTTTGAAATTGATGTAATTCAAAATAAAAATGTAATTCTTATAGATTTTTTTGCAACATGGTGTCCACCATGCAAAATGTTGTCACCAATTTTAGAAAAAATATCTGAGAGTAGATCTGGATATGAGATTGCAAAAGTAAACATTGATGAAAATCAGGAATTAGCTATAAAATATGGAGTTGAAGTAGTACCAACAATGATAGTATTCAAAAATGGAGAGCCTAAAGAAAAAATAGTAGGATATTGTGAAGAAGAAGAAATTGTTCAAAAAATGTCTAAATATATTTAGGAGGTATTGTTATGAAAGGATATGAATTAAATAAAGATAAAGATTATGTAAGTAAAATAATAGAAGGAATATATAGAAAAGATGGACATTGTCCATGTAGAGTAAATGTAGATGATACCACATTATGTCCTTGTGATGAATTTATATCAGAAGGTATTTGCAAATGTAAATTATTTCTACCTAGATAAATTAGTAAAATAAGTTATAGCGCTTTAGCTATAACTTATTTTATTTTAAAAAGCATAAAAATTAACTATTTTACTTGCAATATATAAGGTGTTTTAGTATAATACAAAGGTATAAAATAGTAAGAAATGAGGGAAAAACAATGGAAGAAAGACAAGAAAGAATGGACGGAAAAATAGTAGAAAGAGACATTGAAAAAGAAATGCGAAAAGCATATATAGATTATGCAATGAGTGTTATAGTTTCTCGTGCACTTCCTGATGTAAGAGATGGTTTAAAACCAGTGCATAGAAGAATATTATACTCTATGCATGAAGATGGTATTACGTCAGATAAGGCATATAGAAAATGTGCTAACACTGTTGGATCAGTATTAGGGAGATATCATCCACACGGTGATAGTTCTGTTTATGATGCAATGGTAAGAATGGCACAAGACTTTTCTATGAGATATATGATGGTAGATGGACATGGAAATTTTGGTTCAGTAGATGGTGATGGAGCAGCTGCAATGAGGTATACTGAAGCAAGAATGTCTAAAATTTCAGAACACATGTTAACAGATATAGAAAAAAATACAGTTAATTTTATGCCAAACTATGATGATAGATTACAAGAACCTACAGTATTACCAGCAAGGGTACCAGCATTACTTGTAAATGGATCTTCAGGAATTGCAGTTGGTATGGCAACAAATATACCACCACATAACTTAAAAGAAGTTATTGATGGAATTATTAAAATAATAGATGAAGATGATGTTCAAGATGAACAATTATTAGAAGTAATAAAAGGACCAGATTTTCCAACAGAAGGAATAATTTTAGGTTTAGAAGGAATTAAGCAAGCATATAAAACAGGTAGAGGAAAAATAACATTAAGAGCAGAAGCAGAAATAGAAGAAATGAGTGGAAATAGACAAAGAATTATTGTTTCATCGTTACCATATCAAGTAAATAAAGCAAATTTAATAAAAGCTATTTCAGATTTATCTAAAGAAAAAAAAATCGAAGGTATATCAGAATGTAGAGACGAGTCAGATAGAAAAGATAGAGTAAGAGTTGTAATAGAATTAAAAAGAGATGCAAATGCACAAGTAGTTTTAAATCAATTATTTAAACATACTCAAATGCAAACAACTTTTGGAATTATAATGTTAGCATTAGTAAATGGCGAACCAAAAGTATTAACTTTAAGACAAACTATAGATTGTTATATAGATCATAGAAAAGATGTAATATTAAGAAGAACACAATTTGAATTAGATAAAGCATTAGCAAGAGCTCATATTTTAGAAGGATTAAAAATAGCATTAGATAATATTGATGAAGTTATAAGTATCATAAGATCTTCTTATGATGATCCAAAAGAAAGATTAATGGAAAGATTTGGATTATCTGATATACAAGCACAAGCTATATTAGATATGAGATTAAAAACATTATCAGGATTACAAAGAGAAAAAATAGACGAAGAATATAATCAATTAATGAAGTTAATAGCACATTTAAGAGATATTTTAAATAGCGAAAAACTAGTATTTGATCTTATCAAAGAAGAATTACTTGAAATTAGAGAAAAATTTGGAGATGAAAGAAAAACTAAAATAGTAGCTGCTGAAGGTGAAATAGATATTGATGATTTAATCAAGGAAGAACAAAGTGTTGTTGCATTAACACATTTTGGATATATTAAAAGAATGCCTATAGATACATATAGAAGTCAAAGAAGAGGTGGAAAAGGTATAACAGGAATTGCAACACGTGAAGAAGATTTTGTTAAACAAATTTTTACAGCATCTACACATGATACAATATTATTCTTTACGAATAAAGGTAAACTATATAGATTAAGAGGATATGAAATCCCAGAAGCAGGTAGAACTGCCAAAGGAACAGCAATTGTTAATCTACTTAGTTTAGATTCTGGAGAAAAAGTATCTGCAGTTATTCCAATTCAAAACTTTAGTGATGGAAAATATTTATTAATGGCTACTAAAAATGGTTTAATAAAGAAAACATCTTTAGTTGAATATGATTCGACTAGAAAAACAGGATTACAAGGTATAACATTAAAAGAAGAAGATGAATTAATAACTGTTAGATTAACAGATGGACAAGATAATGTTGTATTAGTAACTGAAAAAGGAATGTGTATAACATTTGACGAAAAAGATGTAAGACCAATTGGTAGAGTTTCTCAAGGTGTAATTGGTATTAGAATTGATCCAGATGATGTTGTAATAGGAATGGAATCTATAATAGCAGGAGGAAAAGCTACGTTATTAGCAATAACTGAAAATGGATTTGGAAAAAGAACTGAACTAGATGAATATAGAGTACAAATTAGAGGTGGAAAAGGCGTTATAACATATAAAATAACACCTAAAACAGGAAAATTAGTAGGTGTGAGAATTGCAAATGAAGATGAAGATGTAATGTTAATTACAGATACTGGAACAATTATTAGATTAAATGTAAAAGAAATTAGTGTGTTAGGAAGATCTACACAAGGAGTTACTTTAATGAGAACTAATGATGGTGGAAGAGTTGTAAGTATAGAAACATTAACTCAAGAAGAAAGCGAAATAGAATAATATATAAAATCACCAGTATAGCATATGTTATACTGGTGATTTTTTTATTATTTTAATTTAAATCTAAGATCATCACCATAAAAGTAAAATAAATTATAGTGACCAACTATTCGCGATCCAATTCTTTCTTGATAGATATTGAAAAATTCTTTAATATTCAAATTTGTAGAAATTATTGTTTTTTTAGTTTCTCCATTAAGGTTTAAAATACGAGTATTAATTATTGTAAATAATTCACTTAATTTCATACTATTTAGAGATTCTGTACCTAAGTCATCAATAATAAGTAAATCAACATTTAAGATAGTATTTAATATATTATCTTTTTCATATTTATTTTTTGACATCTTATAATCGATAATAGATTCTAATAAAACGGGAGCTGTTTGGTATAAAACAGTTTTTCCTTTAGCTATTAATTCAGATGCAATACAGTTAGACATAAAACTTTTACCGTAAACCAGTGTTCCCAGAAAATAATAAGTCTTTCGTATTAGGATCTTCAAAATTATTTATGAAATGAACACACTGTTCTTTTATATCAAGTATATTATTTCTAGGTGATTTGTTAAATTTATATTTTGATAAATCTACTTCATCAGAAAAAAGATTAGGATTAAACTTTGAAAAATTTTGATTATTTAATTGTGATAAGTTTGACTTATCAAAGGAAATATCTAACAATTTTTGCTTTAAGCAACTACACATTTGGGATAGTAAGTTATTATCCTTTATATAGCCCGTATCATTGCAAATTGCACACTCATAATTAGGTTGTAGATAACTATAATTTATATTATGTTCTGCTAATAATTGTTCTTTTTTTAATTTTAATAAATCTATCTTATTTTTTAGACATTCCTGACTTGATGTTTGATTAAACAAAATATTTTTTGATAAGGTAATTCCGATAGTATTTAAATCATTATCTATGTTCTTTAAAATAGGTATTTGAGAATATAGCTGTTCTTTTCTATTATCAGCATCTATCTCTGCTTGCAGTTTTTTGTGTGAATATGTTTTTAAAATTGGTCTTAAATAATCGTTAGACATACTTTAAAATTACCTCCTATAGTTTAAATTTTAATATCATTAATTGCTTCATTTGTATTATTTGCATATAAGAAATCTAAGTTATCATAGTTTCTTTGCTCAAAAGAAGAATTAGCTTTTGTAACTTCTTTTTTTAATGTTTGTACACTTTTATCTTGCTTTTTTCTAACTTCAAGATAAGCATTTATTTCATCAGGTGTTTTTAAATTTCTTTCGTTCCAGTCAGATATAATTGTATTTACATATTCAAAAGTAGGATTTTGTTTTAAAGTGGTTTTCTTTAAAGCCATTTCAATAATAGGCATATCATATCCATAATTGAAAACCCAATTTTCAATATATGCTTCTTCATATTGTGTAAGACCACTATATTTTCCTAATTTTTTAGCAATACTTTTCTTGAATGTATTTATTCTTTCTTGTTTATTATAGTAAGAATCTAGATCATTCCAAGTTATGATCTTATTTAAAGACCAAGCTTCAGCAACTGTTTGAATATAGTTTTTGTGCATTGCTGACTTATTGTAGCAATAATCAAAAAGTGCAATCATTACTTGTTCTTCAAAATTATATTTAGTAAACCATAAATCTATATCATTATACCAAGATGGTCCCATAATCCCTTGAAAATATGTATTATTAATATGTTCAATAGCTTTAGCTCTAGATTTACTTTTGGAAGTTTTTTCTATTTTTTCTTTAGAAAGAGTTAGATTTGGAGTATATAAGTTATGTAGTGTTAATTCTTGAAGATCTGTTAAGATGTATCCAGTTGTTTTTTTGGTAATCAATTTATTATCTTCTAAGAATTTAAATCCTTCTTGAACAGATTTTAATGGTATATTTAATTTTTTAGATAAATCATGTATTTTAATTTCTTTACTATACTTTGATAAAAAGACGATATACATATATATTTTTAAATAATCACCAGATAATAAAGATAAATATTCTGAGAAGAATATATCTGGTATAACTGTTTCAGAAAATAAAATTGATTTGCTGTTTTGTTCTAGTTTCATTATAACTCTCCCTACTTCGTATTTGATAAAATAGATTATAACTTCTTTAGACAAAAAATTCAATAACTAAAAAGAATTTTATAATATTTTTCTATATAGATATACTTTGGGTTTTAATAAGAAAGAAAAAATATATTTAAATATATAGAGTAAATTTTCACCATTAATTCCAAAAATACTAATTAGAGTAATAGGAAAACAGATAATGATAAAAATAAAAATTTTAATAGAGACAGTAAAAGGTATTAAATATAATACAACTAAACAAAGTGCATATATAGTAATGTTTAATATTATTGTAGAATAATCAAATATACCAAAAAGTTTTTGTTTAAAGAAATAGTTTTTAGGAAATATAAAAAACATAAAACCTCCTTAAAGTTTTGAATTTTGGAATCTATTAACAGATTGTGAAATATCTGTGGATAATCCACCTATAAAGTCTCTAATTACAGAATTTATTTTAATTAGAGAGTATATTCCACCAATATAAATGATTTGCGAAAATAAATTTGTGGAATCATATGTTATAGAAAAAATAATTAATAGGATAAGAGCAAAAAGAATTTGAGTAAATAGAAGTGAAAATAAGTTTTTAGCCCAAGATTTAAAAAACCAATTACTACTAGTTAAAGTTAAAGACAAAAAAGCAAATGGAGAAAGAAGTATAAAAACTTTAATTAAAATATATCTGACTGAATTAGAAAAAATCAAATTTATTAATGAAACAGAAATAGTACTTTTTAAAATACCATCAAGAGAAAACACATTAAGAGTACTATTATCAACATTAATGTTTGAATTTATTTCAAGAATTAAATTCGAAAAAGATATTTCTGTAGATAAAAAATACTTTCCAATATAGAATATTGATTCTGTCAAATAATCAAAAATATTAACTACAAATTCCAATATAAAAAATGAAAAATTCATAAATAAACCACACAAGACTAATTTAAAAATGAAATGAGTAGGTTTTTCTAACTCTGAGTAAATTATATGAGAAAGTAATAGTCGAATAGCAAAATATAGTAAAAAACCAAGTAAAAGAGAATTTGAGATTAAAAGAAGTCCTTCAGAAGCTGAACCTCCAATTAATTTAGAAATAAAAGAGTCATTTAATATAGAAGTATCTATGAAAGTAATTGTATCTAAAATAGAGTACAAGTTGTTATCTATAGAACTAAATAAATTTTGTAATATAGAATTAATTGTTGTTATAATTGTTTGAACCATGTCATTTGACGTTTCCAAGATACCTCCTAACTGATTAAAGAATTAATTGCAGATAAAATTAAATCAATGGCTAAAATAAATGCATAAGAAAAAAGGGAGCCATTAATTAATTTTTTACCTGTTCGAATTTTTTCTTCATCGCCAAAACTAAACTTTCTCATAAAAACACCAGTCCCAACAGCAACGGCAGCTGCTGGAGTTGCAATAGTTAATATCCAGCCTTGAATATCTTTAAAAGCTGAATTGATTTTGTTTATGATTTCAGGATCGCCCCAAGCACATAGACTTGTAGTTCTAAGAAGTAAAGTAAATAAAGTGAAGAATATAAATAATCTAAGTATTTTTTTTATTTTCATATATAAATCATCCTTTCTAAAAGTATATAAGTTAAAAGTTTTAGGGATTATTCAAAATATGGAAAGAGTTTAAGTTTTTTAGGGGATAAAATTTTTTTACCTGTAGATAAAAAGGTAAGAGCATAAAAGGTTTCTAATTCTTGAGTAAAAAAGTTTGTATCATATATATAATCATTTTGAGTATATGTACTATATGTTTCAGAAATGCTAGAGTTATCAGAGTTTAAAGTATTAGAAATATAACTATAATGTGTTTCTTTAGCACTTTCCGAAATTGTATTGGAGATTTTTTCTTTATCAGTTTTTCCTAATTGTTTTTGAGCTTCTTCTATTGTATAGATATCATCTGTCCTATACCAAATTTTATTAACTAAATTTTGCAAAATTACTTTTACATTAGCATCATCTTTAATTGTTGTTTTTAAAGAAGAATAACTCTGTGTGCTAATAATATTAATACATTTTGCTTCTCTACTTAATGAAAAAAATTCTGAATCAGTTTTGCTTGCGAATTTATCATATTCATCACAAATAAAAGCACTAGTTTTAATATTATTTTTTGATAATGTTTTTAAAATTTCAGATTGAAAGTCTAATTTTAAATAGGTTGCAATTATTTTAGCAAGTGAAGTATATTCAGAAATATTCATATTTAAAACAACAATTTTACCGTTTGCAATAACATCTTCAAAACCATGGAAAGTTAGTTTTTCTTTGGGAGATGAAAAAATATTAGAGATTGAATAATCAGATACAAATAAATTAGTAATACGAGTAACTTCAGAAATTAATATATTTTTAGTTCTAGAATCTAGATTAATAAATTCTTTTTTGAAAAAGTCAATACTACTGTTTAAATCATATAATTGTTCTTTTGAAAACTTTGATTTCAAATAAAGATCTTTAAGAACTAATATTTTCTCATCTAGATAAGTTGGAATTGTTATTAATTTATGAAGTTCTAAAAAAGTTACATAATTTTTATTGTACAATCTACAAATTTTTATAGATTCAGAAAGTATTTCTTCTACTTTATCTAACCAAAAAGATTCACTATTATTTTCAGAAAAAAGTAATAAAACAGTTTTCAACCTATTTGCCAATACTTGAGGTTTGAGATCAGGTTTATTTAACGGATTATAAAAAGTACTAAAATTTACATCAATTACAATTAAATCATCTTCAAGATTAAAATCTTTACAATAGTCGAGAACTTGTGAATAATAGTTGCCTTTCACATCTAGTATTAATAAAGGTATTTTGTGATCAGGGTTTAAAGAATTGTGTTCTAAAAACTGTTTAGTAAAAGGATACATCGCACTAGAAGTTTTTCCTGTTCCAATTGTACCTGTAATTAATATGTTTTGATATAATCCAGACTCAGGAAGGTATACGTTCTCTTTTAATAAAGGATCAAATCCTATTAGTAATTTTAATTTATCAGTAGAAGTAAATAATTGATTTGTTTTTTTTGAAATATATTTAGATTTAAAAATAGAAAAAATATTAATAAGATTATTGTATAATGGATTTAAAATTTTAGAAAAAATAAAATTGGAAATAATTACAGAAGCAAATAAAAAAGTGAAAATATATGAATATTTAATGAAATTCCATAAATCAGGATGCGTTTGACAAATGTTAAATGGATGTATACCATATTTAATAATAACCTCACTAGAAGTATAAATAGGTATAAAATAATTAATGTTAATGATAGATAAAAGTATAAGAAATGATAAAACAAATATAATTTTATATTTTAAAATAATAAGACTCCTTTCTAAATTAAGTAGTGTTTTGTTTTTTTAACTGCAATTTTGAACCTTGTTTAGAATGAAATAGAAATAATTCGAAATATGTATAAAGAGTATAAAAAGTTATAAGAGAAAAAATAAAATATGATATAAAAAAATAATCTAATGTATTTATAATGTAATCACCACCTTCCAGATTTTTCCATATTACAATATTTTTTTTTATTTGTCTATACTTTTATAAAAAAATGTGATAAAATTTAAAACAATCTATAGGAAAGGAGAAAAACAATGGAATTTAAAAAAGATACTACAATAGGGATGATATTAACGAATGCTCCAGAAAAAGCAGAGATACTTTTAAGTATAGGGATGCATTGTCTAGGATGCCCAGCTTCACAAATGGAAACGATAGAAGAAGCATGTGAAGTTCATGGTGTAAATGTAGAAGAATTATTAGAAAAACTTAATGCATAATAAAAAAATTAAAAAAATCAAAAAAAATCAAAAAAAGTATTGACAATAGTAAAAAAATGTTGTAATATATAAAAGCGTTATGTGAGACGCACATGAGGGCTATTAGCTCAGTTGGTAGAGCACTTGACTTTTAATCAAGTTGTCCCGCGTTCGAATCGCGGATAGCTCACCATAAGAATTAAATATTTGTCTATTTAATTCTTTATATACGGCCCGTTGGTCAAGCGGTTAAGACACCGCCCTTTCACGGCGGAGTCATGGGTTCGATTCCCGTACGGGTCACCAATTTTATATTTTGCCACTTTAGCTCAGTTGGCCAGAGCATCGCACTTGTAATGCGAGGGTCATCCGTTCGAATCGGATAAGTGGCTCCATTTAAGGTTATTAGTTTTGAGGAATCTCTTGATTAATGGCTTTTTTTATGGTATATAATACTTATTAGGAGTGTGATAAAATGCAAAAAATAGCAGTTATAACAGGTGGCTCTGTTGGTATTGGAAGAGCAATATCAGAAAAATTAGCTAAAAATAAATATAAAGTTATAGCAACATACAATAAATCAAAAATAGAAGCAGAAAAGCTAAAAAATGATTTGAAAAAGAAAGATATATATTTAGATATTATTGAATTAGATGTAACCAAGAGTGAAAATGTTAAAAAAGTGATACAAAATATATATGAAAAATATGGGAGAATAGATGTATTAGTTAATAATGCTGGAATTTCTGAATATAAAATGTTTTGTAATGAAACAAGAGAAGATTGGGATAGAATAATTAATACTAATTTATATTCTGCATTTGTAATATCACAAGAAGTTTCTAAAATTATGGTAAATCAAAAAGAAGGAACTATAATAAATATTTCATCTATATGGGGAAATGTAGGAAGTAGTATGGAAGTTATATATTCAATTTCAAAAGCTGGAATGAACGGTATGACGAAAGCATTAGCAAAAGAGTTAGGTCCGTCAAATATACGTGTTAATGCGATAGCGCCAGGAATTATAAATACGAAAATGAATGAAAATATAAAAGAAAATGAAAAAGAAATGATATTAGAAGAAATACCATTAGGAAAAATAGGAGATGTAGAGGAAATTGCTAAATGTGTTAATTGGTTAGTAGAAGATACATATACAACAGGTCAAATTATATCTATTAACGGTGGTTGGAGTATAACATAAAAATAAAAATGATATGAAATTGTATTAAAATACATCATATCATTTTTATTTTTGTTTTATATTGTTTATATTGAATTTTGTAGCAAATTATACTATATCTGTTGCTTTTTTCTTATAATTTCCAGAAATTAATTTAGGTATATATGAAATAATTTTATACACTGCTAACTTGATTTTTTTACTCCAGATATAAGATTTCTTTAAGTTTTTAGAAACAGCTAAAGAAATTGGTTCATCATCAATAACCATAAGACTTGTTTCAAGTTTTTCTATAGGAAAAACATAATTTTTTCCTTCATTATTATCCCATACATTTTGGTTTGTGTTAAAACAAAAATTAAAAGTATCAGCACTAATTAAAAGTACTTCAGCTTGATATCCTAATTCTGTTCTTTCCATAGGAATATTATTTAAATTATCCCAATTTTCACCAAAACCATAATGAATAGAAACATTTCTTTCATTGTCTTGGAAAAGTTTTCCTGTATAAGAAATTTTCACTTTATTATTTTCAATTAATTTATCCGTATTAAAAAATATATTTTTTGTTAATTCCATTAGAATTTATCTCCTTATTTATCTTTTGCTATTCATATTATAATATTAAATTTTACATTGTTCAAGTAGTTTTTTCAAAAAAATATAAAAAAACTAAAAAAAATTTATTTTTTACAAAAAAATGAATAAATAAAAAATAAATATTTAAAATAAAATGTAGAAAATATACAAAATTATATATCAAGCATGCAAAACTATACAAAATATTCTTGAAAGAAAAAAGATATTATGATATTATTATTAAAAGTTAAAAAAGAGGGGATATAAATGGAAAATAAAGAAGAAGATGTAGTAGAAGTAGAACAAGAAAATAAAGAAGAAAAGAGTAAAAAGTTAGAAGATAATAAAGAACAAAACGAAAGTAATATCAAAGAAAAGATTGAAAAAAAAGAAAAAGAAAAAGAAGAAGAAAATGAAAAAACAGAAGGTTCAAATAATTTCTTAGAAGAAGAAATGGCAAAAGAAGAAGCGTTAATGAAAAAAGCGGAAGAAGAGAAATATAAAAAAGTTGAGATGAGAGAAGAACAAAAATACAAAGATGCTTTTAATATTGCTAAAAAAAGGAAAAGAAAAAAGATAATAGTTGTTTTTCTTTGTATATTTATCCTTCTTGCTTTAATATTTTCAACAATTTTTGCATTATTAAATGTAAACAATTATAAAATTGATGAAAATATAACAATTTCAGGATTAGATGTATCTGGATTATCAAAAGAAGAGGCAATACTTGCGTTAGAAGATATATATAATGAAAAAAAACAAAATGAAATAATATTAAAATATGGAGAATATATAAGTAATATCAATCCAACAATTATAGAAGTAGATTACAAAATAGAAGAAGCTGTAGATGAGGCGTATTTAATAGGAAAAAATGAAAATATATTTATGAGTAATTTTGAAATTTTAAGTTTAATGATATTTGGAAAAGATATTACTGTAGATATGACATTAAATGAAGAAGTTGCAACTAATTTAATCAAAGATATTGGTTCAAATTTGCCAGGAATAGTTGTAGAGGCAAGTTATGTTATAGAAGCACAAGAATTAGTTATAACAGAAGGAACAGAAGGAATCTATGTGGATATAGATACTTTTTTAGAAACAATTAAAGGAATATTTAATGACTTAAACATAAAAGAAAAACAAATAGATATACCAACTATTGTAAAACAACCAGACGAAATAGATATAGATAAAATTCATGGAGAGATATATAAAGAAGTAAAAGATGCATATTTTGTTGAAGAACCTTTTGCAATATATACAGAAGTAAGTGGAGTTGATTTCGATGTAGAATTAGCTAAAAATATAGTAAATACAAGTACATCACCATATAAAATTCCATTAATAATAACAGAGCCAGAGATAACAATAGCGGAGCTCGGTGCAGAAGCATTTCCAGAACAAATATCAGTATTTACAACAAGATATGACCCAAGTGATTATAATAGAACAACAAACTTAGAGTTAGCATCAAATTCAATAAATGGAATAGTATTATTACCAGGTGAAACTTTTTCATATAACCAAGCATTAGGGCAAAGAACAGTTGCAGCAGGATATAAGAGTGCTAAAATATATTCAGCAGGAGAAGTTATTGATGGATTAGGTGGAGGAATATGTCAAATTTCTACTACATTATATAATGCAGTATTGATGGCAGATTTAGAAATAATAGAAAGGAAAAATCATCAATTTGTAACATCATATGCATCAGCTGGAAGAGATGCAACTGTAGTATATGGGGCAATTGATTTTCAATTTAAAAATACAAGAGAATATCCAATAAAAATAATATCAAGTACTATTAGTGGAGTTTCAAAAGTAGAAATAATGGGAATTAATGAAGAGTTATATACATATAGTTTTTCTACAAAAACTATATCAGTATTGCCATATACAACGATATATGAAGAAGATTCAACTATGCCTGTAGGAACTGAAAAAGTTAAACAAGCAGGTGCAAATGGATTAATTACAGAAACATATATGACTAAAAGTTTAGATGGTAAAGTGGTAGAAACTAAATTTTTATCTAAGGATACATATACACCTATGACAAGAATAGTTGTAAAAGGAACAGCAGCAGTGGAGCAGCAAGAAGTTCCAAAAGTAGAAGAGCAACCAGTATCAGAATCTATACCAGATAATCAAGATAGTATAATAGGAGCAGAAGATGAAAATATAATAGATTAATTTAAATTAAAATAAATATATAATAATGCATCTAGAGTAAAGCTAGATGCATTATTTGACATTAACACTAAATACGAATATAATAAAAATAGTTGTAAAATAAGGAGGGGGAAATATGTTTAAAGTATATAATACAAATATAGAAACTAATCAATTTGAAGAAGTTAAAGAATTTTCAAAAGGGTGTTGGATAAATTTAGTAAATCCAACAGAGGCAGAGATAGTAAAAGTTTGTGAAAATATAAATATAGGAGAACAGTTCATACGAGACGCACTTGATTATGAAGAAAGAGCAAGGATAGATCAAGAAGAAGAAGATGGAACAACTTTATTTATAATAGATGTACCTATAATAGAGAAAAAAGATGATACAGAGATTTATACAACAATGCCACTTGGTTTAATAGTTGTTAGAGATGAATATTTTATAACAGTTTCTTTAAAAAAGAATAAAGTAATAAGTGATTTTGAAAATTCTAAAGTTAAAAGTTTTGCAACATATCGAAAAAGTAGATTTATTTTCCAAATATTATATTTAAATGCAGTATATTATCTGCACTATTTAAAGCAACTTAATAAAGAGACAGAAATAGCAGAATATGTATTAAAAAACTCTATGAAAAACAAAGAGTTATTAAAGCTTTTAAGTATTGATAAAGGATTAGTATATTTTAGAACATCTTTAAAATCAAATGAGATAGTAATGGAAAAGACTATGAGAGGTAAAATAATTAAATTATATGAAGAAGATGAAGAGATATTAGAAGATGCAATAACAGAAAATCGACAAGCTATAGAAATGGCACAGATATATAGTGATATACTAAACGGAACAATGGATGCATATGCTTCAATAATATCAAATAACTTAAATGGTGTTATGAAATTTTTAACATCTATAACAATAGTATTAGCTGTTCCAACAATGATATCAAGCTTTTGGGGAATGAACGTATTGCTACCATTTCAAAATAGTCCTATAGGTTTTATTGTTATGATATTAATTGCAGTAGTATTAACATTTTTAGTAACATTATGGTTAAAGAAAAAGAATATGTTAAATTAATTAAAGAAATAATTATTAAAAATATGAAAAAATATTTTGGTAATTATTTCTTTTTATATATTTTAAGAATATTTTTATAATTATTAAATATAATAATAGTAAATATTGTTAAATAGGAGGATATTATGAAAATAATAGATAAAATAGCTTTATTATTAATTATAATTGGTGCAATAAATTGGGGATTAATTGGTTTTTTTGAATTTGATTTAGTGGAGACATTATTTGGTACAATGACAGTAGCTTCTAGAATTGTATATGGCTTAGTAGGTCTTTCAGGTTTATGGGGATTCAAATTACTTTTTTCAAAAGAAGATTAGATAAAGATAATTAAACAAAAACATATATGAAAAACTAAAATTAGAAAGAAGATTAGAGATTAAGCTTTAATCTTTTTTATATTTTAAATAAAATCCTGTAATTCGTTAAACCCGTAGGAAAATACTTGAAATTATAAAGATATTAATGTATAATGTTTAAGATAAAAAGATAGGAGGAATAAGAATGCTAAATACAAATGGCGTTACAGTTAGATTCGGAAAAAGAGTATTATTTGAAGATGTAAATATAAGATTTGGAAAAGGAAATTGCTATGGAATTATTGGTGCAAATGGAGCTGGAAAATCGACTTTTCTAAAAGTATTATCAGGAGAGTTAGAACCAAGTAAAGGTGAGGTTAGTATTGAAAGAGGAGAAAGATTATCAGTATTAAAACAAGATCACTTTGCATATGAAGAATTAACAGTAATGGATACTGTTATAATGGGAAATAAAGAACTATATGAAATTATGAAGAAAAAAGACGAAATTTATGCAAAACCAGATTTTTCTGAAGAAGATGGAATGAAAGCAGCTAAATTAGAAGAAAAATTTGCAGAATTAGATGGATGGAATGCAGAATCAGATGCATCAATTTTATTAAATGATTTAGGAATAATTCCAGAAAAACATTATAAATTTATGAAAGAGTTAGAAGCTAAAGAAAAAGTTAAAATATTACTTGCTCAAGCTTTATTTGGTAACCCAGATGTTCTTTTATTAGACGAACCTACGAATAACTTAGATATGAAAAGTATAAGTTGGTTACAAGAATTTTTAATAAATTTTGAAAATACAGTAATAGTAGTTTCACATGATAGATATTTCTTAAATAAAGTTTGTACACATATTGCAGATGTAGACTTTGGAAAAATTACAGTTTATCCAGGAAACTATGATTTTTGGTATGAATCAAGTCAGTTAGCTTTAAAACAAGCAAAAGATCAAAACAAGAAAAAAGAAGAAAAAATCAAGGAATTACAAGACTTTATTGCTAGATTTAGTGCAAATGCTTCTAAATCAAAGCAAGCAACGTCTAGAAAGAAAACTTTAGAAAAAATAGAGTTAGAAGAAATAAGACCATCAAATAGAAAATATCCATATGTAGATTTTAAAGCCGATAGAGAACCAGGAAAAGAAATATTACAAGTAAAAAATATATCTAAAATAGTTGATGGGGTCAAAGTTTTAGATAAAGTAAGTTTTACTGTTAAAACAGATAATAAAATAGTATTTTTAGCAGATAATGAAAATGCAAGAACAGTATTATTTCAAATAATAGCAGGAGAGTTAGAGCCAGATGATGGTGAATTGGTTTGGGGATCGACTATTGCAAATACATATTTTCCAAAAGATAATAACTATTTATTCCAAACAGATGAAAATGTAACTGAATGGCTAAGAAAATATTCAAAAGAACCGGATGAAACATATGTAAGAAGTTTTTTAGGAAGAATGCTATTTTCAGGAGATGAGGCATTAAAACAAGCTAATATCCTATCAGGAGGAGAGAAAGTTAGATGTGTATTATCTAAAATGATGTTATCAGGAGCAAACTTTTTAATATTAGAAGAACCAACAAATCATTTAGATATGGAAAGTATTACTTCTGTAAATGAAGGTATGAAAAAATTCAAAGGAAACATTTTATTTACATCTCATGATCATGAATTATGTCAAACTGTAGCAAATAGAGTAATTGACATAAAACTAGATGGGAGTATATTAGATAAAGAATCAACATATAACGAATACTTAGGGATAGAATAGATAGACACTATATAAAAAATAAAGTTAAATATTGCATATAAAAATTAGGAGCGAGAAGTCGCTCCTAAAATAGAATAGGAGAAAATTACAGATGAATAAGATTATAAATACTATAGCAAGTGAATTGAAAATAAAGAATGAACAAGTAGAAAATACTGTTAAATTAATTGATGAGGGAAACACAATACCATTTATTGCACGTTATAGAAAAGAAGTTACAGGTGGATTAAGTGATGAAATACTAAGAGAATTAGGAGATAGATTAAATTATTTAAGAAATTTAGAACAAAGAAAAGAAGAAGTAATAAATACAATTAGTGAATTAGGAAAACTAACAGAAGAAATATCAGCTAATGTTGAAATAGCTAAGACACTAGCTGAAGTAGAAGATATATATAGACCGTATAAGCAAAAGAAAAAAACAAGAGCAACTGTTGCAAAAGCAAAAGGTTTAGAATCACTTGCAGAAATAATATTAGCACAAGAAAAGAAAGAAGATATATTAGAAATAGCAAAACAATATATTAATATTGATACATTATCAGATGACGATAAAGAAAATAAAGATAAAGTAGTAGCAACTGAAGAAGATGCTATTTCAGGAGCGCTAGATATTATAGCTGAAATAATATCAGATGAACCTAAGTATAGAAAAGAAATAAAAAGAATATATTTTGTAGAAGGATTAGTAGTAACAAAGGCATCAAATGAGGAATCAAAGTCAAATTATGAAATGTACTACAATTACCAAGAATTAATTAAATTTATTCCAAGCCATAGAATTTTAGCAATAAATAGAGGAGAAAAAGAAGACTTTTTAAAAGTTAAGTTAGAAAAAAATCTGGAAAAAATATTAAGTTATATAGAAAAAGATATAATTAAAGGTGATACGCAATATACAAAAATGTTAAAAGAAACAATAGAAGATAGTTTTTCTAGATTAATAGAGCCATCGATAGATAGGGAAATAAGATCAGATTTAACAGAAAAAGCAGAAGAAAAAGCAATAAAGGTATTTGGACAAAATTCTAAACAGCTATTATTAGGTGCTCCAATTAAGGGAAAAAGTGTAATGGGATTTGACCCAGCATATAGAACAGGTTGCAAGATAGCAGTAATAGATGAAACAGGAAAAGTAGAAGATTATACAACAGTATATCCAACAGAGCCACAAAAAAAAGTGGAAGAATCTAAAAACGAATTAAAAAAATTAATAGAAAAATATGATATAGATATGATAGCAATTGGAAATGGAACAGCATCTAGAGAGTCAGAAATGTTTGTGTCAGAAATGTTAAAAGAAATAGAAAAAGATATACATTATGTAATAGTAAGTGAAGCAGGTGCATCGGTGTATTCAGCATCTAAATTAGCAAGTGAAGAATATCCAGATATAAATGTTTCTATAAGAGGAGCAATTTCTATTGCTAGAAGATTACAAGATCCGCTAGCTGAATTAGTAAAGATAGATCCTAAAGCAATAGGAGTAGGACAATATCAACATGATGTAAATCAAAAAAGATTAGCAGAAAGTTTAACTGGAGTTGTTGAAGATAGTGTTAATAAAGTTGGAGTAGATGTAAATACTGCAACACCATCACTTTTATCATATGTATCTGGTATTAATAGTACAATTGCTAAAAATATAGTAAAATATAGAGAAGAAAATGGTAAATTAAAAAATAGAAAACAATTATTGAAAGTTCCTAAATTAGGAAAAGTTGCTTTTGAACAATGTGCAGGATTTTTAAGAATTTTTGATGGAGATAACCCGTTAGAAATAACATCTGTTCATCCAGAGACATATGAAATTGTAGAAAAGTTATTAAATACTATAGAGATGAAAAAAGAAGATTTATTAGATAAAGATAAGTTAGTAAAAATAATAGAAAAATTAAGTAGTTTAGATATTGTAAAAGTTTCAGAAGAATTAGGTATAGGAGAGATAACATTAAAAGACATTATTGCAGAATTAATTAAACCAGGAAGAGATCCAAGAGAAGATATGCCAAAACCAATATTAAGAAGTGATGTACTTAAATTAGAAGATTTAAAAGAAGGTATGGAATTAACAGGAACAGTTAGAAATGTAATTGATTTTGGTGCATTTGTGGATATTGGAGTTAAAAATGATGGACTTGTACATATATCTGAAATGAGTGAAAAATTTATTAAAAACCCATCAGATATTGTTTCTGTTGGAGATGTTGTAAAAGTTAAAGTGATAAAAATTGATAAAGAGAGACAAAAAGTAGGATTATCAATGAGAAAATAATTTTAAAATTAAACTAAATTAAGCTAAATTAAACTAAAAATAAATTACTAAAAAAGTTAAAAAGCAAAATAAAAAACCATATTATATGGTTTTTTATTTTGCTTTAATCTATACATTTAACATACTTGTTGGATCGACAGTATTATATTTTTCTTGAATAGCTAAAATTTCATCAAAATGATTTTCTAAAATATCAAGAAAAGTATCAGCAATATTAGGATCAAATTGAGTTCCTTTGCATCTTTTAAATTCACTTATTACATATTCTAAATCTAGTGGATTTCTATAAGTACGCTTAGACATCATAGCATCAAATCCATCTGCTATTGCTGCTATTCTAGCTAAATATGGAATATTTTCACCTTTTAACATACTTGGATACCCTGTACCGTCATATTTTTCATGATGATGTTTTACAATAGGAATAATATCTTTGAATATACTAGCAGTAGATAAAATATGTGCTCCAATAGATGGATGATTTTTAATTTCTGAATATTCCTCATCTGTTAGTCTAGAATCTTTTTGTAAGATTGTATCTGGAACTCCAATTTTACCAACATCATGGAACAATCCACCTATTTTTAATGTATTTAAATCATTTTCAGATAAATTTAAATATTTGCCGATTAAAATAGAAAATTCAGAAACTCGATCAGAATGACCACGTGTATAGGTATCTTTAACCTCTACAGTATAACGTAAAGTTTGAATACTTTCTAGATAAGATGTTTCTAATTTTTCATAAGTTGTCTGTAATTGTTCATTTATTTTTTTGATTTCACGCATCTGTGATATGGATTTTATTCCAGATTCTATAAGTAAAAGAAGTTGATCAAATCTATTACTTTTTTCACAATAGCCGTTGAATATCTAACTTTTTAATTGTTTCTAAAGGTGGTGCTAAATCTTTATGTCCTGTTAACAATAATATATATAGTTCTGTATTGAATTTTCTAATTTCTTCAACTACTTGATCTCCATGGAATGGAGACATTATAAAATCTAATACCATTAAATCGAACTTTTCATTTTTTACTTTTTCAATAGCTTCTCTAGGATCCGTTACACCTACAAATTCGTAACCAGATCTTTTTAAATAAATTGATAATGAATCTAATATACCTACTTCATCATCAACACCTATTATTCTATAAGAACTATTGCTTTCATTTGATAAATTGTTTATACCTTTTCTCATATATCTAACCCTCTTTATTCTATGTATAGGATAATTATATTAATAAAAACAACAAAAAGCAAGTTTTTTAGAAAAAAATAATATGAAAAAAGTGATATTAACTTATGGATGATATAAGTTATTATCACTTTTAGATATTGAAATTATTTTGGTAAAATTATATTAAAAGTTGTACCTAAATTTTCTTTAGATTCTACTGTAATATCACCATGAAAATGTCCTCTAATAGTAGAATACGACATATATAATCCTAAACCTGTTCCGTTTTTACCTTTTGTAGTTATCATCTCTTTAAATAGTTTATCTTTAACTTTTGCAGGTAAGCCTGAAGCATAATCTTTTAATTGTATAATAATATGAGATTTATTTTCAGAGATATTTAAATCAATATTTTCATTTTCTTTACCAGAATAAGCTTGTATAGAATTTGAAATCATATTATTAATAACTTGTACTAAGCTATTTATATCTCCAGTTATTGTTGAACTTGAAGATACTTCTACAGATACATTTAAATTAATTCTTGCAGATTTAAGTTCATGTTTCATTAAGATATCAATTCTTTGTAAAAGTTCTTCAATAGTAAAAGTAAAATTATCATCATTGTTAAAGTTCACAGCTTGCCCTTTAACGGCTGTTATTATGTCAGACATATATTGAGTATAGTTATGTATTTTATTTATCCATTCGGTCATTTCGCTAGCAATTTCGTGATGATCTTTAGGTGTAACATCTGGATCTTCTATAGAAGAATCATATTCTTTTACTAAATCATGTAAACCTTCAGAAGCACCAGATATTGACATAATTGGAGTTTTTAAATTATGTGCAATTCCACCTATTAGTTGTCCAAGTGATGCTAAACGTTCTTTTTCCATTAGCATATCTTGATTATTTTTAATTGTTTCTAAATCTCTAGTGTGTTGAGTTATATCCTTAAATAATATCATAGTACTTAAATAAGTTTTTTTACTATATATACAATTTATTTCAATATTAAAGTATTTATCAATGTCGTTAAAATAATGTTCTAAAACAATTGTATTATTTTTTTGTTTAGTAACATTAATAGCTTTTAAAAGATTAGTAGTAAGTTTTGTATCTTGAGCAGATAAATCCATTAAAAATTTTTTAATTGGCTGATTTCTTAATGCTTGTCTTGATTTTATATTAAATAATTGTAATAAGGAATTATTATAATCTACAATTTCTCCATTTTCATTTATTACTATAAAACCATCTGATATCCTATCTACTACTTTTTGTAAAGCAATTGGTGCTACATTTATAAATTCAAATTTAAAGACAGCTAATGCATAGAATGATATTCCTAATATAAATGTAATTGGAGTTAAATAAATTGAGCTTTCAATAATATTAAAGGTATGTAATAAATTAAATAATACAGGAATTACTGTTCCAGCAATAATTAAAATGGATTGTTTTGAAAAGAATCCAGAATTTTTAACAGAATATGACACAAATGAGAACATTCCAATTAATAATAACGCATATGAGTAAATAGTATGTATTATAAAATAGTTTCCAAATATAACTTCATCATTATTAATAGAATATTCAATATAAAATAAATGATGTAAGTCATTTGTCCAAAGAATTCCTAATGAAATAATTGGTATAATAAACAATGTTAAATATATTAGTGTAAATTTTATTTTTGTATCATTAAACAATTTTCCTAAAATAAAAATCATTATAGGAATAGTTGATGAAAAAATATACACAAATTTATCAAACTCAAAAGGATTTATATTAAGTGGCGTTGATAGGGCAATTTGCCCCATCAATAGACCACACCAAGCAATTAATTCGAATAATATTATTAAAAATGCACTACGAAGTTGAGTTTTATTTTTAATCTTATAAATGAAAAATGATAAAATCAGCATTATAACTATTACTAGAGCAAGTATACCAAAAGTAATTGTATTAGTAAGCATTGTATTCCTCCTATATTTCTAAGAAATTAATATAAATTAAATAGTTAAACACTTTTTGTAAATAGTCAGAGTCAGTATTATTCCAAGAAAATCCTAACTTACTTAAATATTTAACAGTAAAGTCACAGTTTAATTTTATATTAGATTCATAATTTAATTTTTTATTTTCGTCAAAATCTGAAATTATTTTTTGTAAAATGTCTAAGCTATTAGTATTTGTAAATAATTCGTTAATTTGTTTATAAAAATCATCATCTTTTACAATTGAAATTTTCTTATTATATAATTTATATAATACCTCTGTAAAAACAGGAATATCTATATGATTATTATTATATAAATGAAAAATTCTGTTTTGAGTTGTAGAATGTTGAATTAATTTTATAATAGCTTCTGCAGTTTTATCTATAGGGGTAAACTCCATATATCCAGATTTCATAGCTTCAGGTATGTAACCTATTTCAGAAAAAGTTTTAAGTCTATTCATAAAGGCATTATCATTTACATTTGGTTGAAAATGTCCATCAGAATATCTGTTAGTTAAATTTCCAACTCTATGTATATATCCATTAAGTCCCTCAGAGATTTTCTGTAGAATTAAAGCTTCTGCTTCAAATTTAGTTCTAATATATACATTTTCTAAAGGTTGCTTTATATAAAAATCTTTTTCAGTAAAAGTGTATTCAGTTTTAAAATCATCAGTTTTAGTAAATGTATCAGCAAAAGCATTTCCGGATACACTCATCGTTGATATTTGTATGAATTTTTTGTTGAAGTTCATACAAAAATCTAAAAGTCTTTGAGTTCCTGTTACATTTATTTTTTTGAAGTCGTCATAATTTCCAAAATGTGAAACTTTAGCTGCAGAATTAATAACAAAATCTACTTTAGTAGATAAATCATTATAGGATTCAATTGAAAGCCCAATATTATCTTGAGAAAAATCAGTTTCTATAGCAAATATACGATTATTGATATATCCTAAATATTTATCATTAAAATAATATTTTAATTTTTTTGTTAATTTTTCTTCAACACTTAAACCAGGATCTTTTCTTAAAATACAATAAACATTTCCAGTTGTATTAGAGAGAAAATAATCTAATATATGTGCACCTAAATATCCAGTAGCACCAGTTAATAATAAATTTCCAATTTCATGTTTAGAAATAATATCTGGTAAATCTAAATTATTATGTAATGTATTAGAAAAGTCTAATTTTTCAGCCATATTAGAATCAATTATAGTATCAATTAAGTTAGAATTATTTAAAGTTTGTTCTAAGTTAGCTATAGTTGGATTTGAATATAAATCTGCATATGTAAGTTTATATCCATTATTTAGCAGTTTTATCTGTAATTGCATTGCTAGTATTGAATCTCCACCTATCTCAAAGAAGTTATCTGTGATACCTATTGGTCTAATAGGTAATAAGCTTTCCCACATTGTAACAAGAGATGTTTGTAATTGCGTTTGAGGTGGTACATAATTTGCTGTATCGAGAGTTTTATCAGGTTCAGGTAATGCTAATTTGTTTATTTTACCATTTGGTGTATACGGTATTTTATCCATTTGAACCATAGCTGAAGGAATCATATATGGTGGTAAAAATTTAGAAATATGTTTTCTCAAATCAGATTGACTAATTCGATCTTTTGATACAACATATGCACATAAAAATTGTCTATTTGATGAATCAGTTTTTAATAGTACAATAGCATTAGTAATATTATTTTTTTGTAAAATTACTTTTTCAATTTCAGATAACTCCACTCTATTTCCAGAAATTTTAATTTGATTATCAGATCTTCCTAAACATAGAATATTTCCATCAGGAAGCCATTTTCCGATATCTCCAGTATTATAAATAATTTCATTGGAATTGTAAGGATTATGTATAAAACTTTTGGATGTTAAATCATTATTAAATAAATAACCTTTTCCAACTCCTTTTCCTCCTATATGTATTTCACCAATTGCGCCAATAGGCAATAATTGTTTATTTCTATCTAATATATATATATTAGTATTATGAATAGGTTTACCTATAGTAATATCTTTTTCACCAGTTAAATCAGCCATTGTAGACCATACTGTTGTTTCTGTAGGACCATAAATATTATAAATATTTGCACTAGATATATTTTGTAAATTTGTCAATAATTTTTTTGTTATTGGTTCACCACCAGTTATAATATCCGCAAAATTACTAAAAAATGATATGTTATCTGTATCATTTAGTAATAAATTATATCTTGAAGGCGTTGTTTGAATTATATGAGCATCATGATCATATACAAGATCACTAAGTAATTTTGGAATGTTTTGCTCATCTTCATTTGCTAATATTATTTTTAAACCTTTTGTTAATGGTAATAAACTTTCAACTAAGAATATATCAAAAGACATAGTTGTAACAGATAACATATTTTTATTAAAAAAATCTATTTCTTGTGTGGCTCCATTAATAAAATTATGTACATTAATATGAGTTAATGCAACACCCTTAGGCTTTCCAGTTGAACCAGAAGTATATATCACATAGCATAAACTTTTGCTATCACCATAATTTAAATTTTGGATATTATTAGATGAATAAATTATATTATCAGTTTCAATTTTGATATTTATAAAGTCACATAACTTATTATTATATGAATTTTCAGACAAGTTAGTTAGAACTAATTTTGTTTTGCTATTTTCTAGCATGTAATTTACTCTATCTTCTGGGTAAGTTGGATCAATAGGAAGATAGGCACAACCAGTTTTTAATATTGCAATTTGTCCAAGAGTTAGTTCACGAGTTCTAGTTGTTAATAGACCTATTATATCATTAGTTGATACACTATAATTATTCTTGATATATGATGCTATTTGATTAGCTTTTTCATTTAATTCTCTATATGTCAAACTTTGATTATTAGAAACAACAGCAATTTTATCTGGATTATATTTTACTTGTTCTTCAAAAAGTTGATGTATTGTTAATGATTCGTTAAAAGTATTTTGCGTATTATTGAAATCGTATAGTAAAGTATTTTTTTCATTGTTAGATATTATTTCAAAACTAGACAATGATATATCTTGATTAGATGACAATGTTGTACATAAATTATCAACAATATATAGATAGTTATTTAACATTCGTGTTATTGTCGCCTTTTCAAATAAATCAATAGAGTATTCTAATGTAATTTCATATGAATCAGTTGTAGGAATAATTTCTAAAGATAAATCTAATTTAGAAATATTAGTATTTATATATTCTATGTTAGTTGATAGATTATTTAAATTAAGGTTTAAATCACCATTACTTTGAAATGTAAACATTGTATCAAATAAAGGATTTCTACTTGCATCTCTTTTGATTTTTAAAGTATCCAAAATTTTATTTAAAGGGAAATTACCATTTGAAATACCATCAAGTAGTAATTCTTGTATATTTAAAATTAAATCTTTGCATGAAGTGTTATCATTGTGTTGTATTCGTATAGGCAATGTATTAATAAATACACCTATAATATCAAATAATTCAGGTTTAGAACGATTTATTGTTGGCGTACCAATAACAATATCATTTTGACTTGAGTATTTCGATAAAAGAATATAGTATGCAGTAAATAAAAATGCATTTGGTGTAATATTATAAGTTCTGCAAATAACGTTTATTTTATCATGAAGAGAATCTGCAATAATAGACATAATTTTGTCACCTCTAAAAGTAGAAATTAATTTTCTATTATAATCTGTTGGTAAGTTTAAAATGGGTATATCATAGTTACCAAATTTTGATACCCAGTAGTTTTCTTCATTTTCTAGAATATTATTCTTTAATATTTTATTTTCCCATTCAGAATAATCTTTATATGTAATACTTAAGTTTAAATCAGCAGTATCATTGTAAAACAATTCAATTTGCTTTAAGAAAATTTGTAAAGACATGCCATCAATAATAATGTGATGAGTGTCAAATACTAAAATATGTTTAGTTGAACAAATTTTGAAAAGTTTAACTCTAAGTATTGGAGCTATTTCTAAATTAAACGGTTTAATTGAATCTAATATTAATTTATCAAGAGTCAAATCATCACATTCTATTATATCAATTGAAATTTCTGCTGTAGGTAATATTTTTTGTACTATATCTCCATTTTCTAAAGTAATAAAATATGTTCTAAAAGATTCTTGTAATTCAATTAAAGAATTGATTGCATTTTCTAATTTTTCAACATCAAGTTCACCTTCAAGCATTAATTTTCCAGGTGTATTATATGCAATATTAGAAGAATCAATTTTACTAGCATAATAAATAGATTTTTGTGAAGAAGAAACATTGTAATATTCTTTTTCAGAAACTTTAGAAAGTTTTATAGTATTAATACTAGAAGATGACAAAGCATTAATTTTAGTAGAAATATCCTTGATATATTGACAAGCTAAAATATCTTTAACACTTAGTGATACATTAAATATATTATCAATTTTAATATTTAAATTAATTGCATTTAAAGAGTCTCCTCCTAAGGCTAAGAAAGAAGAATTGAAATTAACAATATCAATTTTTAAAACTTCTTTAATAATAGTTTCTAATTTTTTATCTGTCTCAGATGAAGCCTCTAAGAAATTATCATCTATTTCAGTTTTTGTTATTTCCGGTAATTTAGAACGATCAATTTTTCCATTAGGAGTAAGAGGCATAGTCTCTAAATATTCGAAATGTGATGGTATCATGTAGTGTGGTAAATATTCTAATAAATATGTAATTAATTCATGATTATCTAATTTATTAGTAGCAGTGTAATAACAAACTAAACCATTATTTTTATATAAAACTATAACATTTGAAATATTATCATATGATAATATTTTTGATTCAATTTCACCAATTTCTACTCTATATCCATTTATTTTAACTTGGAAATCTGTTCTTCCAAGGTGCATAATATCTCCGTCTTTTTTTATGTATGCTAAATCACCAGAGTTATAAATAGTCATATTATCAAAATATAAACTTTTAATGAATTTTTCTTTAGTTAAATCTGGTCTATTTAAATAGCCATTTGAAACACCATCTCCACCAATATATAATTCTCCTGGAATATTAGGTGGCAAGAGATGTCCAAATTTATCTAATATATATGTTTTAGTATTAGTAATTGGAGGTCCAATAGAAATTTCAGTACTTCTAGTAACATCTTTAGTTGTAGCCCAAACAGTAGTCTCAGTTGGTCCATACATATTATAAATATTTGCAGTTGAATTTTTTTGAATACCTTTTAATAGATGAGGAGGAATAGGTTCTCCTGCTAAAAGTACATCAGTAGTGTTTTTAAATAATTCCAGTTGATTACTAGTAAAAAGTATTGAATATCTAGATGGTGTAGTTTGTATAATATGTACATTATGTTTTAAGCATAAATCATTAAGTAATTTTGGATTTGTTTGTTCTTCCTCACTAGCTATTACTAGTTTTAACCCCGAAAGAAGACTTCCAAAAATTTCTGCAACAAAGATATCGAAACATATTGTTGTTAAAGATATCATTGTTTTATCTTCATTAAAATCTACTAATCGGTATAAGGCTAATACACAATTACGAAGATTTTTATGTGTTAACATTACGCCCTTAGGTTTTCCAGTTGAACCAGAAGTATATATTAAATATATTAAATCTTCAGGAGAAGATACTGAATTTAGATTATCAGTATTATAACTTGAAAATATATTGTTAGAATCATGTAATTCTATATTGAGGTTGATTATATTTGATGTATTAGATGTAAATAATAAATCTGTTTTATTTGTTGTCAAAACATGCTTGCAATTACTATCTTCTAACATGTATGATATTCTATCAATAGGATATTCCGGGTCAATTGGTAAATAAGCAGCGCCAGCTTTTAATATACCTAGAATCCCTATAATCATTTCAAAAGACCTTTGTGTGCAAACACCTATTATATCATTAGGTTTAACATTTGATTTTCTTAGGTAGTTAGCAAGTGAATTAGCTTTTTTATTAACTTCATCATAAGTCATTTCAGTATTTTTAAAAACTAATGCTACTTTATCAGGTGTTCTGTTTACTTGTTCCTCAAATAATTGATGAACAGTTTCTGTTTCATCATAAGGTACATCTGTTTTATTTAAATCAAATAATAATAGTTGTTTTTCATTAGGTGTAACAATTTCTATTTCATTTAAGTTAATATTATTAGATGTCACTTGTTCTAAAATAAATAAAATCCTAGAATGAATTTCAGATATTTCCTCAGAAGTATATTTATTTAATTGATAATCATAATAAAGTGTTAAATTACCAGTATCATCCATATCGAACATATGAATTTGTAAGCTATTTAATATGGCATATTGAAAATTCCAGTTTGTTGTATATTGAATACTAGAATCTTTAGAATCATCTCTTGCATTTTGATAAGAAATGATAAAATCGTAAATATTTCTAGACAGATTATGCTTTTTATGTGTATACTCTAAAATTTCAGTATATGGATATTTTTGATGTCTCATAACTGACATTTGAGTTTTACCTACATTTTTTACAAATTCAATAAAAGGTAAGTTATGATCAACAGATATTCTATTTGGCATAGTATTAATAAAAATACCCATTGAATTTTTTTCTCTGAAAGTGGATCTATTTAAAAAAGGTGTACCAATTATCACGTCATCGTTTCTTGAAACTCTAGATAAATACATAGAAAATATAGCCATAAATAAACTATATTTAGAAATATTATTAGTTTTAGAATATATATCTATTTTTTTAGAAATATCATTATCTAAAGTAAATGACATCCTATCTGCAGTTACATCTACAGAGTTGTCAGTATATAGCTTTAGTGTTGATAAATCTGGGAAGTTTTCATAAGTAGATTCCCAAAATAATTTTGATTTCTCAAATTTTGAACTATTTAAATATTCATGCTCTAAATCTAGATATTCTATATAGGATGGCTTTTTTTCTGGAAGTTCAGAATTTTGAGATAAAGAAACATAAATATCCTTGATTCCTACAGCCATTAAACCAAAACTCCAAGCATCAGATACTATATGATGTAGACAAGAAACAAGTCCACCAGTCCCATCAGGAAGGGTGAATGCATCAAAAGTAAAAAGTGGTGATTCTATTAAAGTAAAAGAATGTTTAGCCACATTTTTTTCCAAAGTTTTTAAATCATTTATTGAAGTTAATGTATGGACATTAACTGGTATTTTTAAATGTTCATCTATAAATTGAAAAGGCAATCCATTTTCTAATTTAATTTGAGTTAATAAAAAAGAATTGTGTTGTACAAACATTTTAATTGATTTTTCTAGTATTTCAATATTTATGGGTTCTTGAAAAAAAAGCGTTCCTGAAATACTATTTAAAGATGTGTTTGGGTACATTAATTCTGATAACCAAATATTTTTTTGTGTATTTGATAAATTTAATAATTCATGTGTTTTCATAATTTTAAATCCTTTGTAATATAAATTTTTATTTAATTAAATTATATAAATATAATTCCTAAAAATCAATACTTTAGCTCCTAAAAAAATATAAATTTTGCTAAAATTATACATAATAATTAAAAAAAATTATATGAATAATACAAACAATGGAAATGAAAGTATAAAATGATTAAAAAAAAATATTAAGTGTAAAATAATTTAGAGGTGTAATACATATGAGAAGAGGAAAAAGGAGAAAAAGCCCACTTAAAAAAATTTGCATAAGTTTAATAGTAATATTAATGTTATGGATAATAGGATACTATTTATATACAATATATCAAAGTATAGAAATAGAGGGAAAATATAGTACGAGTCAACTACAATCCACAGTAAATGCACAAAATGTGGAAAACTTAAATGAAAAAACTGAAGATATAACATCAATACTAGAAGAAACAATGACAAGTGTTGTGGGAATATCTAAATTAAAAAATGCAGGAGAAAGCATTTTCAATAATAATTCAGAAAGTGAACTAGGTCTTGGTACTGGTATAATTGTTTCTGAGAATGGATATATACTTAGTAATGAACATGTAACAGGCACAAAATATAGTATATGTTATGTAACTATAGAAAATGGAGATACATATGAAGCAACAGTGGTCTGGAGTGATGGTAATTTAGATTTAGCGATATTAAAAATCGAAGGAAAAAATTTACCAGTTGCTAAACTTGGAGACTCAGATCAAATTGGAATAGGGCAAAATGTGTATGCAATAGGAAACCCGATAGGATATGAATTTAGAAGAACAGTAACATCAGGGATAATTAGTGCAAAAAATAGGACTATAAAAATAGAAGATATATTTATGACAGATTTAATTCAAACAGATGCAACTATAAATCCAGGAAATAGTGGAGGACCATTAATCTTAGAAGATGGAAGTGTAATTGGAATAAATACGGTTAAAATAACATCTGCAGAAGGAATAGGTTTTGCCGTTCCAATAAATATAGTAAAGCCAATAATAGAAAGTTTCCAAAAAAATCAAGATTTTGAAGAAGCAACTATAGGGATCTATGCATATGACAGAGAGATAATTCCATATATAGACAATAGTTTTAATTCTAGTTTAGAAAGTGGAATATATGTGGCTCAAATAACAGAAAATGGGCCTGTTGATAATACGGATTTAAAGGTTGGAGATATAATAAATAGTATTGATAATATAAAATTAGAAACAATTAATCAGTTAAGAGAATATATTTATACTAAAAAACCTGAAGAGGTAGTTACATTAAATATAAGTAGAGGGAAAATAAAATTAGAAATAGATATAACTTTAGGAGCGAAATATTGAGAAATTAGACAAAAATAAAAAGGAAGTTAAAAGACTTCCTTTAATCTTGTGTAAATAATTCGAATATATCATATTTTCTAATAAATTCATTTGTAGAAGAATCGCTTTTATACACTTCTGATGTATTTGTGTTTAAAAACTTAATAATTTCATATACATCTATCCAAATTTCATTAGGAGAGTCTATCTGAGATTCATCAAAAATTAGTTGAATTCCAAAATGAAGATGAGGAATATTTACATTATTTACATTTTCTTTAATACTATAACCTGTCATTCCTAAATATCCAATAACATCACCAGCTTTAACAATTGAGCCTTTTTGCAAATCTTTAGAATAAGGAGTATCTTTTTGAAGATGAGCATAATAGTAATATCTTTTATCATCAAAACTTTTAATTCCGATTCTCCAACCACCATATTGATTCCAACCTATATTTTCAACTATTCCAGATTCTGTAGCAATTATTGGAGTACCAATGCTCCCCATTAAATCATTTCCTAAATGTGTCCTAGAAAACCCATAAGATCTAGAGTTACCAAAATCATCATAGTGATGAAAGTAATAACCTTTTGCAATTGGTGAGAAGTTTTTTAAGCCATATTTTTCTTTAAAGATAGTTTCCCCATCAATAGTAGTTTGTATCCAATAAGTTCCAATAAATTCAGATAAAACAGCAGAATATGCTTCATAATAGTAGTTGTAGTTTTTAAAATTAGAGGTTAGCTCAGTAATAGTAGATCCAGAGTCAAGGCTACAAATTAAATCATCTAAATCTTTTGAACTAAAGTTATCAAAATTACCACCATATTTAGCACCTAGATATGATATAAGTTCTATCCAGTTATACTTGATAGTATGGTCATTGTTGTGTGATTCAATATCTAGCTTAGAAGTTAAAGTAAGGACTTCAGAAGTAACATTAAAATCAACCCATTTAATATAATCGTCATTATATGCTGACGTTATATAGTGAGTTGTTAAAAAAAATATAAGAAGTATAATAAAAATGATAAATATTAATTTTCGTTTAAATTTAAAAGTTTTTATAAACATATTTTCACCTAATAATATTATATGAAAAAAAGTATTATATATGAAAAAAGTAAATAAATTTTAAGTCATAAAAATCAAATCAAAAAATAGGATTATATAATAAAGGAAAATCTAGGACAAAACATCGAAAATAATTTACATAATCTTAAAATTATGATATAATATAACTTAATATTTTTAAAGGGAGGTAATATGTTGTTTAGTAAATTTTATTTAGATAAAGAAAAAGATATAATAGTAAATTTATATAAAGAAAAGGAAGATGAAATTAAGTATATTATTGAAACTCCAAATCATAACACTGGTAACTTAATAACAAATTTATCAAAAATATTTAATTTAGAAACTGTAAAAGATAAAAAAGATATGAAAATAATATCAGGTATTTTAGAAGCTAATATTGATGGTGCTAATAGAGTTGTATATATATTAAGATTAGGTGGAATTAAAATAGCTAACATATACGAAGATGGAGAAATTTCAATAAAAGCTAAGATACCTGCAATAACAAAAACTTTAATGTCACAAACTAAACAATATAATTTACCAATAGAAAAGACTATAGTTAAGTCATATATATTAAAAAAATCTAAATTCAGAACAGATTTACACACACACATGAATGCAAATTTATCACCAGATGTATTAATTGCATTAGGAATAAAACATCAAATAAAATATCCGTTATATTATATAAAAAAGCTAAAATTAAAATTAACAGAGAATCAAAATATAGAAATATTGGAAAAGAGAAAATTAGTTGAAGAAACAATGGAGTTATCAGGATATACTGAGAAAGAAGCAACTAGAAAGATAGATGATAATACATATGTAAATTTTACTGAGTTAATATTAGAAAATATTGAAGATGCAGAATATAATATAGCTAAAATAAGAAAAAGTTTAGCTATTTTAAAAGATGGGCAAGCAGTATTTACAAATTTAGAAAAAGTATATATATATAGATATGTTTTTTGTAAAGGGAAAACTTCAGAACATAAAGTTGAATTAACTAAAAGTAGTATAGAGTTAATACCAGAAAATGAGATAAAAGAAAAACTGTTAATAATGTTAGAAGATATGAAAAATATTCAAATAAAAGAAAATGATTTAAGAAAAGATAAACTATTATGGATAGCTAGAGAATATTCTAAACAAGGTATTGAATATGCAGAAATAACTGATACAGAATTAGCAAAAACAGGTGGAGCAGCTATAAACTATATATCAGACATTCATGAAATAATGCCATACATAGAAAAAGAAACAGGAGTTAAGCTTCGTTTTTTAGTAGGATTAAGAAGAATACCACTTACTATATTAAAAGATCAAATAGCAGAAGGAAATTATTTAAGAGAAAATATAGATACATTAAAAACTGTTGCTAAAAGCCCTTATGTTGTAGGTAGTGATTTTATAGGTGAAGAAATAAATGATATAACAGATTTACTGCCAGCAATAAAAGAATTAGTTGAATTTGTAAGAGATGAAGATGAAGAATTTACAATAAGAATTCATGCAGGCGAAAATGATAGTTTAAAAGATAATGTTGCAAAATCAATAGAATGTGTAAGAAAATCATTAAGTAAAAATCAAAAATTTCCAAATGTGAGGTTAGGTCATGGATTATATACAGCAGATTTAGAGAGCAAAGAAGGAAAAGACCTTATTAAGGAATTAAAAGAAACAAATACAATATTAGAATTTCAGCTTACATCTAATGTGAGATTAAATAATTTAAGTGATTTAGAAGTTCACCCATTAAAAAGATATTTAGAGTATGGAATAAAATGTGTACAAGGAACAGATGGATGTGGATTTTATGGGGTAGACACAATAGATGAACAATTAGCACTTAAAAATTTATTAAATTTAACAGATAAAGATTTTGAAAAAATGAGAGAAATAGAAGTGCAAAAAATAGAGCATTCAAATAAATACTTTGAAAATAAATCTGAAAAATTCAATAAATACATAGGTGACAAAACTATAAAAGAAGTGTTAACAAAATTAGAAGAGCATAATGTAAATATAGGAAAACTTAATAATAAGCCAATGAGAATAACAAATGAGTTAGAATCAGAAGTCATATTTAAAGATAAGATTAAGCAATTTCCTATTAATAAAAAACCGATAATTATAGCAGGTGGAAGTTTTAATAAAAAAGGGAGAACAACAGATATAACAATAAAAGGAAAAGCTATGTTAGAAAAACTTATAGAACAATTAGATGAACAAAAAGTATATTTTGTAATTGGTCATAAAGTAGAAGGATATGAAAAAGAATTAATAGAAATAAGTAAAAAGATGAATAAAAAGTTTGAAATTAATGCTATTATTCCCAAAATGATATCTGAAACAGAAAGTAATAAATTAAAAGAAAATAACATAGATGGAGTAAGAGTTTCAATAGAAAGTGATGAAATGGGAATATATAAAAGTTTTAATTATGAAATTTTTGAAAGAAGAGATTCACTAGTTATGGCTTTTGATGGAAACTCACCAGTATCAAATTTAGTGCAAGAAGCTAAAAATGGAAAAGGAGATTCAAAGATATATATAAATGAAGAATCACCAGTATTAAAAGAAAAAATAAATACATTAGGTGGGTACGTAGTACCATTTACATTAGGTGAAAGCATTGTTGATAAAATAATAGAAGAAAATCCAGAATTATTACATAAAAAAGAAAATAATTTATATAAAAAGATAGAATTTTAGAAGTAAATAGTAATATAATAAGGGAAGTTTGGTAAGTTACTAGACTTCCTTTAAATATAGATAGAATACATTTAGAATAAATAAAAGTAAAAGATTTAAGTTAAGCTTGGTTTAAGAAATAATATATATAATAAAAATAAATAATATATTAAAAGAGGTGTAATTAATGAGAATATTATTAGTAGAAGATCAAAAATATATGGCAGATGCAATTGAATACGTGTTTAAAAAAAATAAATATACTATTGATGTATCATATGATGGAGAAACAGGATTAGAATATGCGTTATCAGAAGCATATGATGTTATAATCTTAGATATAATGTTGCCAAAGATCAATGGTTTAGACATAGCTAAGAATTTAAGAGCTAAAAATATTAATACACCAATAATAATGTTAACAGCTAAAGGAGAGATTGAAGACAAAGTATTAGGATTAGATATAGGAGCAGATGATTATTTATCAAAACCATTTGAAATGGCAGAGCTATTAGCAAGAGTAAGAGCATTAGGTAGAAGAAAAGATGGTATAATTAAAAAAGATATTGTTATATATGAAAATATAAAATACAATAAAGAGAATTTAGTAATTGAATGTGGAAATAAAAAGTATGAATTAACTGCTAAAGAAGGAAAGTTAGTTGAAATATTAATAGAGCAATCAGAAAAAATTGTAACAAAAGAATTTATTATTAGTAAATTGTGGACATTTGAAAAAGTAGTAATAGATAATAATGTGGAAGTATATATATCATTTTTAAGAAAAAAATTTGAGACATTTAATACTAAAGTTAAAATAAAAACAGTAAGAGGAATTGGATATATGTTAGTAGGTGAAAAAGATGTTTAAAAATTTAAGGAATAGATTGTTATTAATAAACTTAGTTGTTATATCAATTATTATGCTGACATCATTTACTGCTATTTATATAATTATAAATGCAAATTTAACAAGTGAAAACATGGAGAGGTTAAATAGAATTCCTATTGCAAATACAAATTTTATTAAGAATTTAGAAGATATTGAAAATCCAAAAATAAAAAAGCAAATATCAGAAGTAGATACATCTTTTAATATATTTCTAGATAAAGACGGTAATGTAACAAGAGTTTCTTCATATATCGATTTAGTAGAAGAAGAATATATAAGTATAGCAGAGCAAGTTTTTAATAGTAGTGAAGAGCTAGGTACAATTATTATAGATGATAGAGAATGGTTATATAGAAAGTCTAGTATAGGCCATATTATGTCAGATTTTGAGATTGAGACTGAAAATAAAACATATTATGAAATATCATTTTTGGATATTACAAATACTCAAGAAACAATGCAAACATTATTAATAGCACTAGTAAGTGTAGGTATTGCAGTACTTATAATAATATATATAATTAGTATATATTTTGCAAATAGATCAATAAAGCCATTAGAAGAAGTATGGAATAAGCAAAAACAATTTGTAGCAGATGCAACTCATGAACTAAAAACACCACTTACAATAATTAATGCTAATATTGATGCAATAGAGGTAAACAAAAATGCAAAAGTAAAAGAACAGGAAAAATGGTTAAAACATATTAAAGCAGAAACTAAAGGTATGAATAAACTTATAAATGAGCTCTTAATGAGTGCTAAAAATGAAGAAGAAAAATATAAATTAGTAAATATAAATTTAGGTCAAACACTCAAAGAAATAATTACATCAGTAGAAGCAATTGTATTTGAAAAAGATATTAAATTAAAGGTAGATATAGCTGAAGAAATAACTGTAAACACAGAACCAGAAAAACTAAGACAAGTTATAATTATTTTAATAGATAATGCAATTAAATATACAAATAATTCAGGAGAAATAAATGTTAGTTTAAGAAAAAGCAAAAAACAGATAGAATTAAGTATAACAAATACAGGCGAAGGTATATCAAAAGAAGATTTACCACACATATTTGATAGATTTTATAAGTGTGATAAGTCAAGAACAGAAAATAATAGTTATGGATTAGGATTATTTATAGCAAAAACAATAGTTACAAAATTAGGAGGTAAGATTACGGCAATAAGCATTCCAAAAGAAATAACAGAATTCATAATTAAATTATAGAAGGAAAGCAAGAGTTTTAATGACTCTTGCTTTTTTATAAAAATACTAAAATAATTTAAGATTCATTAAAGATAAATTAAGTATAATTAAAATACATTTTGAAAGGAGGCATATTATGTTAAAAAATATGTGCAAAAGAACTTGGCTAAATATAATAAGAAAACCAAGTAAATCAATAGTATTACTAATTATAATGTTTATTATGGCTAATTTAGTAATAGCATCACTTGCTATTTCAAACTCAGTTGAAGAGAGTATGGAGTATGCAAAAGAATCTTTGGGAAGTGAAGTATTTTTAAATACAGACATGGAACAAGTAAAAGGTTCAATGAATAGGGAGCAAATAGATAGCTCTATGGATATGCAAGATATGAGTTCCAAAATAGAGTCAATGTTAAGACCAGAAAGTACAATGAATATGGTTATGGATATAGGAAGTTCTGAATATGTAAAGGATTTTACATATAGTTTAACAGCTTTCGCAGAGCCTATTGAATTTGAGTTATATGAAAGTGAAGTGACATCTAATAGGCCAACAGGAGGAATGATGTCAGGAGGAATGGGCGCTACTAATAGACTTAATATAATGGGAATTAACTCATATGCATTCATACCAGAAGTAGAAAGTAATACATTTGAAATATCAGATGGAGAATATTTTGACGAAACTACCGATAATGAAATTTTAATTTCATATGAATTATCAGAGTTAAATGGAATAAATGTAGGAGATACAATACAGTTACAAAAAAGTGATTCAGAAGATATTGTAGAGTATACAGTAAGAGGTATTTTTACAGCAAACTCAAGTGGATATGAAAACAATATATATATGAATGTAGAATCAGCAGCTATATTATTAGATGAAGAAACATATAATGATGGGGATTATAGTGTAAGTGATGTAGTATTTACATTAAATAATCATGAAAATAGTGAAATATTTATAGAAGAAGTGAATAAAAAATATGATTTTGAAGAATTAGGATTAATTTTAGATATTGATTCTTCTGCATATGATCAGATGATAGGGCCAATAGAGCAAGTTGGAAGTTTTGCAGGAATTATATTGTGGGCAGTTATTATAGCAGCAGTACTAATTATAGCGTTAATTATAAATAATAGTATAAAAAGTAGAAAATATGAAATGGGTGTATTAATGTCATTAGGAGCACCAAAAAGTAATATAATAGGACAAATTTGTTTAGAATTAATTATTGTAGCAACAATAGGTTTTGTATTATCAATAGGAACTAGCCAATTTTTAGCTAATTCTTTATCAGAAGGATTATTAAATGACCAAATAGAAATGAGTGAGGAACAATCAGAAGAAAACTTTGGAAGACCTACATCAGGAATGCAATCGGGAAATATGAGACCTGGGATGCAATCTCAAGAAACAGAAGAAACAGAAGCTATAGATGAAATTGATGTTAGCATAAGTGTTCAAGAGTATCTAATTTTATTTGTTATAGGTTATTTAATTTCATTTATTGCTATGATAATTCCAACTGTTAATATTATGAAATATGAACCTAAAACAATATTAACAGGGAGGGAATAATTATGAATAAATTAGAAGTAAAAGATTTAAAATACGTATATCAAGATGGTAGCAAAAAAAATACTGTTTTAAAAGGTATAAATATAGAATTTGAAAGTGGAAAAATGTACTCTATTATTGGAGAGTCAGGAAGTGGAAAAACTACATTAATATCTATATTATCAGCATTAGAAAAATTACAAGAGGGTGATATAATATATAATGGAAAAAGTATTAAAAATATAGGGTATAATGAATTTAGACTAAAATATGTTAATATTGTTTTTCAAGCATATAATTTAATAACATATATGACAGCAAAAGAAAATGTAGATGTTGCAGTTGACTTTTCAAAAGTTAAAAAAGAAAAAGATTATACATATAAAGTATTAGAAAAAGTTGGAATAGATAAAGAAAAAGCAGATAGACTAGTATTGAAATTATCAGGTGGAGAGCAACAAAGAACAGCTATAGCAAGAAGTTTAGCAAGTGAAGTACCTATAATTGTAGCAGATGAGCCAACAGGAAATTTAGATGAAGATACAGAAAAAAAGGTTATGAATCTATTTAAAGAAATGGCGCAAAGCGGCAAAATAGTTATAATAGTTACACATTCTAAAAATGTTTCTAAATATGCAGATACAGTATATAAAATGAAAAAAGGTTTAATTGAAGAACAAAAATAAAAAAAGCAGGGAATTCCTGCTTTTTAAATATTTAAAGATGAAGAACCATCTGAATAATTTATAATAATATCTGGTTGAATGTTATATACATATACATTAAATAATACTCCACTACCATTATCTTCTAGAGATTTAGCTTCTATTTGAACACCTTGAGCCACTAAGTCATTACCTTCATATATAGGTGTTACACGATATAGAACATGATTATTAGTTTCTTCAATATATTCTGCTACCTGATTTTCAAAAGGTAACATTCCATCAACATTAAAATATCTAGTTCCTGTAATTAAGTTTTTATCATTTGCATTTTCACTTGATAGTTGAAAACCTATCAAATGACATCTATTATATAGATATTTTCCATCCACTACATCATATTGTACTGATTGCCATCCAGTAGGTTTTATATGACTAATTGATTCTCTATCTTCTGTAGGCATAGTTTCTATTCCAAGATTAGCAAATGCAACTCCACATCTTCCTAAGTAGTCTAAATCACTATATGATTCAAATACTTGATAACTTTTTTCTTCAAATTCTGGTATATTTCCATTTAAAACTACATATGGAGATCCAGAATATTCAGGTATATCTTTAAGTGAACTATATGAATTTGGTTGTGTATATAAAGCATTTACTATTTGACTTGGTTGTATATTGTTAATATATAAAGTGGCAAATGCTGAAAGCACTAACACTATAATTGATATGATTTTATTTATATTTGTATTCTTTTGTTTTTTTCTAGACATGATTTCCCCCTTAGTATAAAATGAATATATCATAAGTTAAATTAAATTTCAAGATTTATATGTCATTTTTTTGGAAAGATAGAATAGAATAAAATAAATAAGAAAAAACTAAAATAAAGCAAAAAAGAAAATAAATAAAGAAATAAAGAAATAAAACAAAAACTCAACCTAAATGGTTGAGTTTGGTGCAACTGGAGGGATTCGAACCCCCGACCTTTCGGTTCGTAGCCGAACACTCTATCCAACTGAGCTACAGTTGCAGATTAATACATTATAACTTGAAAATAAAAAAAATTCAAGTTTTTTTAGAAAATTTATTGCAATATCATAAATTTTATGTTATTATATATAAGCGTTTAAATAGAAGATATCGAGGAGTAGCGCAGTTGGTAGCGCGCGTGGTTTGGGACCATGAGGTCGCAGGTTCGATCCCTGTCTCCTCGACCACTTTGAAGCAATTCTTACAGAATTGTAGAAAAATGAGAAAACGTAAAAAGAGCATTAGCTAAGGAATTAGCTAGTGCTTTTTTATGGTTTCAGTTTTAATAAGTTTTACTCAAATTAGCAGTTTTTGTATAGAATTGTTTGTATAGAAAAAAATACAAGCTTAAAAAATTGTATAGAAAATTTATAGAATTTTTATTCCATAAAATTAGATGGGAGTAAGAAATGAAAGATATAGAAGAAATAGAATTTTATAAAATAAGTGATGTAATATCATATTCATATTATCCAGTACCACAAGAGTTATTTATAAATCCATTATATATGGATGAATTATCACTAGAAGCAAAAATGTTATATGCATTTTTAACAAACAGATTTAATTTATCATTAAAAAACAATTGGACTGATAGTAATAACAGAATATATTTAATATACACAAGAGAAAAAGCAGCAAAGATGTTAAGGGTATCATATAAGACAATAATAAAAGCATTTAAAGAGCTAATTAAAGCAAAATTAATTATGGAGAAGAAACAAGGTCAAGGTAAACCTAATTTGATTTATATAGGTAAAATGAGACGTATTAAACAAATATGTAAAGATGTTAGTTCTTTATATGAAGAAGATGGAGTTTTAGATATGTCAAATTTACACACAAATAATACTAATATTATAAATACTGATAATATAAATCCTCATCGTGAAAATATCACGATAGAAGAAGTTAGGTTAAAATGTAATTTAAATGATTTTGAAAATAAAGAGAAATGTATATTAAATGATGTAATAAACAAGTTATATAATTCAGCTATTTTAAAAATAAATGGATTAACAGTTTCACAAACTGAAATAAAAGATAAATTAAAATTAATAACAAAGGATAATTTAATACATCTAGTTGATGTAATTAAATCAAATAGTAATATTAAAAATCTTAATAGTTATTTAGTTAGCACATTGTATAACAATTTAGGAAATAGCTATAACAAAGTAAATAAAAAAGAATCTAGTTTTGATAGCAGAAGTTATGATGAAAGTGTTTTAAACAAGTTATATTGTAATGTGGAATGTTAGCAAACGATTTAAATTATGAAGAAATTACTAACATAGATAAGGGGAATATTAATAAATTATTTGTAATAACAAGCATTGAATTTGTACACCTGCCACCAAATTCTAATGTGGGGACACCCCAATCCCCGTTAATGTGAAAGGAAAGATTGAAATGAAAATAAATTATGAAAAAATATCAGATTATTTAAAACCATTGTTAAAGTTAAAAGATAGAAAACAAAAGAATATTGGAAAATATGGATTAGTGAGATTAAATTATATTAGACAAAATGATAATATCTTGTATCAAGAATTATTAATGAGTGGAACACTTAATTCGTATTTATATGATTTAAATAATAGGTGCATAGAAAGAATGAATTATTATATAAATCACTTGAAGTTACAAGAGAATTTAACAGAAGAATTAAAACAAAAAGATCAAATGGAATGGGTTAGAAGAATGAATAATATAAAAAATAGAGCAGAAGAACTAGCAATTAGTGAATGTATCTATGAATAATGAGGAGGAGAAAGAAAATGAGTAAAAATATAGAAAAAACATTTTATACAGAATATGCAGATGAATTTGAAGAATATATAAATAGGTTTATTTATGAAATGAAAGAGAGAAATCCAGGATATCTTAAAGTATCTAGTGAGATGGAATTATTAAAGAAAGATTATCCCAAAGTTAGGGAAGTTTTAGAAGATAATATGCAACAACCTTTGGATGAAGAAGAAATCCAAACTTTAATTAAGATTAATATTTTAAGGGGAGAGTTAGAAGCTATTATTAATAGAGAAATGTTTTTTAAAGGTGGTAATGAAGCTATTAATCATTTGAAAGCGTTGGGGATGTTGTAAAAAAATATTGTAAATAATAAAATTTGTGTTATAATATTAATGCAAGGGAATATGGCCTTTGTACCAGCGATACATTAAAAAAACTTTGTATAAGTTTAATTCTTATGCTACTTTTAATTATTTGTCCAGAAATAACAATACCAATAATTGTAAAAATTGGAATCCTAACTTTAATTAAGAAGTTACCAGTTAATCAAGGAGGTGATATAATGGTAAATAATAAAAAGATTATACCTTTACTATATGAAGTAGAAAGATTTGAAAGTTTTTTAATGTGCATAGAAAAGGTATAATCGATATTTATATTTAGAAAGAGTAGAGTATGGATAAATGGAAAATTTAAAAATAGATAAATGAAAATTGACCAGATATACAGTTTGATAAATTAATTTTTAAAAATATAAATATACTCATGAGCAAGCAAATAAAAGCTTGTTCTTTTCTTTTGCCAATATGGTGTCATTTTGCAATTATGTTGTTCTTTTATAATAATTTCTTTAAGGGTAAAACCAGATTTCATAAATATATTCATAATAAGTGAGCCAAGTGGAATGATATTAGTATTTTTTCTAATATCTCCGATTAAAACAGCACAATATTTATTAGGTTTTAAGATTCTAAAGCATTCTTTTGAAAAAAATTCCATTTGAATTAAAAAATCATTTACAGATAATAAAGATATATCATCTTCAAGATTATCACTATATTTTATAATATCAGCATAGGGGGGATGAGCAAATATAAAGTCTACTCTATTATTAGTTATAATTTGCGTTAAATTGCAAGAATTAGCCTTTATTAATTTAGGACAATAATAATTATTATAATTAAAGTTAATTCTGTCATTTGTCAATTTAAGAGTATTTTCATTTATATCAATTCCTACACTATGTCTTTTTAATAATTTAGATTCGATTAGTGTTGTACCACTACCACAAAATGGGTCTAAAATAATATCATTTTCATTGGTATATTTTAAAATTAAATTTCTAGGAATATATGGAGAGCAGTTACCACGATAATTTCCACTGTGTGTTGCCCAAGTGCCTCTGTCTTTAAAAGACCAAATAGTATTTGTTTCTAATTTGAAATTTTGAGGTTCAAAGATCAAAATAATACCTCCTTTCTATAAAGAGGTATTATATCAAAGTATTTATGAAAAAGTTGTCGAAAAATATTACTTAAGTAAATTTTGTATAACAATAATTTTCAGAGTTCTAACGCAAAAAAATGTTATTTTGGTATAAAAATTCGTTTTTACTATTCATTAAATACATAGTAATTAATTATCGATATACTATAATCCTTTAGACAAAATGTCCTCAAGCAATCCTTGTTCAATCATATTAATATTCATAACGTAGTCTGTATGGTCAAAAGTTTCTCTTAAGGGGCGTTTTGCTGTTAGCCAACCTTCACCATCTGTTACCCAAATAAATCCTGTTGTATTATTTTTAGCTAGTGTGTAAAGGTTGGTAAATTCACCAGAAACGGATTTTAATTTAGAACCACCTCCAGCATAGTAGTTAACTTCAGTAAGATATAACATATTACCAGTATCAATAGCAAAATCAAAAATTCTGTCTGATTTATCTGTTACTACATCTTTTCCAAAAATTTCTTTAATTTTATTTGCACTAGCTTGTGCAATATATTTATAATTATGTTTAGTGCATATTGCTTTAATGTAAACTTCTATTAAGTTTTCCATAGAATCACCACTACGATTTTTACGAGCATTAGTATCAAGCCCAACTTCAACGCCGATAGCATAGTCTACAAGATTTTTAATATTTTTATCAGATAATATTTTGAGTAAACCACATTTTTTTGAAAAGTAAACTATTTTGTCAATCTCTTCATCAGAATATTCTTTTTTGTTTGAAAAAGAATATTCAATATCGCCGCCTATATCAGCAATTTTAATGCTTTTCCCACGTACAGCGATTAAAATTGGAATTACTGGTACTATTTCAGGATAATCTTTAATTAAAGATTTTAAGTTGGATTCAATATTCTCTTTTCCGATAAGAGTGTTTAAGATATTTAGAGCTATTTCAATTTTTGTTACATTTCCAAGTACTTTGCTCCAAGCTACAAAGAAATCGTAAGTTCTAATTGTGTCCTTTAAAGTTGATGTTAAATGTTCAAATGCATCATTTTCTGAAAATATTTCCATTGATCTGTATTTATCTATATATTTCATTATATGTATATCTCCTTATTACTTTTAATATTTTAATTTTAGTTCTTATTTTTTAAAAATTATTAAATTTATATTAGTCGTTACCTATCATGAATTGGGTGAAAATACTTGTTATTTTAATAGAGTTTCTAATCTTTTCATCTTTTTCATTTGCTAAAGATATTTCAGTTATAACATCGATAGTAGTTTTGACATCTGTTTTTGATGGCGGTTTAATAGGGTGGTTGACTTTATTAAAGATCAATCTTAAGGATTTAAGTACAGTTAATGCAGTTTTGTATTTGTCTAGTTCACTATCTATAATAGAGCCTATAGTTAGCGTATGTGATATGAACTCAATAATATTGTCTAAATTTAATTTAAGTTGTTTTGTTGTAACTTGCTTATTATCATATTTAATCAAAACTAGATTATCATTATTTAAGTTATTCTCATAGAAAATACATTCTTTTCCAGCTATTGTAATATTTTTCATTTAATGCCTCCTTCCTTCTTATCAGATATTTTATTTTTAAATTATATCTATAATAAAATTTGTATAATTATTTATTGTTTTAACCTCTTTATGGTTAAATCCAAATATTCTTTTTCATTATCAATTCCAATATATCGTCTATTTAATTTATTTGCAGCAATACCAGTTGTACCACTACCATTAAATGGATCTAATATTAAATCATTTTCATTAGTACTTGCAATTATTATTTTTTCTAATAGTTCTAAAGGTTTTTGAGTAGGATGTTTTCCTTCCTTTTTTTCAGACGGTTTAGTCAAAGAAGTTGTCCAAACATCTTTCATTTGTTTACCATTGTTTAGTTCTTTCATAATATTATAATTAAAAGTATATTTAACTTTTTTTAAATCTTTTTTAGCCCATAATACAGTTTCAGTTGAATGCGTAAATGTCTTACAAGCTAGATTAGGTGGGGGATTAGTTTTTTGCCAAGTAATATTGTTTAATATTTTAAACCCTTCTTCTTCAAGTGCCATACCTACAGAATAAATATTATGGAGTGTACCACTTATCCAAATAGTTCCATTATCATCTAATATCCTATAACATTCTTTAATCCACTTTTTATTAAATTTATGTTTTTCTTTTAAACTATGTTGCTTGTCCCAGTTACCTTTATTTACACTAACCATTTTACCACCACTACAAGTGATTCCATTGTTAGACAAGAAGTATGGTGGGTCTGCAAATATCATATTTATACTTTTATCTTCAAACTTTTTTAATACTTTAAATGTATCATTATGTATTAATTTAAAATTTTCACAATTAAAATAGTACTTAATATTTATCACCCTCATTCAATTATAAATTTCAGTTAAAAATACATTGTAGAAATTTTTTACCATCCTCATTAAATGAAAAACCACAACTTTCCCAACAAGTTCTTATATTAGCCATACCTACACTTAAATAAGCTTGACCAATACCATTTTCTAAAATTATTTCGTTTTTTTGCTCAAGATTTAAATTTTTTTGTAATATAGTATAGCCTTTATTCAAATCATACATATCTATTCTTAATAGAGAATAACTATATTTTTTAAATGTTTCTATATCTATATTTCCATTATAATAATGTTTGAAAATATTTGCTTCTAATCTACATTTTTCAGAATCATCAATTTTATCTAATATTTCAAATATTCTTCCTGCAAATCCTTTATCATCTTTCTGGTAGATTTTCCAAAATTTTGATTTTTGTCTTTCATCTAAATCTTTTAATTCATGTATAAAAATTGTTAATTTTCTCATAAATATTGCATCATGTATTGAAACTCCAGTTTTATAAAAACTTATCAGTGTGCTTATAATAGGTATATCTTTTAATAAACCAGGATCTAAAAATGCATCGATATTGGATTCCCAGATATTAGTACCTAAATCTTTTGTAGAATTTAAAATTTCATCCATTGCTTTTTCATCATTACTTATTAAATGTTTATTCATGCTTTATACCTCCATCTAATTTGCATAAGTACTAGTTATAATTAGTAACTAATATTTCAGATATTTTACCACGACCTGCACTATTAGCATTTATCATTCGATTTGCCATAATTTCATTTATATTGAAATTAGCATATAGTTCATCAAAAAAAGTATCTTCTTTGTTAGTATTTTTAGGATTTGAGTTACTTAACATTACTAGAGCTTGTCTGTTATGTAAGTTACTAAAATACTCTGCAAGTTCTTTTTGATTTTCATCATTAAAATCTTCTTTTGTATATGAAGTGAATCCAGATGTAATATTTAAAGGTCTATATGGTGGATCAAAATATGTAAATGTACTATTGCACACATATTGTTCACTATCTTTATAGTTACCATGAATAAAAGTAACATTTTGAATTAAGCCTGATAAAGCTTTCAGATTACTTTCATCACATATTGTTGGATTTTTATAATTTCCCATAGGTACATTAAATCCACCAGATTTATTTACTCTATATAATCCATTAAAACAAGTTCTATTTAGAAATATAAATTGTACTGCCTTTTCAACAGATAATTCATTTTCTTTAAGTTTTAAATTATTATATTTTTCACGGATATTATAGTAATATTCTTTTCTATTATCTGTATCTAATTCTAAAAATTCTTTTTCAATAACTTTTAGATTAGAAATAAGTTCATCAACATTAGACTTAATAATTTTATACGAGTTTATTAAATCTTGATTTATATCAAAAGCATATACATTATTTATTTGATATTTTTGTAAAATATCTATAAGTACAGCTCCGACCACCTACAAAAGGTTCTATATATGTATTTATTTGTCCATTTGCTAATTCAAATGGATAGTATGTATTTATTTGTGATAGTAAACTTCCTTTACCACCAGCCCATTTTACGAAGGGTTTAATTACATTTAACAATTAGTTCACATCCTTAATGTTTAATTTTTCATTGATATATTCACATAATTTAATTTTAAAATCCTTTTTTAATAAAATCCTAGATTCACTTAGAGAAATATTTTGTTGTTCGTTTTTTAGTACTTCACTCAAATATTTATTTGAAGTATATATATTTATATTATACTTTAAGACAATAAAGATAATATAAAACATTTTTTGACTATACTTATTTATTTTATTTTCCTTGTAAAAATCCTCTACATCATTATATAATATTATCAATTCTTTAGCTTTGTTAATATCAAAATCGCTATATATTTCTTCATAATATGTTGAAAACAGTCTTTTCTTAACATTACTAACGCGTTCGGGATACCCTTTTGAAGAATATAATATTTGAGTGAATTTTTCCATTGAAATTCGATAATCATATCTTTTTTCTTCATTTCCAACATCTCCTGCTTTTCTAATATACAATATATTTTCTACTTCTAAGTGCCTCTCTATTTCAATTTGTATAGGATTAATTGATTTTAAGTCTGTAGAAGATATCGCATTTTGGCTATTGGTATATTCAGCGATATTGTTTTTTAAAAAATCTTGATTTGTATTTATTTTAAATACTCTAATTAGCACTTGACTTTGTTTTAATTTTTCATATTTGTTTTCAGAAGTATTATTAATAAAATAATTATATGCTGAACGTAATGTCTGTCCTCCATTTACTATTTGAAAATCATTGAGTTCTAATAAATATTTTTCAGCAAAGTTAATTTTTTCACATTTTATATTTTCACTAGTAATAGTTATTCCATTATTAAACATAAAAAATTCTTTTGGTGTATTATGAATAGTTTTATATATGTTTTTATTATATGTAGTGTTACCTAAATAACCCCTAACATTATCATATAATAAAGAATATTGTAAATTTACATCTTGAAAATTAACCATATCACTGTCCTCTAAATTTTGTTTCATTCTAAATTCCGTATTATTACAAGTAATTCTTATTAAATCTAACAGAGGTATTTTAGTAATATAGGAAACTTCTGTTGATTTTTCATCAATTTTATAATTTATTAAATCATTTGCTGAAAAAATCATTTTACAAGAGCTCTTTTCTTTTTTTATATCCGCATATGAAATTATATCATCTAAATTAATATCAACTATAGACATATCATAATTTTGTATGAATGCTTGGACCATTTCATCAGCTTGCTGTGCATAGCCATTAGGTTTATTGGTAATCATATATAACGTCACTTTATATATATCATCACTATTTAGGCATTCTCTTATTTTTTGGATATTATTGTACACTTTCGAATTTTTATTAATATTAGCACTTATCATATTTGTAGGTTTTATATACTGAAAAAATTTTAAGCTTGTTGCAATGTCATTTTCGCTTGGAGTTTGTTCAGGTTTAAAAGTTTTACAATATTTAAAATTAAATATCATAATCTCCTTTTCGGGATTAGATTCTGTATTTATATAAACAGCATCTATTCCTAAATCATTTTCTACAATTCCATTATATAATCCAACATATTCTTGATCTTGAATTAATTCTTGTATATCGTTAGCATCTTGTACTCCTGTTATCTTTTCTAAAACATAATGATAAAACCCTATAATTTCTTGTTTTTCATTTTCTAAACTTTTAGGCATATTGGGAATATATTTATATATATTTTTACTTTGTAATTTAACATATTTATGATCATTTATATTAGCCATTTCTTCCTCCTATTTATTTTCATTCATCCACTCTAACAACTCATCTTCATTAAGTTTTCCATTCTTGTATTCCTTAATTTTAAATTGAGCACTTTTTCTCCAGTTATCAAAATCTTTCTTTAGTTTCTTATCATCCTTATTTCTACTACAATACATAAGTTTCTTTTGATAAGATCTTCTGTATTCAAGTAAAGCAGGTACATTTTCTAAATTCTTTTTGTAAGTTTCTTTTGCACCTAATTCTCTACAAGTACTGCTACCATCGATATTTTGAATATCACAATATATCTCATCGTTTCTAACATTAGGTATAAAATATCTACCACATCTTTTACATTTCTTGATAAGTATATTATCCATATTAGTTAAAGTATTTAAAATACAATAACAAATATCTCCTAAATACTGACTAGAATAAATAGTTCTAGTTTTAAGTATTTCGTTATGTTCAATTTTTCCCATTAAATCATTTAATGGTGTATTTATGTAATCATTTTTCTTATGAGAATATTTCTCATATTCCAAATTCAAATTGTGAGTATATGTATATAAATCTGTTTCATGTTTTATTAAAAGTGCAATTATTTTAGATTTAGGGCTAAATTCAGAGTATTCATTTACTTCTGATAAGTTATATAAAATATCTACAGCTTCTTTAAAGTCTTTTTGTATTTTTAGTAAATGTTTTTTAGCTTGTTTAAAGAAATCTCTATAATATTTTTTAAAATCTTTTATTGATTTAAAGTTTGTTTTTGTTTCATTAATTCCCATATATGTATTTAAAGTGTCAAATCCATAAGCATAGAAGAAAGTGTTGTATCCATTTTCAAATGTGCTAAAATCAGCATTTAAAAGTCTTACAAGCATATTTCCTATTCTATCTACATAGGGATGACTTCGGTATGATGGGTGTTTAAGAATAGTACCATCTTCTTGAACATTATCGAGTGGTGCTACAAATTTTAAAGACATACTATTTTGCTCTTGGTCAACTCTATTTGTACCAAGTAAAAATAGTTCGGCTGTGTAGTATTCTTCTTTTGAATCTTCATCAAACCATATATATAATGGGTAATTTACATTATTATTGTTTGCTATCAATTAGATAACCTCCTGTTATAAAGTGAGAAATTTATATTTTTTTTACAAATTAACTTGACAATATAATATTGTCTATGTATAATAGCAATGTATTGAGTTTCGGTAAATCTCTCACAAACATAATACTCTAATTTAAAACGAAAGTCAATAGAAAGGTGGTGAAAAATGAAAGATTTTGATGTCGAATTATATACAACTGACGATGTATGTAGAATACTGAAAATAGGGAAATCAAAGTGCTTGAAGCTGTTTCATTCGGAAGACTTTCCAGCACAGCAATTAGGAAGAAAATTTTTAGTTGCAAAAGATGCCTTTATAAAATATTTAAGTCAAAAACATGTATTAAAAACAAAAGAAGATTTAATCTCGCAAATTAAACCTTCATAGAAAATCATATAAGGAAATGCCTTATATAACTTTAAGCAAATTAATTTTACACTATTTTAGGTGTAATATCAAGGTATTTCCTTTAATTACAGAAAAAGGAGGGAATAATTGAAGGAAAAAGAAATAAAAGTTTCAACATATGATTTAAGAAAACCTAAAAAGAATAATAATCCACAAATGTGCAATACCTGTGGAAAATGTAAGGACAGATCAATATGTAATAACAGAAAAGATTTAACAAATTGTAGTAAATGTGAAAAATGTAAAAATACAGCAAGTTGTGATAAATATTATTTTACTAAACAATCAAGAGCAAGGGTTATTATAGATTTTGATGAACGAACTGGAAAACCAATATACAAGACATTTACAGGTAAGAGTCAAGAAGATGTATATAAAAAGATTATTGATTTTAGGGAATTTGTTAGATTAAATGGTGTACCTATGGGAATTAATAAATATGAAAAAACAATTTTTCAAGTAGGTTTAGAATTAGAAAAAGATAAATTAAATAAAGGGAAGATAGGTGGTAATACTTATCAAACTAATATAGCAACTTTAAATAGAATTAAACAATATAAGTTTTCTACTATGCCTATTGAGAAAGTTACTAAAAAACAGATAGATGATTTTTTAGAATCAGAAAGAATCAAATCAAATTCATTAATAAAAAAAGACTATTCTATGCTAAAAAGAATTTATGATTATGCTATAGATAAACATTTTATAAAAACTAATTTCTTTCAAGGTTTTAGTTGTATAGAAAGACCTATTAGCAAAAAAGCAGATAAAGAAGTAGAAGCATTAACATTTTTAGAACAAAAACAATTTGAAAAATACATTAAAGAAAATGAGTGTAAATATAGAGATATATTTTTAGTGTTACTTCATACTGGAATTAGAGTAGGGGAATGTTTAGCACTAGATATAAATGATGTGGATTTTGAGAGTAATCAGATTAAAATAACTAAAATATTATCTAAAGGAATTAATGGAGAAGTTATTATTCATAATTCTAGTATTTCTAAAACTAAAAATGGAACAAGACAAGTTGGTATTAATAATTTTTTCAAAGATTTTCTAGCAAATAGCGTGAGAGTTGCAAGAGAAAATGAAAAAAATAAAAGTAAATTAATTTTCTTTAATGAAGATGGCGAATTATTAACAACAACTGCTATTAATTCTTCATTTAAGAGAATATGTGAGAAACTAAAAATAGATAAAGATGTAAATACACATTCATTAAGACATACATTTGCAACAAGATGTATAGAAGCTGGTGTTTCACTTCCAGTTTTACAAGCCTTAATGGGACATGATAAAATACAAACAACAATAGATACATATGGCAACATATATAACTATTATAAGCAAAGTGAAAAACAAAAATATATAGATTATTTATCGGAATAAAATTTGAAAAATTTCTACAAAAGTTTTCTGCAAAAAAATTAACAGCTAAAAAAAGCTGATATATAAATATTCCTAGCTAATGCGTGTCTGGTCGCCTCGACCATATTTAAAGAAATTTTAGAAAACTGAAAAAATATTCTAAAAAGCTGAAAGAGTGTCATATCAAGTGATTGAGTGATACTCTTTTTTCTATGGGATTTTAAAAAAATTCGCAGAAACCTCAAAAAAGTAGTGAAATGTCTCTAAAAAATTATATACAGTTTTTGAAGGGGATAGCTATGAATGAAAATGAAATAAATTGCTATGCGATTATACTTGCAAATGTCAGGTTGGATACTAATAAAACCTAATGAAAAGCTATTATATAGTGAAATAACAGATATTTCTAATTAGAGGGACTTTTGTTATTCTTAAAATCAATATCGTACTAAATTATTTTAAATAAGTAAGGAAATAATTAGTAAATGGATAAGTCAGTTATCTGAATTAAGATATGGTGACTTTGAAATGGTACGGAATAAGAATAAAGAATTTTCTAATATATTCTAGCCAGGTGAATGTATTAGGAGTTTAAATAACAGTATAACAGCTATTATGTTTGAAGTTGTAGACTTTGAAAAAGAGATTGTATTTACTTGAAAATAATTATATAATATCATTATATTGTACAAAGAGGTGAAAATATGAAAGATAAAGGTATTCATAAAAGATTAAAAAAAGAAAATGGAATATATTTTGTAGATATAGATATTACAAAAGAAGAATGGAAAGAAATGCTATTAGATAGTAATGTTTTTTATAAAGAAGCTAAAGACATGATACTATATTGGTATAATGAAGAAGATTATCAAGCGACTTCAAGAACAATTATGACCAAATATGAACCAAAACAAAAAGGAAGTCCATATAATGGGATTGTAAAAGGTTTAGTACATAGAATACATAAACATTTGAATTATAGATTTTGGGTGGAATCTGAATCTGATGATGGTAAAGAATCTTTTTGGTGTGTACCTTTTGAAGGTTGGCATATTGATTTTAATGAGAGTAAAAATTTTGTGTGGAAATTAAGAATAGAATTAATAGAGGCAATAAATGAAATTCCAGAATTTAATTATGAGAATATAAATTATAATAGTTTAAATTATGAAAATGTTCTGGAAAGTATTGTTCCAGCAAAAGAAGGTAAAAAAATTATGAAATATACGACTATTTATGAAAGAAATCCAAAGAATAGACAATTAGCCATAGCTTATTTAAAAAATGTTACCGGAAAGATAGAATGTCAGGCATGCGGATTTGATTTTGAAAAGGTGTATGGAGAAGTAGGAAAAGATTTTATTGAAGTTCATCATAATGAACCATTACATATGAATGAAAAAGAAACAAATATAAATATTAAAGAGGATTTAGACTGTATATGTAGTAATTGTCATAGAATGATACATAGAAATAAATCAGAACTATTAACAGTACAACAATTGAAAAATAAAATCAAAAAGAATAAGGAAAATAACAATTAAATTTGTTAGTTTTTTTGATGTAAGTGAGTGATTAATTTAATGTTTATACTAGGATTAATATTAGGATATTCAGATATAACTCGAACTATGAAATATTATATTGATGTAGATAATGAATTTGAAAAATCAGAAAACAGAAATGTTGAAGAATATTTAAAAGATAAAAACATATTTGGAATTGATTTTGAATTAGAAAAAGAACAAAAAGTATGTTAAAATATATCTAAATAGGAGGTATTAATGGATAGTATACAAGAATATTATAAAAATACGGAAAATGCATTACCACATGAATTAACAAAAGAATTTATAGCGTTAGGAATACAACCATCAAAAGGAATAGAATTGGGAACAGGAGCAGGGAGAGATAGTATATATCTAATTAAAAATGGATGGGATATGACCTGTATAGATAAGGAAAATACAGAAGACTTAATTAAAAGTAAATTAAGTTTTAGTGAAATTGATAAATTTAATTTTAAAGTTGCTACTTTTGAAGATTTAGAATTATACAAAAATAAATTAATATTAGCTAATTATAGTTTGCCGTTTTGTAATAAATATAAGTTTGAAAAGGTATGGAATAGAATAGTAGAAAGCATTGAAATTGATGGATATTTTGTTGGGAATTTCTTTGGGATAAATGATTCATGGAAAAGTATAAAAGAAAAAATGACTTTTTTAGAAGAAAAGGAAGTTAGAGAATTATTTAATAGTTTTGAAATTATTAAATTCGAAGAATTAGAAAAAGATGGAAAAACAGGAATGGGAAAAATAAAGCATTGGCATATATATAATGTTATAGCAAGAAAAATAAAATAGAATTGTAGAATAAAGTAAAGGAGTTGCTTTAAATGGAAAACACAATAATATATTTAATAAGACATAGTGAAACACACGATGAAAAAGGAATTAGAAATACTAATGAAAATTCACAGGAAATAAATGAAAAAGAAATTTTATCAGTATATGGTGAAGAACAATCTAAAATATTAAGTCAAAATTCAGAATTAAGCAATATTGATGTTATTTGGAGTAGTCCATATACTAGAGCAAAATCTACAGCAAAATATATTGCTAATGTGAATAATTTAGAAATAAATTTAGATAGCAATTTAAGTGAAAGAAAGTTAGGTGATTTAGAAGAACTAGGTGTATTTATGCAAGATAAACAAACAAGAGATCCATCACAAGAACAATTAGTATATAGGAATTTTAAAACATCTGATGGAGAAAGTGCAGAAGATACAAATATAAGAATGACAAACTTTATGGAAAAAGTTTTAAAAGAATATTCAGGGAAGAAAATAGCTGTAATAAGTCATGGTGGTTCAATTAAATTTTTACTTTTAAATTGGTGTACGGTAAATGAAAATGTTAAATTAGAATATAAAGATAAAGTATTAGATATAACATCACCATGTTTATTAAAACTAACATTTAAAGAAAATAAATTACTAAATTTAGAGCAAATAATTTAATAAAGTATTAGGAAAATATAATTTTGCTAAACATTTATGATAAAATGTAAAACATATTTGACAAAAAGTAAATGATAACGTACAATATATTTAAGAGGTGATTAAGATGGCAAAAAACTTAAGAGTAAAATCAGCTAGAGTAGCTAAAGATTTAACACAATCAGATTTAGCAGATTCAATCAATGTAAGTAGGCAAACGATAACAGCTATTGAAAAAGGGGACTATAACCCATCTATCAATTTATGTATAAAAATCTGTAAAGTTTTAGACAAAACATTAAATGATTTATTTTGGGAGGTTGATGAAGATGAAAGAAAGTAAAAAAGTGGAAGTTGAAAGAAAAAACAACGATTTTGATGAATACCAAATGAGTATACGATATAAGGTTATGACTAGATGTTTTTTTATATTAATGTTATTGGTAGTAGTAAATGGATTTATTAATGAGTATTATATTTGGGCACCAACTTCAATACAAGCTTTAGTATTAGCATATATTCCAACAATATACTTTATGACTGTAACAACATTTAAAGGATCATATTTAAGTTATAGAGAGAAAAGCCCTATATTTGCAATAATTATATTTTTAATAGCAGGGATGATGAATTTATTGCCAGCAATATTAGGCTACATTGATTTTGGAATTACATACTATTTTGAAAATGGAATGCTTACAAATAATTTTAATGCAATATTATTAGCTACATTTTTTATATATTCTTCAATTTGCCTATATGTAAAATTTAAAAAAGATAACAAAGAAGAGATAATTAGCAAAGATAAATAAGTTTCATTTAAAAGTTAGAATAAATAAAGGGAGCTGATAGATTTGAAAAAAGTATTAGGTATATTTACAGTGATTTTAATTGCTGTATTAATAGTATTGATATATAATATACTAATATATCAAGGAATAGTAGAGCCTAAATATTATACAAATTCAGACTTTGATATGGAATTACATATTAGTGAAACAGATTTTGATAATGATGGAATAGATGATTATACTGATATATTACTAGGAGCAAGAAAAGATGCAGAAAATATGCCAACATATGATGGGAGTAGCTATTATGCTGGAGGATATCCACCAGATGATATAGGTGTATGTACAGATGTTATATGGAGAGCATTAATGGCAGCAGGATATAATTTGAAAGATGCAGTAGATGAGGATATAAAAAATAATTTAGAACTATATCCAGAAGTAACTCCAATTATTGATACAAATATAGATTTTAGAAGAGTAAAGAATTTAAAAGTATACATGGATAGACACTTAACGATACTTACTAATGACATTTATGAAATAGAGAAATGGCAAGCAGGAGATATTGTAATATTTGGAGAAGAACATATAGGGATTATTTCAGATAGAAGAAATTCAAAAGGAATACCATATTTAATACATAATTCACGGACAAGCAGATAGAGAACAAGATATACTTGAAATATATATAAAATTTCAGGAGATAACAGGACATTATAGAATAGATGAAGAAATATAACATATAACTTTCAAAACAATACAATAAATTAGTTTTGTTAAATATAATTAGTAATACATAACAAGTAAATAAAGGATTTACTTGTTTTTTTCGTAAAAGTAGATATAATTAATATATAAAATTTGAATATAAGGGGTACAAAATGGATAAAAATGTTAATATAAAAATTTTTCTAGGGATGAGCGCTATTATAATAATTATATCGATATTGATTTTAGTAAATAGATATATTCAATTAAATCCAGACACTATTGAAACATTTGAATTTATAGAAAATATTCAGGAAAAAAATTTAGGTACTGTAGAAATTCAAAATGGGAAAATCCGAAATGAATCTCAGATCGAAGAATTTATAAAATTAACTCAAGATAAAGAATTGAATGAACAAATTGTAATAGACATTATAGCAATAAGTGGAGAAATAGAATGCAATTCTACATTAAAGTATGTACCTTTAAGCGGTATAACAGAAAAAAATCATCATATAACAGAAAAAAATAGAGATTCAGTATATTTAGAATCTGGATATTATGAATTAAGAACATATGTAAATGAAGTAGAACAAATAGAGATGTTCGAAGCAGATAATTGGTATATAAATAAAGAATATGAAAGTGGTAATATTAAGTTTGTAATTGATTCTAAAGAAGAAAAAGAACCTATAATATTAGCTTCATATATAACCACAATATTAGATATATCAGAAACTTTAGAATATGAAATTGGTTTTTTTGATAAAATAGAAGAAGGAATGATATATTTTGTATCAATGGATAATATAGTATCTAAAATTAAAGTAGATAATAATACAAAGGTTTTAAATGCTAGAACATCAGAATATACTAGTGTTGAAAATATTAATAAAGATGATATTATAGTTTTAGAAAAAAAGGATAGTTTAGAGATAAAAGTTTTTAGAAATAAGACAGAAGAAGATTTAAGGAAAGAATTATTGTTAAACTTAAGTTTAGAAGAAGAACAAAGACTATATAACTATGATTTTACAATAGAAGATGTTCATATATTAGGAGAAAAAGAAGCAATTGTTACAGGATATGTTATTGATAATTATAATATTGAAGATTATGGAAAAGATGATAAAAAAATAGAGTTTAAAGTAATGTTTACAGAAAACACAATTTTTGAAAGTAAAGGAAATAATATAAATAATGTTAAAGACTTAGAAGATGCAAAAGAAAACATGAATAAACTAATTTTAGATCCATATACATTAGAAGAACAATATCCTAAAGTTGTATATATTAAAAGTATTGATAATTAGAATAAAAAGAAGCAGTAATTTTGAAATAAATTCAAAATTACTGCTTTTTTATAGTAGTTAAGTAATTTGTTATAGTTTTATATGTATACAAACTCCCAATATAAAAGATTGAATATTCAGAGTTTAGAGTTAATGAGTATTTAATGGAATCTTCTAAGCTCATATATAGTAAATTTTCTTTAGAGATGTAGTTAATTGCTTCAGTATATAAATCGATATTTAAAAGAAATTTTTTATCATCATTTCCAGAAGTAAAGATAAAAAGTGCATTTGTATCTTCTAATAAACTTTTTAGAATAGTTCTATAATCTTTAGTTTTTAATATTGATATAATATAAACTTTTTTAAAATCAGAATAGTACATTTGTGCATTTTCCTTAAAACACTTAATTGCAGGTAAGTTATGAGCACCATCAAAGATAATCAAAGGTGAATTATAAATAACTTCCATTCTAGCAGGATGCGTAATTGAAGTAAGAGCATCAGATATATTAGAAATACTGAATCCAAGAGTAGTCAATATTTGTACTGTTTGAAGACATAGACTACAGTTTTTAACTTGCATTTTACCTTTTAAATTTAAGGAAATATTATACATATTTTTAAAAGTAAAATGTTGAAAAATATTATCATACGAATAGTTAGATACATCACTATCTGTAATAAGGTGAAGGCTATTATTTTTTTTATTACAAGTATCGATAAATATGCTATTAATATTACTATTTTGATCATATATAACAGTATTAGAATTCGCTTTAATTATTCCAGCTTTTTGATAAGTAATTTTATTTAAAGTATCTCCTAAAATATGAGAATGATCATATCCGATAGATGTTATAATTGAAACTAACGGTTTAGAAATAATATTTGTACAATCATATAGTCCTCCAAGTCCTGTTTCAAGTACAACAAAATCTACATTATTTCTATAAAAATATAAAAGTCCAATGAAAGTTATAATTTCAAAAAAAGAAACTTTTGAATTATAAATTGATTCATATTCTAAGATATAAGGCTGTAATTCTATAATAAAAGAGTGTAATATATTGTCAGAAATAGGTATATTATTTATACAAATACGTTCATTATAAGAAATTAGATGAGGAGAAATAAATTTGCCTACGGTATAGTTATTTGAAGATAAAATAGCAGAAAGCATTTCAGTGCAGCTTCCTTTTCCATTTGTTCCAGCTATATGTATGAAATTCATATTTTTCTCAAAGCTATCATATTTAGTCATAAAAAATTTCATAACATCTAATGAGGGTTGTTTTGAGCCTTTAAATATATTATTAAAGTATTCCTCTATATTCATTCTAAACCTCTCCTTAATCTAAAAATTATTTCTAAAACAGATTTTAACATAAAATGTATTCAAGATAAAGAAAAAAATAAAATTTAAATAAAAACACTTGAAAAAAAAATAAAATTTTAGAAATATACGGATAACTAAGTTTAAAGAGTTTTTAAAAGTTAAATAAATAAATATTAACATATATGTAAGGAACTTATAAAAATAAAAAAATTAACAAATAAAAAGATAAAAACAAGTAAATAAATGAGTAAGCCCTAAGAGTAAAAGATTTGTAAAAAAAAGAAATATTTTAAAATATTTCTTTTTTTTATGTATATAAATGTCAAAAAAATAAAACGAAAAAGGTAACATAAAATTAAATGTAATAAAACTGTAATTAAAATGTAATCTAATTGTAAAAAACATCTATATATTGAAAAGCCGTATAATATACTCGAAAAAAGCCGAAAAATGGCACTTGTAAAGTAAAAAAAAAGGATGTATATATAATGTAATTAAAACTATGGAAGAGAAGGAGGTAGTGGTAAGTGTTTAAGAACATTGAAAAATACAAATATCTAGTCATAATGCTAATTGCATTTTTTGTTATAATATTTTCTGCACCACAAGTTAATGCTGCTACTTTAGACCCTTCAGAAACACAAAAAGTAAAATTTATTGCAACAGAATTAGTACCAGCAGCAAATGGTAAAAACCAATTAACAGTTGAAATGTGGATTGAAAACTTCACTACAATAAGAGGAATTGATTTAGTTGTAAACTATGATCATACATTATTAAGTACATCTGATATATCTACGAATGAAATAATAGATGTGAATGAATCATTTGGTATACCAGCAAATTTTGAATTTGCAAACGGATTTGAAAACTATATAGACCTGTTTTCTATGTCATTTGCAGAAGGAGAATTAAGGACGATAATAAGTGTATTACCAAATGTATTATGGCTAAGTGCAGAAAATGAATATGTAAAATTAGATGATGTTAATGGAGACTATATGACAATACCAAATGAAGTATTATTTGGTAAATTCAGTTTTCAAGTAGGTGAAGGAAAAGTGGCAGAAAATTCAATTACATTAAAAGCAGATGAAAATAATTCACCAGAGACAGGAATAAAAATAAGTGTAGATGGTGTAGATTTTTATGAAAACCCCAGTATGTTTGAATTCATATTAGCATTAGCATCGGAAAATGCAAATTTAAGTAATTTACAAACAGATTTAAAACCAATAGACACTTTTAATAAAGAAGTATTAGCATATGACCTTATATTAGAAGAAGATTCAGAAAAAATATTAATAGTTCCGACTCCTGAAGATAGCACAGCTACTATTAAAATAGGAGAAGATATAGTTGATCCAAGTATAGGATATGAAGTTATTCTAAATGGAGCAGGTGAAGATACAGCAATAAACATAGTAGTAACTGCAGAAGATTTAGAAACGATAAAAACATATGTGATAACGGTTAAGAAACCAGCAGGAAATATAGTTGGAAGTATAAGTACATATAATTGGGAATCAATATTTAGTGCACCAATTAAAATATATAAAAAAGAACAGATAGACTCACTTACAGTAGTTGTAAATGAAACTACAGGAGAAACAGTACCATTTGAGTGGGATACAATGAAAAATCATGAGGCGCTAGATACAATTACACCATATAAGGAATTTATAATAAATGAAAATGGAACACCAAGGGGTGAGAGTGAATCTATTGAAGATTATGCACTGCGAAATGGAACATTTGATGAAAAAGTTATGATAGGTACATATGACATAATAATAGATAAACCAGGATATTTAGATTATGTGTTAACAGATGTAGTAATAACAGAAAATGGAACAATAGAATTTGAACATAAGTGGCTAATTCCGGGTGATTGTAATAAAGATGGAGAAATAAATATGAGCGATTTAATAGAATTAAATAACCGCTATGCTCTAACAGATGAAAGTGATTCATACCACTTAATGTATGACCTAACAGAAGATAAAAATATAAATATGAGTGATTTAATAGAATTGAATAAGAATTATGGTTCTAGAAGAGAAGTTATAAATATAGAAGAGAAAGGGGAATAACAATGGATAAAACAATATTAAAAAAACAAAAGATAGTAAGTTTAATATTAGTAATGATCATGGTAATAAATGTATTTACACCATTTTCAATATTAATACCAAATTCATATGCAGCAACAGTAGTTCCAGAAAAACCCACAATAGAATTTAGAAAAAATTTAACAGTACATCCATTTTTAGGAGTAGAATATTTATCAGTAGATGTATATTTTAAAGGAGACATATATATTTATGGGTTAGATACCAAAATTAAATATGATTCTTCCAAAATACAGCCAGCATGGATAAACTTTGGAACATTTCAATTTGAAACTACAGATAATTTAGCAAATGCAATAGGTGCAACAGTAAAATCACCATATACTATGTATTATGCTCCAAATCAGTCATATTTAAATATTGCTGAAGAGTCAATAAGAGTAGTATTTAATGGAGGGGTAACAATACCTAATCCAGCAAATGAAGGAGGAGAATTCAAAGCCTTCTCAATAATGTTTAAATTACAAGATGGAGTTACAGATGAAGATTTAACAAAAGATATGTTTTCATTTATGACTGCACCAGGTATAACAGAAACAGGATTATTCATAGGATATGATGGTGATAATATAACATCAACAAATGGAGATACAACTGTAATTCACGATACATCATATGTAGAGTTTGTAGGATTTGCAGAAGGAGCAAAAACAATAACTGAAGTATCAGTAGCAACAAACCCTACTAAAACAGAATACAACCATGGAGATAATATAGATTTATCAGGTGGGAAATTAACAGTATCATATTCAGATGGTACTTCAGAAGAAATAGATATGACATCGACAGATGTAACAATTAAAAGTGGAAATCCAGCAACAGTTGGAAATAACACAGTTGAAATAGAATATAAAGGGCAAACAACAAACTTAGATATAACAGTAAATGATCCAGTAGCTTCTATAGAAATGACAACACCAATTACAGATAGAGAATATACTCATAATGAAAATGTTAATTTTGCAGGTGGTGTAATAACTGCAACTACAAATAGTGGTGTTACATCAACAATAAACTTACCAGATTCAAGAGTAACATCAAATGTAACGGTTGCAGACTTAACAGCAGGTAATGTACAAATAACAGGTCAAACGCCAGAAGGATTTGATAGAGGACTTCAAACAGGTACATTAACATATGAAGGAAAAACAACAGAATTTGATATTATTGTAAATGATTCAATATCAAGTATATCAGTAAGTGGAGCTAAAAACTCATATGATTACGGAGAAGAGTTTGATAAAAGCACAGGAACAGTAAATGTTACAACAGGAAGTGGTCAAGATTTGACAGTAGCACTAGGAAATGGAAGTGTATCAGTAACTAATTATGATAAAAATACATTAGGAGAACAAACATTAACAGTAGAATATTTAGGACAAACAACAACATATAATGTAACAGTAAATGATTTTGTAGAAAGCATAGAAGTAGCAAATCCTACAAAAACAACATATGAGTATGGAGATACTTTAGATTTAACTGGAGGTACAGTAAGAGAAGTAATGGCATCTGGAGCAAAAGGAACACCAGTAGAATTAACAGAATCTATGGTTTCAGGATATAATGCAAATAGATTAGGTGTTCAAGATATAACAGTAACATATAATGGAATGGAAGACACATTTGGAGTTACTGTAACAGATAAATTAGTAAGTATAGAAGTTGTTGATATGAAAACAACATATAACTATGGAGAAGCATTAGACTTTACAAATGCTAAGTTAAAGCAAAATCTTGCTAGTGGTAATAGTATAACATTAGCAGACTTTACTTCTAGTATGTTAACAAGTACATATAATCCTAATCAATTAGGAGAACAAGTATTAAATATAGCAGATAGTGGAGTAACAGGAACACTTACTGTAAATGTATTAGATGTATTAGATAGTATAGAAATAAATAATGCAAATAAACCAGTTGATACATATGGATATGGAGAATCAGTATCAAGAACAGGTGAAATTACAGCAAATTATACAAGTTCAGCAACACAAAATATTGCATTATCATCTGCAAATATAAAATTAGAAAATTCAGATGGATCTATATTTAATACAGAAGGAGTAACATTTACTGGAACAACTACAACTAAAAATATGACAATTAAGTATACAGAAAATAGTGTGGAAAAATCTGTAATTTATCCAGTAACAATTGTAAATACAATAACTGGAATAGCAGTTCAAGGTACACCTAAAAATCCATATAATGTAAATGAATCATTCCAAAATGATTTATCAATATTAGTTTCAAGAGAGCAAGGAACTCCAGAAGCTATAGTTGTAACAGAATCTATGATAAGTGGATTTGATACTACAACAGAAGGTACAAGACAAGCTACGATAACATATGTTGAAAACGGGACAACAAAAATAACAACTTTCAGTTATACAGTAACTGATGCAGTAACAGGAATAGTATTAGATGCAAATCCAGATAAAACAACATATAACTATGGAGAAGATTTAGACTTATCAGGAGCTACTTTAGAAGTAACTAAAGGTAGTGGTAAAGAAACAATACCAGTAACAGAGTCAATGATAAGTGGATATGATAAAGAAAAATTAGGTTTACAAAAAGTAACAATTTCATATGATGGAAAACAAACAACATTTGATGTAACAGTAGTAGACTATATTACAGGAGTGACAATAACACCTCCGACTAAAACAAGTTATGAATATAATGAAGATTTAGTATTAGATGGAGGAACAGTAACACCAGTAATGGCAAGTGGCGCTACTGCAAGTGCAGTACCAATTGAAACTAGTATGATTAGTAATTATTCAAAAACAACTGTAGGAAATCAAACTGTAACAGTAGAATATGAAGGTCAAACAGGAAGTTTTGATGTAACCGTAAATGATACTATATCAAGTATAGAAGTAACAGCACCTACAGGTAGTGGAAAATATAATCATGGTGGAACATTAGATTTAAGTGGAGCTACAATAACTGTAAATTACGCAAGTGGAGCTACTCCAAAAACAGTAACACCAACTGCAAATATGGTATTTGAACAAGGAACAACTGATAGTGTAAATATGAGCCCTAGTACATATGATAGTACAAATAAAGTTTCTAAAACTGTAACACTTAGTTATACAGAAGACGGAGTTCAAGATGCTGCCGACTTTGAAATTAATATAGTAAACAATGTTACAAAAATAGAAATGCATACAACTCCTAAAGTATCATATAATGTGAACGAAACATTAGATGTAACAGGAGGGGAAATATTAGTAACTAGAGCAGTAGGAACACCAGAGGTAATAGCAATAAGTTCTGAAATGATATCTGGATTTGATTCAAGTGTTGAAGCTTCGAACAAACCATTAACAGTAACATATATTGAAAATGAAATCTCAAATACTACATCATATAATATAAATGTTGTTGACAGTGTAACTAGCGTAGCAATTAAAGGTACACCAAAAACAGAATATAATTATGGTGAAGATTTAGAAGAATTAACAATAACAGCTGTAAGTGGTAGTGGAAGTAAAGATATAACAGTAACAGAATCAATGATAAGTGGATATGATAAGGAAAAATTAGGTTCACAAACTGTAACAATTTTATATGGTGGACAAACGACAACATTTAATGTAACAGTAAATGACTATATTACTGGGTTAACAATAACACCTCCTACTAAAACAAGTTATAAATATAATGAAGATTTAGTATTAGATGGTGGAACAGTAACACCAGTAATGGCAAGTGGCGCTACTGTAAGTGGAGTACCACTAGAAACTAGCATGATTAGTAATTATTCAAAAACAACTCTAGGAGATCAAGCAGTAACAGTATTATATCAAGGCCAAACAGGAAGCTTTGATGTAACAGTAAATGATAGTATATCAAGCATAGATGTAACAGCTCCTACAAGTAGTGGAAAATATAATCATGGTGGAACATTAGATTTAAGTGGAGCTACAATAACTGTAAATTACGCAAGTGGAGCTACTCCAAAAACAGTAACACCAACTGCAAATATGGTATTTGAACAAGGAACAACTGATAGTGTAAATATGAGCCCTAGTACATATGATAGTACAAATAAAGTTTCTAAAACTGTAACACTTAGTTATACAGAAGACGGAGTTCAAGATGCTGCCGACTTTGAAATTAATATAGTAAACAATGTTACAAAAATAGAAATGCATACAACTCCTAAAGTATCATATAATGTGAACGAAACATTAGATGTAACAGGAGGGGAAATATTAGTAACTAGAGCAGTAGGAACACCAGAAGTTAAAGAAATAACTTCTAGTATGGTAACTGGATTTGATTCTACAGTAGAAGAAACTGCTAAAGAATTAACAGTTACATATGTAGAAAATGAAATTTCAAATTCTACAACATATACAGTAAGTATAATAGATAGTGTAAGTAGTATAGCAATAAAAGGAACACCAAAAACAACATATAATTATGGAGAAGATTTAGAGGAATTAACAATAACAGCTGTAAGTGGTAGTGGAAGTAAAGATGTAGTTGTAACAGATTCTATGATAATTGGATATGACAAAAATACATTAGGAAATCAAACAGTAACAATTTCATATGGTGGACAAACAACAACATTTGATGTAACAGTAGTAGACTATATTACTGGAATAACAGTAACTCCGCCAACTAAAACAAATTATGCATATAATGAAGATTTAGTATTAGATGGAGGGAAAGTTACGACAGTAATGGCTAGTGGCGCTACTGGAACAGATATTGAGCTTACAGACACAAATGTAACTATATCTGGATATTCAAAAACTACATTAGGAGAACAAATAGTAACAGTAGAATATGAAGGTCATAGTGGAACATTTAATGTAACTGTTGGAGATAAAGTATCAAGTATAGATATAACACCACCTACAGGTGATGGAATATATAATCATGGAGAAACATTAGATTTAACAGGAGCCCAAATAACTGTAAATTATGCAAGTGGAGCTACTTCAAAAACAGTAACACCAACTGCAAATATGGTATTTGAGCAAGGAACAACTGATAGTGTAAATATGAGCCCTAGTACATATGATAGTACAAATAAAGTTTCTAAAACTGTAACACTTAGTTATACAGAAGACGGAGTTCAAGATGCTGCCGACTTTGAAATTAATATAGTAAACAATGTTACAAAAATAGAAATGCATACAACTCCTAAAGTATCATATAATGTGAACGAAACATTAGATGTAACAGGAGGGGAAATATTAGTAACTAGAGCAGTAGGAACACCAGAAGTTAAAGAAATAACTTCTAGTATGGTAACTGGATTTGATTCTACAGTAGAAGAAACTGCTAAAGAATTAACAGTTACATATGTAGAAAATGAAATTTCAAATTCTACAACATATACAGTAAGTATAATAGATAGTGTAAGTAGTATAGCAATAAAAGGAACACCAAAAACAACATATAATTATGGAGAAGATTTAGAGGAATTAACAATAACAGCTGTAAGTGGTAGTGGAAGTAAAGATGTAGTTGTAACAGATTCTATGATAATTGGATATGATAAAAATGTATTAGGAAACCAAACAGTAACAATTTCATATGGAGGACAAACAACAACATTTGATGTAACTGTAATAGACTACATTACTGGAATAACAGTAACTGCACCAACTAAAGTAAATTATGTATATAACGAAGATTTAGTATTAGATGGTGGTAAAATTAGTACAGTAATGGCAAGTGGCGCAATAGGTATTGATATAGGATTAGCAGATTTAAGTGTAACTTTATCTGGATATTCTAAAACAACTGTAGGAGATCAAACAATTACAGTAACTTACCAAGGTCATACTGGTACATTTGGAGTTAATGTAAATGATGATGCAAGTGATATAACACTTGTTGGTACTCCTAAAACAGAGTATGAATATAACGAAGATTTAGATGTAAGTAATTTGAGTATACAAGTAGTAAAACCAAGTGGAACAACTACTGTAGAAATAACAGACACAAATGTAAGTATCACAGGTTATGATAAAACTAAATTAGGTTCACAAACCGTAGTAATATCATATAATGGAACAGAAGTAGGAAGATTTAATGTAAATGTTAAAGACCCTATAGAAGGAATTGAAATGGGTGTAACACCAAAAACATCATATGTTAAAGGTGAAGCATTAGATATAACAAATGGTACAATAATAGTTAATAGAAAAAGTGGAGCATTTGAAACTGTAAATATCACTGAAAGTATGGTAACTGGATTTGATAGTACATCAGTAACAAATTCACAAATATTAACAGTAACATATAGTATAGATGGAACGACATATACAACATCATACAATATATCTGTTGTAAACCCAGTAAAATCTATTAGAATAGATACATTACCAAAAACAACATATAATTATGGTGAAGCTCTAGATGTAACAGGAGGTATATTAGAATTAACTTTAGGTGATGATTCAACAATCACAGAAAGTATTTTGAGTACAATGGTAACTGAATTAGATGGAACACAATTTAATCCAAATAAATTAGGTACTAGAGAATTAAAAGTTACATATGGAGATAAAGAAGTAACATATGAAATTACGGTTAATGACTATGTATCAGATATAACTTTTGTGCCACCTACAAAAGTAGAGTATAATATAGGTGAAGATATAGACTTATCAGGAGGATTTGTGCAAGAAGTAATGGCAAGTGGTGAAGCTACAGCTTCAATACCACTTACAGATAGTAGAATAACTGTAATATCATTTGATAATACAATTACAGGAGCACAAACTGTAAAATTGTTATTTAATGGAGAAGAATTTACATACCAAATAACTATAGCAGATGCTATAGCATCAGTAGTATTAGATTCATCAGCTGCTAAAAAAATGTACAAATACGGAGAAAGTTTAGATGTAACAGGATTAATATTAAAAGTAACTAAGTCAAGTGGAACAGTAGAAAATATAGATGTAGCACCTGGAATGGTGTCAGGATTTGATTCTAATGAGTTAGGAAATCAAACAGTAAAAGTATCATATAATAATCAAGAATTTACATATGATATATCTGTAGAAGACTATTTAACAGGATATGAATTAGTTAAACCATCAAAATTAGTATATGAATTAAACCAAAATATAGATTTAGCAGGAGCTAAATTAATAGAAAAAATGGCTTCAGGTGTTAAAGGAAATGAGATAGTAGTTGACGAAACTATGATATCTGGATTTGAAAGTAACACAACAGGATCTAAAGTAGTAAAAGTAAAATATAATAATTTTGAAACAGAATTTACAGTAGTTATAAATGATAATATATCAGGGATAAAAATATCATCACTTCCAAATAAAACTGAGTATAAATATGGTGAAAGCTTAGATTTATCAGGAGGAACATTAGAAGTTCAAAAAGAAAGTGGTAATACAGAAAAAGTTGATATGAATAAAGCAACTGTAACTGGATATAATCCAAATAAATTAGGAAATCAAACTGTAAAAGTAACATATGAAGGAAAAACAGTAGAGTTTACTGTAAAAGTAGTTGATTATGTTGCAAGAACAGAATTTATAGCACCTACAAAAGTTACATATTCATATGGAGAAGATCTTGACTTAACAGGAGGTAAAATTAGAGAAGTAATGGCAAGTGGAGCTATAGGTAATAGTAAAGATATAAATGCAGGGATGTTATCAGGATTTAATAATAAAAATGAAGGAAAACAAGTATTAACAGTAACAGATAATGGAAAAACTTTTACATATTCTGTAGTAGTAATTGATAAAATTTTATCAGTAACAATAAATAAATTACCAACTAAATTACAATATCAATATAATGAAGAGTTTGATGCAGCAGGAGGAATACTTACTGTAACTAAACAAAGTGGAACAAGTAGTGTAACTATGACAAACAGTATGGTAACAGGTTATGATAAAACTAAATCTGGAAATCAAACATTAACTGTAAATTATGCAGGATATGTATTAGAGTTTACTGTATCTGTTGGAGAAAAACCAATCATACCAGTAGTACCAGATAATGATGATGATGATATACCATTAGTACCAGGAACAACTGATAGTAATGATGATTCATCAAATAATATATTACCAATAATACTAGGTTCACTAGCCCTTATATTAGGAGCAGTAGCGTTATTCTTAGCATACATCAAATTTAGAAGAAATGTTAGAGTATATTTAGAAGGTAATGAAGAAAGAATATTAATTGGTAAAGAAAGATTATCAATGACTGAAAGAGTTTTAGATTTATCTAAATATTATGACAAATATCATGAAGATGAATTTGAAATAACTTTATCTAAATCAATTGTTAAGAAAATTAATAATAAACAAGTACAAGTTATTGTACATAATAAAGATAAAGATATATTAGTATCTATGAAAAATCATAAAAATACATATAAAGTTTAATGTAAAATAAAATAATAAAACTTCAAAAAGTAATAAAAAATATTAGAAGTAACAAAAAATTCTACTAAAAGTAAAGGTAGAAAAAAAGAGAGTTTTCTACCTTTACTAAAATATATAAAAAAATATATAAAATAAAAAATGTAATAAAAAAATAAAAATAATTTTTTATCTTTAAAAATTAAATGATATAGAAGAGAAGAAGTTAAAAAAAGTAAAAAGTTAAAAATAAAAACTTGAAAAATGAAAAATTAATAGAAAAATAATATTAAAAACTTAAAATGTATGTATACATAGAGTTCTAATTAATCATATAAAATAGAAAAAGACAAAGACAAGCTTTGCCGTTTGATAATTAGTTATTTATATTTTCTAATTGATTAACATATGTTAAATAGGTCTGTTTACCTAGTATCCCCGCATATGCATTCATCTTCTTATTTTCACAATATATATTAATATCATCACCAGATAGGTTAATAGTAGCAGATCCTATATATTTTTTATCAGAAGTATTATTAAATAATTTTGCACGAACTGGTTGTAATAAATAAATTTCATAGTGATGTAAATCCAAAGGTTTTATTGAAAATTTCATAATTAATCCTTTCTATAATTATTATTACACAACATTTAATAATTATACCATAGTTTACATAAAAAAGCAAATTGTAAACTTATAGCGAATTAATTGAATAAAAATAGAGAAAAACAAAAGATTAAAATAATTAATAAAACTCTAAAAAAACGCCTTAAAATAGTAAGTATTGATAAAAGTTAAAAAAATACTACGCATAGGCGTTATTAGAGTATAAAAACACATAAAAAACTCAAAAAATAGGCCCTTATTTTAAGGGCTTTTTTGAGTTGTATACATAATGTATACATATTTTGTATAATAAATGTAAAGAAAAAGTAAAAAAAGAAGAAAAAATGTCGAATAATCGTATTTCCCTAAAAAAACACATATATTAATATTTTGTAACATAAAACTACATATATTGTAGAAAATACTATATAAATATATACTTCTTAGAGAGGTAAATCTTAAGGATACAAGAATCTTTAAGAAAAGAGAGAGGGAAATTTTATGAGTAGTAGAAAAGAAAAGTTTTTAGGAAAATTAACACAAAACAGGAACAAAATAACAGTATTTATTGCTATATTGATAGTCTTATCATTTGCTATAACAACAGTTCTGGCAAATGTAAAAGCAGAAGTAACAAATATGGATGTAAAAACAGTGCAAGCTGTAATAACTACAGGTAATGAAGGACAAATTGCTCAAAGTGTTGGTAGTGGTAAAGTTGTTTCTGGAACTACTCATACAATAGCTCTTAAAGAAGATGGTACAGTATGGAGTTGGGGAACCAATGCATCTGGACAATTAGGTATAGGAGAAATTGGAACTGCATATAATTCAGTAAACCCAGTTCCTGTCGTAGGTATAAACGGTGAAGGAATTTTAACAGGTGTTATAGATATAGCGGCTGGAACGGACTTTTCTATAGCTTTAAAATCAGATGGAACAGTTGTAGCATGGGGACTAGGTACAACTGGACAATTAGGTAATAAAGTTTCGGTAAATTCACCATATCCTGTACAAGTTGTAGATATAAATGGTGTGGGTATAACAGGTATAATAAAAATAGCAGCAGGACACAATGCAGGACATGCCGTTAAAAACGATGGAACTGTACTATCATGGGGAGGAAATACTTATGGTGGACTTGGAAATGCCACTACGACTAATTTAAATTATGCAGTAAACGTACTAGTTAAAAATGCAGAAAGTCAAAATGTAAATTTAGCAAACATAAAAGATATAACAGGATTTGGCCATGGAGCAAGTGCACTTTCAAATGATGGAATAGTATATTCATGGGGATATAATGCGCATGGACAAATTGGGAATGGAACAACTGCAAATTCAAATACTGCTTTAAAAGCAAACATAGAAGATGTAAAAGAAATAGTTTCAGGATATTATCACATAATAGCTTTAAAATCAGATGGAACAATCTGGTCGTGGGGGATAAATAGATATGGTCAATTAGGTTTTGGAGCATCATCTACAACTGGTACAAGTGGAAACTATAAAAAAGCTAGTCCAATACAAGTAAAGAAATCTGACGGAACATTTTTAGTAGATATAAAAGAAATAGGAGCGATAAGAGAAACATCATATGCAATAACAAACACGGGAGAAGTATATGGATGGGGACTAAACACAAGTGGAGAAATTGCAGATAGAACAACAGCTAACAAATCAAGTGCTGTTAGAGTTCAAAATCAAATAACAAATATTTCAGATATTAAAATATTACCAAATTCAGCTACTCCTTCAACAAATATAATGATCACAAATAGTGGTAATTTAGTAGGAAGTGGTAGTAATTCAAATTATCATTTACAAAAAAATGCTTTAAGTACAATTTCTCGCGTAATAGAAATTGATCAAAGACAATTATTATTAAGTAATAATCAAGAATATATAAAAGTAGGAGAAACATTAGCTTTAAGAGCATATTATGATCATGGTTTCACTTTATATAATGATGTAATAACAGTAGGGAATTTAGAATATAGAAGCAGTAATACAAATATTGCAACAGTTAGTTCTAATGGAATTGTAACAGGAATAGAAAGTGGAGAAGTTACAATAATTGCAGAAGACAAAACACATGGATATACTGCACAAATTCAATTAAATATAATAGCAAATAGAAATGGTGCAATTGCAAACCCTATGGTAGGTAGTACAGCACGTTCAACAGTTATATTAAAAGAGGATGGAACAGTATGGACAATTGGTGATAATACTTATGGTGAATTAGGAATTGGGAATGTAGTAGGAGTACAAAGTCAGATACCACTTCAAGTATCAGCAGAAGATGGAACTAAATTAGATAATATAGTTAAGATAACAGTAGGGCTAAACCATATATTAGCATTAGAAAATAATGGGACAGTATGGTCATGGGGATATAATAACTATGGACAATTAGGAATAAATTCAACAACAAATTCGCTTGTAGCTAAAAGAGTATTAAATCAAGAAAAAACAGGGATATTAGAAAATATAGTAGATATATCAGCTGGACAATATATTTCATCAGCATTAACAAGTTCTGGAGATGTATACTCATGGGGAATGGGTGAAGATTATGGTCTTGGAAATATATCAACAGGAAATAAAACAGTACCTACTAAAATAGTAAATGAAAAAAATATAATACAAGTAGAGCAAGGATACAATAATACAAATCTTTTATTAACAGATGGAAAAGTTAAAGCTGTAGGACAAAGTAATGTAGGACAATTAGGAAACAATTCTACAGCTACAAATACAGCATTTTATGTATATGCATTAAATGAAACAAATACAGGATATTTAGAAGGAATAATGAGATTATCATCTGGAAATCATTTTTCTGTAGGATTAAAAGAGAATAAAACAGCATATATCTGGGGGCATAATACAACATATCAACAAGGTGATAACTCAACAGCTCATAATTTAGTTCCAGTTCAAATGTCTGGGCCAAATAATGTTGGAATAATGGAAAACATAAAACAAGTAGAATTAGCAAACAATTCAGCAATAGTACTATTAGAAGATGGAACAGTATATGCAACAGGGGAAAATAGTACAGGTGAATTAGGGGTAGGTAATACAACAGATATAAGGGTTTTTACACAAGTAAAAGAATATGTAGATGTAAATGGTGTACAAACAGCAGTACCAATTAGTGGTGTTACAAGTTTAGGTGAAAATAGATATTTAACACAAAGCTATATTAAAGAAGATGGAAGTATAGTAATTACAGGTGCAAATACTTATGGACAATATGCAGATGGTACACAAACTAATAAAAATATAGGAACAATATTAGGAAGTAATCTAGATAATATATCTACAGAGAAAGAGATAGTAAACATAGATATAAATGCAAAAAAACAAATTAATGCTATATATAATAAAGACTTTAACGTACACATACAAAATGAATATCAAGACGATTTAGGGAATTTAACATATGTATCTGGAAATGAAGAAATAGCAACAGTTTCAAATACTGGAGAGATAACAGGTATAAAACAAGGAAAAACATGGATAGAAATAACAGATACAGATAAAAACCTAACTACAAATATATATGTACAAATAGGTACACAAGACTATACAGACATTATGGAAATACAATCAGTTGTAAATTTTACTGCAGCACTTAAAGAAGATGGAACAGTATGGACTTGGGGAATTGGTACAAGTGGACAATTAGGAAATGGAACATATATAAATAGTGTAGAGCCAACACAAGTAGTATCACCAACTGGAGAAGGATATTTAACAGATATAATTGATATTGCAGTAGGAGATAATCATGTTTTAGCATTACATAAAAATGGATATGTATATTCATGGGGATTAAATACTATATCACAATTAGGAAGTGAATCACTAAATGCATGTATACCACAATTAGTAAAGCAAAATGATGGTAGTATATTAAATGGTGTAACAGAAGTTGCAGCAGGAATAAATTCATCATCAGCTCTAAAAATTGATGGAACAGTATGGGCTTGGGGAGAAAATACATATGGTCAATTGGGACAAGGAAATACAACAGTAGTAAGATTTCCAACACAAGTAAAAGCTCAAGGTGGAGTAGGACTAATAGAAGAAATAAAATCAATTAGTATAGGAAGCCATAATTTAATAATGGTAACAAATGAAGGCACAGTATTTGGAGTAGGTTTAAACACATCTGGGCAATTAGCAGATAATACATTAACAAATAGAACTTTACCGGTACAAATGAAAGAAACAGCATCTGTATTTGTAACAAATGCTAAAACAGTAACAACAGGAGTAAATACAACTATAATATTAAAAGACGATGGATCATTAGTATCATCAGGAAATGGTAGTTACGGAAAACCAGGTCATGGAAATGAAACAACATCAAGTTTAGCGAAATCAGTAGTAGTAACAGGAAATATGCCATTACTAAATGTAACTGAAGTTACATCAAGTAGTAGAGCAAGTTTTGCTACAACAGCAGATGGAAAAATATATAGTTGGGGATATAATGCTTATGGTCAAGCAATGACAAATAACACAACAGATAAGCTATATGCGACAGAGATTAAAGATATATATGGTCAAGAATATCCGCGAATTATACAAACAGGTTCAGGAGATGATTATGCAGGAAATGGAGAGTTTTCATACTTAATAAGAGAAGATGGATCACTTCTAGGTAGTGGACTAGTTACTAATAATAAACTACAATTAGTAAGAACAGGAAATCAAGTATCTTTAATGGAAATAAATGAAAGCTATGTAGAAATTATTCAAAGAAGAGAATATTTAAAAGTTGGAGAAACAACTAAGTTAGAAACAAATGTAATTGAAAACTTTAATATGTTTGGAAAAGCACCAGAAGTAGGAACACTTACATGGGAAAGTTCAAATATGGATGTTGCAACAATAGATCAAAATGGAAATATAATAGCAGTATCAGAAGGTGAAACAACAATTACTGTAACAGATGATAAATATGGATATATAGCAACTAGCATAATATATGTAACAAAAAATCAAGAAACTAATATAACTATACCACAAGTAGAACAAGGTTTAGATTTTACAGTAGTATTAAAAGCAGATGGAACAGTATGGACAGTAGGATTAAACACATATGGACAATTAGGTGATGGAACAGTAGTAAGAAAATCAGAAATGACTCAAGTAAAGATAACAGAAAATGAATTTTTAGGAAATATAGTACGAATAGCTGTGGGGGATAATCATATTGTAGCTCTAGATAAAAGTGGAGAAGTGTGGACTTGGGGAAGAAATAATAACGGACAATTAGGACAAGAAAATAGTACTAATTCATCATATGCTATAAAAGTTAAAGACGAAACAGGAGAAGCATTATTAACAAATATAATAGATATAACAGCAAGTAATAATACAAGTGGATTCTTAAGAAATGATGGAATAGTTTTAGGTGTAGGATATAATGGCCATGGACAACTTGGAAATGGTGCAACAACATCTGTAAATTTACCAGTACAAACTAAAGAATTAACTAATGTTATTGATATAGATATGAATGTAAATTCAACAATATTTTTACAATCAACAGGGGAAGTATGGTCAGCAGGATATAATACAAATGGGGAACTTGGAAATAATACTACAACAAATACATCAATACCAAAAGAAGTAATAAATGATACAAGAGATGGGCAATTAAATAATATTGTACAAATATCAACAGGTAGACATCACACAGTAGCATTATCAAAAGATAAATCTGTATATACATGGGGATATGGTGGACAAGGACAAATAGGAAACAATACAGTTACTGGAACTAATTCATATCCAAGAAAAGTTGTAGATAGTTCTAATCAAGATTCAGTAATAAAAAATGTAAATTATGTTTTTGCGTCAGAAAGAGTAACAAGTGTAATAACAAATACAGGAAAAATGTATAGTACAGGAGAAAACACTTTATATCAATTAGGAACTGGAACAAATACAGATTCGCGAGTATTTATTGAAACAAAAGATGAAACAGGTGCAATATTAGAAGATGTCCTATTTAGTACTAGTTCATCAAATAATACAAATAATAATGCAATCATAAAAAAAGACGGAAGTGTATGGACAACAGGGACAAATGTAAATGGTCAAAAAGGAGACAGTACTTTTGCTCAAAGTACAGTATATTCACCAGTAGGAAAATATGGATTAAATATAAAAGAAACTCACACAATGTATATAAATGATACATTTAATATAGAAGTAGAAAGAATATCAGGGTTTAATGTATATAATATACTAGATAATAGAAATGAAGAATTAGTATATAAAACATCAGAAAGTAGTATAGCTACAATTACTGATAGTGGGTTAATAACTGCAATCGATACAGGATTAGTAACAATTGAAGTAGAAGATCAAATATCTGGATTATCAACAGAAATGATACTTAGAATAGTTGAAAACAAAGGTGATATAGCAATACCACAAGTTGCAGGAACAGCAGCAGCAGTATTTAACCTAAAAGCAGATGGAACAGTTACATCATGGGGATCAAATGCTAATGGAGTACTTGGAAATGGTACTAGTGTAACAGTTCAAAATGAAGAAAAACACGTAGTAGAAGTAGGTGGAAGTGGTAATTTATCTAATATTATTCAAATTGATACAGGGTACCAAAATGTATATGCATTAAAAGCAGATGGAACAGTTGTAGCATGGGGAGATGATGCAAATTCTAGTTTAGGAAATAAATTAGTAGGAGATTCAAATATTCCAGTATATGTAGTAGACATTAATGGTAATAGATTATCTAATGTAATTAAAATAGGTGCAAATCAAGCAGGAGGAGTCGCTCTTAAATCAGATGGAACAGTATGGGCATGGGGATATAATAACTATGGACAATTAGGACAAGGAAATACTACAGCAGTAGACTATGCAGTACAAGTAAAAGATTCAACAGGAAAAGGATTTTTAACAAATATTAAAGATATAGCAGCTTCACATTCACAACTATTTGCAATTGAAGAAAATGGAACTTTATGGGCATGTGGATTAAATCATTATGGACAATTAGGTTATGGAGCATCTTCAACAGAAGCAGATAATGGAAACTATAGAAAAACATTACCTGTTGAAGCATTAGCAGATTTTGATATTAATAAAATAGTTGGAAATTTATATCAAGTATATCTTTTATCAGAAGATGGAACTGTATGGTCATGGGGATATAATGTAGAAGGACAATTAGGAAATAATACAACAGCTTCTTCAAATAAACCTGTACAAGTATTAAACAGTGATAAACAACCATTAACAAATATAGTAGATATTGGTGGTCAAAGATATACTGGATTTGCAAAAGATAAAGATGGAGTAATATATTCATGGGGAAATAATGCAGCAGGACAAGCAGGACAAAGCAGTTTAACAAATACAACAACAGCAGCACCAATTAAAGGAAAATATGGAGAAATATTTACAGAAGAAATTAAATATTTACCACAAGGTCATACAGGATCAATAACAACAACGTTTTTAATAGGAGAAGATGGTAAAATATATGCTTCAGGATCAACAGCAAATAATACTACATTAGAATCATATTCATATAATAGAATTGGATTTGAAGAAGTTGATAGTGATTATATTCAAATAGACGAAAGAAAAGTATATGTATCAGTAGGAGAAACAGCACAATTATCAACAAGTGTAATTTCAAGAGTAAATGCCTTTGGAACTCCTATAAAACTTGGTTCATTAGTATGGAATAGCAGTAATGAAAAAGTAGCTACAGTAGATCAAAACGGAAATATACAAGCTATATCAGAAGGAATAGCAAATATTATAGTAGAAGATACAAATGGATATAAAGCTACAAGCACTATAAATGTAAGTAGAGCAGAAGAAAATGTAATAACTGTGCCACAAGCTGAACAAGGGACAGATTTTACAGTAGTTCTTAAAGCAGATGGTACAGTATGGACAACAGGATTAAATACTTCAGGACAATTAGGAATTGGAAATCTAATAAACCAATCAACAGTAAATCAAGTTAAAATTAATGAAGAACAATATTTAACAAATATAATGGAAATATCAGTTGGAAAAAACTTTGTATTAGCACTTGATAAAAATGGAGAAGTATGGACATGGGGAAATAATAGTCAAGGACAATTAGGACAAAACAATATTACAAATGTAACTTATGCAAGAAAAATGCTAAATGAAGATGGTTCAAAGTCAATTAATAATATAATAGGAGTTGCAGCAGGAGATCAGACAACAATCTTATTAAGAAAAGATGGAAAAGTATTAAGTTTAGGATTTAATGGAGATAGCCAATTAGTAGATGGAACAACAGTAAATAAATCATTACCAGTATTAATGAGAGAAATAGAAAATATTGTTCAAGTTTCAGGAAGTACAGAAGTTATAACATATTTAATGGGAAATGGAACAGTTTGGAATGTAGGAAACAATCAATATGGACAACTAGGAGATAATACAGCGGTAACAAAAACATATCCTGTACAAGTTATGGATGAAGATAAAGTAGGAATACTAGAAAATATCATAAAAATAGCAACAGGAGGTTATCATTCAGTTGCATTATCAGAAGAAGGATATGTATATGGATGGGGACATAATGCAGATGGAAGAATTGGAAGTGGTTTATCAACATCAGTAGTATCAACTCCAGTAAGAGTATTAAAACCAGATGGAATTACAGAAATTGAAGGAGTAGTAGAAATAGGTGCTTCAAGAAAAAATACAAGTGTAGTAACACGTGAAGGAGAACTATTAATAACAGGAGGAAATCCAGAATATCAACTAGGAACAGGTAATACAACAAATTCATTACTACTAACAAAAGTACAAACGACAAGTGGATTAGAAATAGGAGATATAGTAAGATTATCTAATTCATCAGAAAATACATATAATAGCATTTTATATAAAAAAGATGGTAGTGTATGGGTAACAGGATTAAATACATATGGACAACTTGGAAATCAAACATATTTAACAAATGAAGCATATGCAGCATTAGGAAATTTTGGAATTAAAACAGCAAATAATCACACACTTGTAGTTGGAAGCAACTATCAAATAGAAGTTGATATAATTTCAGGATTTAATGTATATAACAAACAAGATGAAAGAACTCAAAATCTAACATACAAATCTTCAAATACAGATATAGCTATTGTAAATGAAACAGGATTAGTAACAGGTATAGTAGATGGTACAGTAACTATAGAAATAGAAGATACAGTAAATAAATATAGAGCAACAGTAATAGTAAGGGTTGTACAAAAAGAAGGAGATATAACTACTCCAAATGTTGTATCTACACAAGGAGGAGTAATTAGTTTAAAAGCAGATGGTACAGTTACATCGTGGGGAGCTAATATTACAGGTCTTTTAGGAAATGGAACAAATGTAACTCCTCAAAATGAAGAAAAACCAGTAGTAGAAGTTGGAGGTTCAGGAGAATTATCAAACATTATTCAAATAGAAGCAGGACATTTTGTTGTAGCAGCTCTAAAAGCAGATGGAAAAGTTGTAGCATGGGGGCCAAATGCTCAAGGACAATTAGGAAATAAAACAAATGCAAATTCAAATATTCCAGTATATGTTTTAGATGAAAACGGAAATCCAATTACAGATATTATTAAAATTCAATCAATGTATGATGGAATTGCAATGCTAAAAGCAGATGGAACAGTATGGATGACTGGAGATAATGCTTTTGGGCAACTTGGAAATGGAACAACTAAAGATTCGAATTATGCAGTACAAGTTAAAGATTCAACAGGAAATGGATATTTAATAAATGTAAAAGATATTGCATCAACAATAAGAAGTGTGATAGCAATAACTGAAGATGGAAACGTATGGGGATGGGGATTTAACGCATATGGGCAATTAGGATATGGATCAGCATCACATACAACTACAAGTGGACACTATAAAAAGACACTACCTGTTGAAGTAACAACAGCATCAAATTTAGATATTAAAAAAATAATAGGAGGATTTTATTCAACATATGTATTAACTGAACAAGGAGAAGTATGGGCATGGGGAATAAATCATTATGGACAATTAGGATATGGATCTTCATCTACAACTACGACAAGCACTCATTATCAAAAAAATACTGCACAAAAAGTAACAGGATTAGATACAAATGCATTAACAAATATAGTTGATATTGGAGCAAACTATTATTCAGCATTTGCTAAAGATGAAAATGGAGTAACATATTCGTGGGGATATAATAATAGAGGACAGCTAGGAAATGGAACTACATCAACAACAAGTCGTGCAACACCAATTGAAGAAAAATATAATTCTGAATTTACGTCAGAAATTAAATATTTACCATCAGGAGGAAAGGCTTCATATGCATATAACTTCCTAATAGCAGAAGATGGGATAATACATTCAGCAGGAAATATTGATAATTATTCAATGCTAGAAACAAGAGCATATGACAGATATTGGTTTGAACCATTAAATGCAGACTATATGCAAATAGATCAAAGAATGGTATATGTAAAACAAAATGAAACACAAGAATTAACAACAAGCATAGTTTCAAGAACAAATGCATATGGAAGACCAATTGTTTTAGATACATTAACTTGGGAAAGTTCAAATACAGAAATAGCAACAGTTGATGAAAATGGTATTGTAACAGCTAAAAAACTAGGTGATGTAACAATTATAGCTACTGACGAAAAAAATGGATATATAGCATCAACAACTATAAATGTTATTGAAAATGAAGAAAATGCAGTAGCAATGCCAATGATAACTCAAGGACAGCAACATACAATAATTCTAAAAGCAGATGGAACTGTATGGTCTACAGGAGCTAATGTTTATGGACAATTAGGAGATGGAACATATACAAATAGAACAGAGCCTGTACAAGTAAAAATAAATAGCACACAATATTTAGAAAATGTTGTACAAATTAGTAGTGGTTTTTCTCATACAATAGCACTTACAAAAGATGGAGAAGTATATAGCTGGGGAAGAAATAATTATGGACAATTAGGTCAAGGAAATACAGTAAACTTAAATTATGCGAGCAAAGTAAAAGATGTAGCAGGAACAGGATATTTGAAAGATATTGTACAAGTTTCAGCAGCAGGGTCTTCTGCTAATCATAGCTCTTCATATGCACTTACAAAAGATGGATTTGTGTATGGTTGGGGAAATAATACATATGCACAATTAGGAGATAGAACTACAACTCAAAGAACATTACCAGTAGTTGCAAAAGATTTATACAATATAAAACAAATATCTGGAGGTCATATACATTTATCAGTATTAAAGCAAGATATGACTGTATGGGGTGTTGGATATAACTATTATGGTGAAATAGGAATTAACAGTACACACAATACATATACACCAAATATATATCAAACAATAAACAGTACAAAAAATGGAGTTTTAGAAAATGTTATAAAAATAGAAGCTGGAACACATATGCTTATGACACTTACAAAAGACGGAAAAGCATATATTAATGGATATAATTCACAAGGACAATTAGGTCAAGGGAATAATACAAATTCTTCAGCACCAGTACAAGTTAAATCAGATTTAACAGTAACAGACATTAGTAACTCATTTTATACAACTTTAATAAAAACAGAAGAAATTGTTGAAACAATAGTTGAAGAAGAAGTTATTTCAGAAGTAGTAACAAAAACTTGGGCAGCAGGATTAAATACAAGTGGGCAATTTAGTAGAGGAAATAAAACAAATAGTAATGTGTTTGTAGAAGTTAAAGACAGTTTAAATTTAGATGTATTTAATGATATAGATATATTATCAAAATCAAATGGAGGAACAACTAGCACTGGATATATCGATAATAATGGTACAGTTTGGACAGTAGGTAACAATGCAGTAGGGCAATTAGGTGATGATACATTAACAAGTAAAACTAATGTAGTTAGAATAGGAAGTTCAATACTTGTGCCAGATGAAGATACATATAGAATGAAGGCAGAAGATACAAGACAAATTAGTTTAACAGCTAAAGATACATTTAATGTATATGATAATGGATTACTAGTAGGAACAGTTGAATATACTAGTTTAGATAATGAAATAGCAACAGTAAATAATGATGGACTAGTAACAGCAATTAAAACAGGAACTACAAGAATACAAATAAAAGATGTTACAAACAATATAGAAACAGTTGTATTTATTGAAGTTTTACAAGACTCGCAAGAAGTAAAATATACAAGTATGGTAGAAGGAAGTTTTAATCATACAGTAGCATTAAAAGCAGATGGAACAGTTTGGGCATGGGGAGATAATAAATTAGGACAACTAGGAAATAATACAACAGTATCAACTGAAAACCCAACACAAGTTTTAGGGTTAGATGGTGAAGGAACACTGCAAGATATTAAGCAAATAGCAGTTGGATATGATCATACACTAGTATTAAAAACAGATGGAACAGTACTTGCATGGGGAAATAATACTAATGGACAATTAGGAGATGGGACAAACAATACAAAATATGCACCAGTTCAAGTATTAGGAGTAGAAGGGCAAGGTATTTTATCAAATATTAAATATATAGCGGCAGGGAATGGATATTCATTAGTAGTTGACAATGATGGTAAAGTATATACTTTTGGAGATAACTATTATGGACAACTAGGAGATGGAACAAATATTGATAAAAATACACCAGTAAAAACTAAAGGAAATTTAACAGGAGTTATACAAGTAACATCTAAAGGTGTATATTCTCAAGCATTAAAAGCAGATGGAACAGTATTGTCATGGGGATATAATGGATATGGACAATTTGGAGTTGGTAATACAACAAATGTCAATATTCCAATACAAATGAAATTAAATAGTACTACATATCTAGATAATGTAATTCAAATATCTGCACAAGCATATTCAGCAGTAATGTTACTTCAAGATGGGACAGTATTAAGTGTAGGGGACAATGGACAAGGGGAGTTAGGAGATGGAACAAAAACAGATAAAACATATCCGGTACAAGTAAAAGCTCCAGTAGCTCCTACTTCAGGAGAAGAAGATGTATTAAAAAATATAGTTGAAATTGCTTCAGCATCTCACTCTACAGCAGCACTTACAAAAGATGGAACAATATATAGCTGGGGAGAAAATGCATTAGGACAATTAGGAGACAATACTAACACAGATAAAACAAGACCAACACAAGTAGTAAATAGTAGTAAAGAAGGTCAAATATCAAACATAATAAATATAGGAGCAGGAAGAGAACACTTTACTGCAATTGAAAACACAGGATATGTACAAACTTGGGGAGATAATACAGGTAAACAATTAGGAGATGGATCACTTCCTAATTCAACAGTACCAATGTATATAGCATCTAAAATAGTTGTAACACCATATGATGTTAAACTAATAATAGATGAAGAAGAACAATTATCAATTGAAATGGTTTCATTTAACCTATTTAAAAATGTAACAAATGAAACAAGAGAAGTTATATATAAAGCATTAAATTCAAATATAGCAGAAGTAACACAAGAAGGTGTAATAACTGGAAAATCATTTGGTGTAACACAAATATTAGTAACTGATATAGCATCAGGAAGAGTTGCAACAGTAGCAGTAAGTGTACTTGAAAACAGTTCACAAGTTAGTCCTAAAATAGAAGAAGGATACAATCATACAATAGCATTAAAAGCAGATGGTACGGTTTGGACATGGGGAGATAACAGTTATGGACAATTAGGAACTGGATCAAAAATTGATAGTCATGTACCAACTAAAATTGCATTAGATGATGTTGTAGATATTGCAACAGGACATTATCATTCAATAGCATTAAAAGCAGATGGTACAGTTTGGACATGGGGATATAATGCATATGGACAACTAGGAATAGGAAATAAAACCAACTCATCAGTACCAGTACAAGTTAAGTCTGTAGACGGTAAAGATATACTTACAAATGTTAAAGCAGTATCAGGAGCTGGATATCGTTCATATATCCTATTAAATACAGGTGAGGTTGTTTCTATGGGTAACAATACATCTGGACAATTAGGAGATAAAACAACAACAGTTAGAACATTACCAGTATATTTATTAGATCAATATGGAGTAAGTCCAATGCAAGATGTAAAACAAATAGTATCTGCAGGATCGTCATCAGCTGTTGTAAAAGAAGATGGAACAGTATGGACATGGGGAAGTAATACATATGGTCAACTAGGAGTAAACAATAGTACATTAACAATAAGTTCATTACCAAAACAAGTAAAAGATATAACAGGAACAAATACTCTTCAAAATATAATACAAGTAACTGGAAATGGAACAGGATATGCTGTTTTAAAATCAGATGGAACAGTATATTCATGGGGATATGGAGCAAATGGAAATCTTGGAAATGGGGCAAATTCAAATTCATATAAACCAGTACAAGTAAAAAGTGAAGATGGACAATCATTCTTAACAAATATTGTTAGAATAGATGGAAAAAACAGTATGGTAGCTATAACAGCAGAAGGAACAGCATATACGTGGGGATATAATAAATATGGACAATTAGGAATAAAAACTAATTCTAATAGAAATCTCCCAACTAAAGTATATGCAGAAAATGGAACAGACTATTTGACAGATATAATGTTTGCTAGCAGTTTTAATGCAACAATGTTCGTTGATTATGAAGGAAATGTATATACAACTGGATATAATGCAAATGGTGAACTTGGAAATGATACAACAACAAATAGAAATATTGTAACAAATATAAGTAAAATAATAATTGAAGTAAATGAAAGAAATGTAAGATTAGATGATAATATTCAAACACATCAAATAGAAGCAACAGCTAAAAAAGGATTTAACATATTAAAAGATTCAGTTGAAGGTGTTAATTTAGAATATAGATCAGTTGATGAAACAGTAGCTACAGTAAATAACTCAGGATTGATTACAGCAGTAGGAACTGGGTCAACATATATTAAAATATTTGATACAAATTTAGGAATTGAAACAGCTGTAAAAGTAGATGTATTAGAAAGTGGAATGACAGCACCAAAAATAGTAGGAGGATATAACCACTATGCAGCACTAAGAGCAGATGGAACAGTTTGGACATGGGGATATAATGCATATGGTCAATTAGGATTAGGAAATAAAATAACAACATTAGAACCAACTTTTACAGGAATGACAGACGTTATAGATATAGCAGTTGGAGCACATTCTACATATGTAGTAAAAGCAGACGGAACAGTATGGGCAACAGGATATAATAATTATGGTCAAATAGGAATAAATAATAAAACACATCAAACAGTATTTAAACAAGTTTTAGCAGAAAATGGAATAGAATATTTAGCAAATGTTGTAGCAGTAGCAGCAGATAATTGCCATGTTGTAGCATTAAAAGAAAATGGAACAGTTGTAGCATGGGGATATAATGGTCATGGACAAATTGGAGATGCAACAACAACAGCTAAAAGTATACCTACAAAAATGAAAATAGTAAATAATATTGTTGCAGTTGAATCAGGAATAAACTCTCTATACATGCTAGATGGAGATGGAACAGTATGGGTAACAGGAAGAAATAATTATGGACAGTTAGGTATAGGAACAATAACAGAAACAAATTCTACACCTAGAAAAATGATGAATTCAAATGGAACAGCAGAAATGGACAATATTATGCAAATATCAGCAGGAGGAAGTCATGTAGGTGTTTTAACAGAAGATAACAAACTATATCAAATGGGATATAATGCACAAGGTCAAGTAGGAGATGGAACAACATCAACTAGAACAAGACCAGTACTAGTAAAAGAAAATGTAGAATTAGTAAGTTCATATTCAAATATAACTAATATTATATTAGAGGATAAAACAGTATGGTCAGCTGGATATAATGGATATGGAAATGCAGGGAATAATACAACATCAAACAATAAAAACTTTGTACAAATGTATGGAGAAAATGGAGCAAGTATATTTAATGATGCACTTTTAATTGCTAGTACAAGATATAGTACAGTAGTAGCTAATGAATTAGGAAGAATATATACAGCAGGATATAATGGTTATGGAGAATTAGGTGATAGAACAAAATATTCAAGAAGAGTATTAAACTTAATTAGTTATGAAACAGTTACTTTAGATGAATCAATAATTACAATAAATTCAGAAACTGGAACAAAAGAGATTAATGCTACTATGAATTTAGGATTTAACATACTATACAATGAACTTGAAAATGCCACATTTAGTTATGAATCTTTAAATCAAAAAATTGTAACAGTAACAACAAATGATTCAAAAACAACAGGGATAGTACAAGCTCAAAGTTATGGAAGTACAAGAGTAGAAGTAGAAAACATTGAAACAGGAAATAAAGCAACAGCAATAGTAAAAGTACTACGTGATGGAGATATTGCAAATCCTAAAGTAGAAGGTGGTGTAAACTATTCTGTAGCACTTAAATCAGATGGAACAGTATGGACGTGGGGAAATAATGGATATGGACAATTAGGTTTAGGAGATAAAACAAATAGAGTAGAGCCAACACAAGTAAATATAGAGAGTGTTGTTGATATAGCAGTAGGATATTATCATACACTAGCACTTAAAGAAGACGGAACAGTATGGGTATGGGGATATAATGGATATGGACAATTAGGAGATAATACTACAACACTTAAAACTACACCTATTAAAGTAGAAGGATTAGAAGGTATAATTAAAGTTGATGGTGGAGCACATCATAGTATTGCATTAAATTCAGATGGAACTGTATATACATGGGGATATAATGCATATGGACAACTAGGAGACAAAACTACAGGACAAAAAAATAAACCAGTTGAATTAACAACGATATCAGGAGTTAAAGACATAAGTGCAGGATATCATAACACTATGGCAGTTGATATAGATGGAAATGTATGGATTTGGGGATATAATAGATATGGGCAAACAGGATTAGCAAAAAAAGATGCTGTTATATTACCAACAATGTTAGGATTACAAAATATATTAAGTGTAGAAGTTGGTGTTAACAATTTTGCAGCAATAACAAATGACGGACATGTATATACTTGGGGATTAAATGACTATGCACAATTAGGAAATGGAAGTAAAAAAGATAATTTTGTTCCAACAATTGTAAAAGATAGTATTGGAAATAATCTACAAGGTATAACATCAATAGAAATAGCCTCATATATAGCAGTAGCAACAACAGATACAGGAAAAGTATATGGGTGGGGATATAACAAATATGGACAATTAGGAAATGGAAATGGAACAGATCAAGTATTCCCAATACTATTAAGATATGAAGAAGATAATCGTGAATTTACAGATGTAATAGAAGTAGGTTCAGGACATGCACATACAATGGTTGTAAGAAGTGATGGTAGTGTTTGGACATCAGGATATAATGTAGATGGTAGATTAGGTGATAGAAGTACATATACTAAAAATATATATGTAAACATCAGTGATACATCAATAATAGTAGAAAATACACAAATAGTAATACCTAAATTAGGTGATACATATACAGTGAAACCAGATATTTCAGTAGGATTCAACTTACTTTATGATAAAATGCCAAATACTAATTATACATACGAAATAATAGATACAGATATTGCAACTGTTAATGAAACAGGAGTAATTACAGGTGTTTCTAGAGGTCAAACTAGATTAAAAATAGATGAATCTAAAACAGATAAAACAACTTTTGTCGATGTATATGTATTACAAGAAGGAGATTTAACAGCTCCTAAAGTAAAAAGTGCAAGCCATACAACAATAGCTCTAAAATCAGATGGAACAGTTTGGGGATGGGGATATAACGAATATGGACAACTAGGACTTGGAAATAAAGAAACAGTAATTGCACCAACTAAACTACCAATTGATAATGTTATAGATATAAGTATAGGATATAGACATACACTATTCTTAAAAGCAGATGGAACAGTATGGGCAGCAGGATATAATGTACATGGAGAATTAGGAAATGGAAGTTTTGTAACTTCATATACAATAACACAAGTTAAAGATGTAACAGGAAAAGAATATTTAAATAATATAAAACAAATAGAAGCAGCAACATATCATAGTATTGTTTTAGACAATAATGGAACAGTATATACATTTGGATATAATGGACATGGAGAACTTGGAAATGGAACAACAGCTATGAGTTCATTACCAATACAAGTAAGAAATATATCTAATATTGTAAAAGTAGAAGCAGGAGAAAGAACAAGTTATGCTGTATCTAGTAATGGAATAGTATATAGTTGGGGACATAATAATTATGGACAATTAGGAGATGGAACAAAGACAAATAGATCATTACCTATTAAATCATTAATATCAAATGTAATAGATATATCAGCAGGAGAAACTAACAATATATTAGCATTAAAAGATAATGGAACAGTATGGGGATGGGGTCGTAACTCATATTATGCATTAACAGATGTAGGTGGAAGTATTCCTAAACAAATAAAATCAGTAGATGGAAGTAGAATGACTAATATAGTAGATGTAGAAGCATCATACTATAACGGATTTGCTACAACTGAAAATGGAGAAATATTAGCTTGGGGATATAACTATTATGGTTCACAAGGTATTGGAAATAATAGTAAAAATATTGCAACACCAACATATGTAAAACAAAACACAGCAGAAAACTTTAATGAAACACTACTTATGTCTGGAGGTGTAAACTACACAGTATTTGCTAAAACAGATGGTAGTGTATGGACAGTAGGTTATGGTGGAAATAATAGATTAGGTAATAGTGAAAACTTAAATATAAATATACCTCAAAATATTAGTAATCCATATATAAGAGTACAAGAAGATGAAATAACAATCATTAAAGAGGAATCTAAAGCTACTGGAGCAGAATTATATTTTGGATTTAATCTATATGTAAATACTGAAGATATGTATGATTTGAATTATGAAATAAAAGATACAAACATTGCAACAGTAGATAATGCAGGAAGTGTAACAGGAGTTTTAGAAGGAAAAACATACCTATATATAACATATCAAAATTATGTAAGAAGAGTAGAAATAAATGTTATAGGAAATGAAGAAATATCTGCAATTGACACAGATTCAGGAGCAAGACATACAATTTCATTAAAATCAAATGGAACAATATGGTCATTTGGAAATAATAGTTATGGTCAACTTGGAACTGGAATAATATCAAATATGAATGAAGCAGAACCTGTAATGATACAAACAGGAGATATGAAATTTTCTCATATAGCAGTAGGAAAAAATCATAACTTATCATTAACAGATTCAGGAGAAGTATATTCATGGGGATACAATAATAAAGGACAACTAGGAAATGGAACAAAAACTTCATCTGGAACAGTAACAAAAGTAGAAGGTTTAACTAATATCAAAAAAATATATGCATTTGAGAATTTATCTATAGCAATAAATAATTTAGGAGAAGCATATATCTGGGGAAATAATGTTACATCACCTGTAAAATATAGCTATTATGCAAGTGTAATTGATGCTACAGAAAGCTATGTACTATTGGAAGATGGAACAGTATGGACAATAAATGTAAATCCAGTTAAAATATCAACTTTAAATAATATAGTTCAAATATCATCAGGAAATGGACATCATTTAGCATTAAGTGGTAATGGTGAAATATACTCTTGGGGTACAAATAATTATGGACAATTAGGAATAAATACAGTTAATAATTCAAGTGTGCCTGTGATTGTAAAAACACCAGATAACACAGCTAATTTAGCAGAAATTATAGATATAGAAGCTTCAATATATAGTTCATATGCATTAGCAGAAAATGGAAATATATATGTATGGGGTAGAAATATAAATAACTGTTTAGGAACAACAACATCAAGTCAAATTAATAGCTTACCAATTAATTTAAATACAGAAAAAGTAATGGAAATTGGAATTGGAGACTATTTTGGAACATATGTAGATGATAATGGATTTGTATATACTTGGGGAATAAATAGTTATGGACAATTAGGTCATGGTGATAGTATTGAATACAAAGAGCCAACATTAATTGGGGAAATAGCTATAAAAGTACCAGAAAAAAGTGTAACTATTAATATAGCGGAAACAAGAGAATTAAACTTAGGATTAATGAATAAATTTAATTTGAAAATTGATGAAGTTTCAGGAGGAGAATTCCAATTTGAAATATTAAATAGTGATATTTTAAGTGTAGAAAATAGAAATATAATTCCAGAAGAAATTGGAGAAACTATAATAATTGCAACTGAAACCATAACTGGATTAAAAGAATATATAAATGTTCAAGTTGTAGACAATATGACTAATCCAAAAATTGAAGCAGGAGAAGATTATACAATAGTATTAAAAGCAGATGGAACTATTTGGTCATTTGGATTAAATGATAAATATCAGTTAGGAACAGGTGACAATAAGAATCAAAATAGACCAGTACAAATAGAAACAAACAGTAGTATTAAAGATATTGCAGTTGGAACAGCTCATACTTTAATATTAGATGAAAATGGAGAAGTATTTGCATTTGGATACAATGGATATGGAAACCTAGGTAATGGAAATACATATAACTCAAGTACTGTAATATCAGTATTAGATGAAGATGGAAACTCATTAAAAGATATAGTAGATATCTCAGCAGTTCAAAATAAATCATATGTATTATCAAATGAGGGAGAAGTATATAGTTTTGGAGAAGGAAAAACTAAATTAGCTACTAAAATAAATACAGAAGAAAAAATAATTCAAATATCAGGAAATTATGGTATCACAATAGATAAAAAAGCTATTAATTTAGATACAAATCAAATAATAGAAAATATTGAAAATGTAGAAAAAATAGCAGTAAGTAGTTCACATATGATAATATTAACACAAAATGGAACAGCATATAGCTTAGGAGAAAATACAAATGGACAATTAGGAAATGGTACAAAAGTAGATTCAAATACACCAGTTCAAATAAAAGATAGTATTGGAACAGGGATATTAAGTACAATTTCTGATATAACAGTTGGAAATAACTATTCTATAGCAATTTTAGATAATGGAGATATATATGTATGGGGATCAAATGAAAATGGTAAACTTGCAAGAACATCAGAAACAGATTTAGTATTACCTAGAAAAGAAAATATTAAAAATGATGAATTAATTGTAGAAGCAGGAACAAACCACACACTTATTGCAACTACAGATGGTAGAGTATATGCATTTGGTAAAGGAACATATGGTACACTAGGAAATTTAGCAAATGAAAATAGTAATATACCAGTACTAGTTGGAGAAGAAATAATTGTAGCAGATGAATATAATATAGTAATTAATAAAAATGAAATATTAGATATAAATGCTAGAATTAGAAACTTTAATATATTGGCTAAAGATATAGAAGAAGAATTTACATATAAATCAAATGATATAAACATTGCAAGTATTGATTCATTAGGAAATTTAACAGGAGTAAACGAAGGTATAACAAGTATTGTAATTACACAAGAAAATAAACAAACAATTCTTCAAGTTACAGTAATTCCAGAAAATACTGAAATAAAAGCAGAAGTTTCAACTAGAAATTCACATTCAGCAATATTAAAATCAGATGGGACAGTATGGACATATGGACAAAATAGAAATGGTGAATTAGGAGTAGGAAATACTTTAGATATAGATGAATTAGTACAAGTTAAATTTAATGAAAATATAAAAATAATAAACATTAGAACAGGTGAAAATCATACAATTGCATTAGATGAAAATGGAAATGTATGGACATGGGGTAAAAATGATCAATATCAATTAGGAATTTCAGGAGTAGAAAATAGTTTAGTTCCAACTAAATTAGATCTAGGAGAGAAAATAGTAAAAATTGAAGCAGGATCAAATCAATCTTTTGCAATTACTGAAAATAGAGAAGTAATTAGTTGGGGTGGAAACTTAAATGGTGAACTTGGACTTGGAAAACTTTCAAATATGGAATTACCTGCAAAAGTAGCTAATATGGAAAATGTACTTGATGTACAAACAGCAAAATCACATACTCTAATATTAAAAACAAATGGAGATGTATACGGTGTTGGACATAATGGATTTGGATCTCTTGGAATAAGTGAATATAGAGTTAGTACATTTAAACAAATAGAAAGCTTAGAAAATATTGCATATATATTTGCAGGAGAATACCAATCAGCAGCATTAAAAACAGATGGAACTCTATATGGTTTTGGGTATAACATATATGGAAATTTAGGTGTAGGAACTAATAATACAATTAAAATTCCAACAGTTATTGAAGGAATACAAAATATAGAAACAGTAAGTTTAGGAAAAACACATACAAGTATAATTACTAAAGATGGTAAAATGTATATGGCTGGATCAAATGTAGAAGGACAATTTGGTAATAATACTCAAGAAACTACTAATATATTTATAGAAGTTAATAATTTAACGGATGTAAGAACAATTAGTGCAGGAAATACTCATACATTAGCAATTAAAAATGATGGATCAGTTTGGGCATGGGGAGACTACTATCATGGTATAAGTGATAATAGAGTAATCTCAGATAGTCTAGAACCAGTTCAATTAGGAATAAATAAATTTGCATTAGTAGAAAATGATATTAGTGTAAATTTAGGAGGAAATAAAAAAATTGAAATAACATCAAATGAAGATTTTAATGTATATTCAAATGTAACTAATACAAATTCAGAGTATGACTATTTATCTTTAAATACTGATATTGTAACAGTAGATGAAAATGGTAATTTAGTAGGAAATAAAATTGGTACTACTTGGGTAAAAGTTAAAGATATAGGTACAGGAGAAGAACAAGTTGCAATAATAAGAGTAATAGAAGCAGAAAATAAAGTAGCACCACAAATTGCAGCAGGAGATAATTTTGTAAGTATATTAAAAGCAGATGGAACAATACATTCAGCAGGATATAACTCACAAGGACAATTAGGTCAAGGAACATATAAACCAGCAAATGTGCTTTCACAAATTAATAATGTAAACTCATATATAGATGTAGTAAGCGGTTCAAACTTTACAGTAGCATTAAAAGCAGATGGAACAGTATATACATATGGAGATAATTCACATGGGCAATTAGGACAAGGAAATAGAGAAAGCTTAACATCTCCAACAAAAGTTGAAGGATTACAAGATATTATAAAAATATCAGCTGGAAACGGACATGTACTTGCATTAAATAGATTTGGAGAAGTATATAGTTGGGGAGTAAATACTAACTACCAATTAGGTTTAGGAAATAATAAAAACCAAGATATACCACAAAAAATGGAATTACCACAAATTAAAGTAATAGATATTGAAGCAGGAGAAAATGGAAGTGTAATAATAACATCATTAGGAGAAATATACACAGTTGGACAAACAAATAATCAATATAATACACTTACAAAAATAGAAGATATATACGATATTGTAAAAGCTAAAATAAGTGGAAATAACATCATAGCATTACATGAAACAGGAAATGTTAGAAATATAGGAACAAGTATAACAGATATATATACAGCAGGAAATGCTATTGATATATCAGCAAATACTGGTGAGAATATGATACAAACAAATTTAGGTGAAGTATATACTTGGGGAATAAATGCTAATGGAGAATTAGGACATAATAGTCAAACTGCTATTCAAAACCCTACAAAAGTTGAAAGAGAAAATGCAGTAATTGGAATTGGTTCAGGAGAACATAACACATACATAATAGAAGATACAGGAAGAGTATTTGCAGCAGGTGATAACAATTATGGTCAAATAGGTAATAATACAAATATAGAAAGTTTCGAATATACTCTTGTAGATTCAAATGAAATAGAGTTTTCCCCAGAAAGTGAACTTATTGTGGAAAATGAAATTCTAACATTTGAAATGCTAAGTAATAGATTTAATGTATTAAAAGATGATACAAGAACTCTAACAGATTTTACATGGGAAATAGTAGATGAAAATATATTAGAAAATGTAGAAGATGGAGTAGTAAAAGGACTAATACCTGGTAAATCAGATGTAGTAATTACAGAAAAAGAAAGTGGAATTGTTTTAAATAGTACAGTAGTAGTTCAAGAGCCAGAAACAGATAGAATAGAAAATATAACTGTTAATGATATAGAAGCAAATATAGTTGATGTAATGAGCTATGAAGTAACTATTCCAGAAACTCAAACAGAAGATAAAATAATAATAAATACTAAAGATAAACTTGATAAAATTAGTATTGATGGTGGTGTTACATGGTACGAAAATGGAACAGCAACAATTAATAAAAATATAACTCAAAATCCAGAAGTAGTAACAATAACTGTGCAAACAGTAGATGGTACAAACTATGAATATTCATTAAATATAATAAGTAAATCAAACAAAGCTGATTTAGAATATATAAAAGTTAATGGGGTTTTATCAGAAGAAATAAATGCTAATAATTATCAAATAATTGTAAGTGAAGAAACAACTAATTTAGAAGTTGAAGCAAAAGCAGTTGATCAAGTAGCTAAATTAAGTATAGAAGGACAAGAAGAAACTGTCGGGATTCAAACAAAAGAAATTGGTATGGAAGAATACACTGTAAGAAAAATTCCAGTTATAGTTACAACTGAATATGGAAATGAAGTAGAATATATATTAACAGTATATAAAGAAACAGCATTAACAGATTTAGAAAGTTTAACAGTAGATGGAAAAGAAGCAATTAAAAATAATTTCTTAGAATACAGTATAGTAGTACCTAAAGAAACAACAGAAGTAGTAATTAGTGCAAAAGCAGTTTATGAACTTGCAGAAGTTAATATTAATAATTTAGGAGAGGAAACTCAAATATCAACAAAAACAGTGGCAATTAATTCAGATGAAACAATTGTAAGAGTTAAGGTTATATCAGGAGAAAAAGAAGAAGAATATGTACTTACAATAACTAAAGAAAAAGATGGAACAAGTATAGGAACAGTATATGTTAATGGAGAAATAGTTCCAAATATTAACAATACATTTACATATACAGTAAACTCTTCTGCAATAAATGCAGAAGTAACAGCAACTGCAGGGTTACAAACAAGTTTTGTAAAAATTGCAAATAATGAAGCAGAACTAGAAATAAGTACAAAGACTGTTGATATAACAGCTGATGAAACAACATATGAAATAATAGTAACTGATGGAGAAGATAATACTAAATTTGAAATATATACTTTAATACTTAAAAAACCTTCAAAAGATAATACATTAAAAGAAGTATTAGTAAGTAATGGTCAAACTGAAATAAAAGCAGAAAAAGTATTAGGTGAAAATGTATATAATGTAAAAGTTAGTGATAAAGAAACAGTATTAGATATAAAAGCTATTACAAACTATGAATTAGCAGAAGTTGCAATAAATGATGATATATATTCATTAAATATTGCTCAAAAAGAAATAACTTTAAATTCAGGAAGAAATATAGTAAATATCAAAGTTAAATCACAAGATGGAACAATAGCAGAATATATATTAAATATTGAAAGATTATCATCAAATACAAATATATTAAATATTAAAGTAAATAATGAATTAGCTACAGTAAATGTAGAAGATTCAAACATATATGAATATACATTAAAAGAAAATATAAATTCTGCAGAAGTATTAGTTACAATGGAAGATATTCTTTCTAATGTAGCAATTGACAATAAAGTATATGAAGTATCATCAATTACAAAAACTGTAAGCCTATCAGGTAGATCTACAGAATTAATAATAAATACAAAAGCAGAAGATGAAACTGAAAAAGAATATAAATTAATAATTTATGGATTACCAGATAATACAAATTTAAGTAAAATAATCGTAAATGATGTAGAAGCAAGTTTTGTAGATTATGAAAACAAATATCAAGTTAGATTAAACAAAAATACAACTGATTTTGAAATTGAAGCTATTGCAGAAGATATATTAGCAGATATTAAAATAGATGAGTTTGATATAGAAATAGGAACTACTACAAGAACAATTGCAAAACAAGGAGAAATCACAACAGCTAGAATAACAGTTATTGCTCAAAATGATATAGCAGTAGAAGAATATACATTAGAAATATTAGAACAATCAAGTGAAGCAGAACTTAAAACTTTAAAAGTAGATGGAAACCTAGTAGAAAAAGATGAAAATGGAAAATATAGTGTAAGTGTAGTAAGTAAAGATACAGTAGAAATAGAAGTAGAATTATCAGATGAAAATGCTACTGCTAAAATAGGTGAAATCATAGGATTAAAATCCACTCAAAATATCCAAGATGGAACAACAGTAATACCAGTTACTGTAACTGCTGAAGACGGAACTGAAAAAATACACGAAGTAGTTATATATAAAATGTCAAATAACATTAATTTAGAATCAGTGATAGTAAATAATATAGAAGCAACTTTAGATGAAGAAGGAAACTATTTAGTAAATATAGGAAGAGAAAGTACAGCAGAAATTGTTGCAACTACTGAGGATAGTAAAACAAAAGTTGGTATAGATGGAAATAGTGAAGAATACAATAAAAGCACAGTTAGTGTAGATATATTAGAAAATCAGGAAACAGTAGCTATAACATTAACAGCTGAAGATGGAACTGTCGGAACTAAATATTTAACAATAGATACAGCATCTAGAGATACTTCAATATTAAGTTTAACAGCAGATGGGATAGAAGAAGAAAGTATTAGTCAAACTGGTGAATATACATTTGAAATTGAAGTAAGTAACTTAGTAACAAATATTAATTTAACAGCAGAAACTACATTTAATAAAGCAAATATTAAATTAGAAAATGGTGAGTATTTTGAAAATATTGTAACAGGTAATGTAAATATTTCAGGAAAAGACGAATTTAATATTACAGTACAAGCTGAAAATGGAGATGAAAAAATATATAACATATCAGTAGTAAGAAAATATGATTTATCTATTAAAAATTTAAATGTTAATAATACAAAAGTTGAAGAAATAGATGGAGAATATAAAGCATTTGTTGATAATACAAGTAGTACAGCAAATCTTAAAATTGATACTTTAAGCCCAGATGCAATAATTAAAATAGGTGAAGAAACATTTATAGGAACAGCAAATCTAGCAGTAAATGTACCAGATGAAAATAATACATTTAAAGTAAATATATTATCACCTGATGGTTTAAGCGAAGTAACATATAATGTATATATTAATAAAGAGTCAAGTGATGCAGACTTAGAATTTGTTGATGTAGATGGAACATTAGGTAGTCTAGAAAATGATATATATGTTGTAAATGTTCCAATAAAAGAAGAAACATATATTTTAACTGCAAAAACAAATAATGAATATGCAAAAGTAAAAATAGGTAATGGTGAATATTCATTAAAAGAAACATCTATAGAATTAGATTTAACTGGAAAAGTTGAAGAGACTATAGAAATTACAGTCGAAGCACAAGATGGAACAACAAAAGTGCACAACGTAAAAATTAAAAAAGTTTCATCAGATAATACATTAAATAATGTAAAAGTAAACAATGTAGAATTAACTGAAGAAAATGGTGTATACAAAACATATATTAAAGATGGTGTTGTATCAGTACCAATATATTTAGAAACAGTACATTCAAATGCTAAAATAATTGTAAAAGAAACTGAATATACAAATATAGCGCAGTTTACTGAAAATACAGAATCACCTGTTGTTTTAGATATTACAGTAATAGCAGAAGATGGAACAACAGCTAAATATAGCTTAATAGTAGAACATGAATCAAATGATGTTAGTGAGGAAATAGTAACAGTAAATGGTATAGAAGCTATAAAAGTAGAAGATAACTTATACAAAGTAGAAATAGTAAAAGGTATGGAAAATGCAGAAGTTTATGTAAAAGCTGCAAATGAAAAAGCAACTATTAAAATAAATAATAATGTACAAACAGCAATTTATGAAAATACAGTAGAAGTTAGTATTGATCAAAACACAAAAGTAATTACGGTACCAGTAAATATAACAGCACAAGATGGAAAAACTACAAATAACTTTAATATAGAAATTACACAGGTTTCAGATAATACAAATATTGAATTAATAACAGTAAATGAAACAAATGTAAATGTATATGATGAAGAAACAAAAACATATAATATTACTTTAGACAATAATACATTAGAAGAAGTAGTAACATATATTAAAACAGAAGATGAGTTAGCTAAAGTTAAAATAGATCAAGGTACAATGTATACAAAAGAACTTACAGAAACAGTAGGAATAGCAGAAGATATTACTACATTAGTAATTACAGTAATTGCAGAAGATGGAACAGAAGAACAATATAATTTAGTAATTAAAAAATTATCAAGTGATACTGGAATATTAGATGTACAATTAGATGGGAAAGAAGTAAGTGTAAATGAAGAAGGTATATATATAATTGATACTGTTGAAAGTAAATTAACAGGAGTATTAAAAGTAACACCTGCAAACGAATTTGCAAAAGTTACTATTGAAGATGTTCAGAATCAAACTCCTGGTATATTTGAAACAGAAATAATATTACCAAATCAAAGAACTTATGAAACAGAAATAGTAATAACAGCAGAAGATGGAACAATTGAAGTACATTCTGTAATTATTACAAAAATATCTGATAATAAAAATATAGGTATATTAAAAGTAAATAATGTATTAGTAACAGAATATAATGAAGAAACTAAAACATACAATGCCTTTATACCTGTAGAAGTTTTAGAAGAAGATGCTATTCAAGCTGCAGATATTAATATAACAACAGAAAGTAGTTATGCAAAAGCAGGAGCTGGAGAAATAGAACCAGCAGAAACTATTACATATACAATAGATGTACCAGGTGATATTACAGTTACTAAATTCTATGTAATAGCAGAGGATAATAGTATTCAAGAATATACATTAAATATTCAAAAAATGTCTACAGATAATACTTTAAAAGAAGTATTTGTAGATGATAAATTAGTATTACCAGATGAAACAGGAAATTACTATATAAATGTACAAGAAGATTTAGAAACAACACTTGTTAAAGCAGTTGCTATGAATGAATATGCTACAATTAGTATTAATGCTAAAACAGCAGAAATAGTTCAAAGTACACAAGAAATAGTTTTAACAGATAAAGTAACAGTTGTAAATATAGTAGTTGCACCTCAGCAAGGAACAAGTAAAACATACACATTAACAATAAACAAAGCATCAACTAATAATGACTTAGAATATATTAAAGTTGGTGGAACAAGTGTAACTGAGTATGATGAAGAAACAAAAACTTATGAAATGTTTATTCCAAATTCGTCAGCTACTTCAAATATTGAAATAAAAGCAATAAGTGATTATGCAGATATTTTAGTAGGTGAAAATGTAGCAACAGGAAAATTAACTTTCACTCAAGAGATAATAGATGATATAACAACAATTGGAATAGATGTAGTATCAGAAGTTGGAGAAATACAAAAATACACTTTGAAATTAACAAGAATTTCAAATGATAATACTATCAAAACAGTTATGGTAGATGATGTTAAAATAATGCATGATGAATTTAATGGATATGTAGCATATGTACTAGATACAAAAGAAAATGTAAATGTTAAAATAGAA
>CAYJKK010000002.1:0-120255 GCA_964370905.1 uncultured Clostridium sp. | reverse complement strand
CTGTATACCAATATCCATTATTATTACATAAAAATGCTTCAATAGCAGTTATAGTATGTTTTAAAACCAGTTCTAACCATAATTTTATAAATGAAATCTTATCCTCTTTCCACTTTTCTTCATTAAAGTTTATCTTAACATTATCTGATATTTTTTCATAATAAAGTTCCTCTAAATTGTCCACTGGCAAATATTCATATATAAGTTCATGCTGCTCCTTCGTAAGTTCATCACCATAATCTCTTTTTATTCTTGCAATTTGTTGTAGTGGTATTGAAAGTGATTCTTCAGAACCTCCTTCTTTTATATTTAATACTGAATAAATTGGACCTTTTATAATCGCTATTATACCAAATAAAATCATAAATATTATAATTAGTCTTTTCCAATTTTTTCTCGCTATTATAAATATAAAAGGAAGTGCTAATAATATTATATACAATCCATTATTTTTTTGTAGCACAACTAATAACATCACTATTAAAAATAATATGTTTTTCTTTTTTGATTTTAAAAAGTTTTCTCTATTTAGTACTAATTCACTCATACAAATCACAAAGATTGTAATAAATCCAGTGAACAATACATCTTTCCACATAACAATACTATACATTCCGTGAACCGGATATAAAACAAAGAATAATAATGTTAATATTCGTATTCGTATATCTACGTTTCTTTTTGCCATATAATATATACAAAATGAAAATATAGCTGACATTATAGTCATTTGGAATACACTATATATTGCTACTCCTATATTATAATTTCCAAAAGCTTCCCCTATATTCATACATATTCCTATTATCATTGTATGAAAAACAGGATGATGATTTTCTAATTGTCTTGCTCCTAATCCTTGTAATATTTGACTAATTGAATCAACAGAAGCATTTCCTGGAAAATAATTTAAAAAGTATGGTACAAAAGATATAAATATAATTGCCCAACATATAAAAAATGTTCTTTTATTTGCAGTAAACCATTTAATAATTTTATCTTTAATTTCAAATTTATTACATTTATCAAATATAAATGTTATTGTTCCAAATAATAATATCCCGTATCCTAAAAACTTAATCAATGATTTTACTACTGTCCTATCATTTGTAAGTATTCCACCTAAACTTAAATATGTATCTATACTATTTCCTACTACTTCAAATGCAGCAAAAAGCATGGCAAGTATTCCACATACTACTTTCGATCTCCTATCCTTCAATTGGGTAACTTTTTTTAACATATAATATATTGCTGCTGCTAAAATAATATGAACAAAAGTAATCCCAGTAAAAGAATCTAATATTTCTACATCTGCTAATGTATTTATATTAATACCTATTACAGAAAAAACTGAAAGTATTGCTATAAGCAAATTTCCAAACATTTTTTTCATTATTAACTCCTATCTTTACTTTTTTCTAACAAATCTCTATATCTATTATATGAATCTGTTAATTTCATTTCAAAATCTTGCCTTGATTTTTTTACAATAGTGTGAAGTATAAGACCTCCAAAAAAAGACTGCACTGCTGCTATATAAAAGAATATGCTTGCTACAAAAGATGGAATTTTAGGTACTAATCCTGTTAATATATAATCTATTAAAACTGGTACTAAAAATATTGTCCCTATTATGCTCAATATTACTGTTAACCAAGTAAAAAAAGATAATGGCTTATAGTTTTTATAAAAATTAATTATTGTTTTTATAACTTTAAACCCATCTTTAAATGTGTTTAATTTAGAACTACTACCTTCTGGCCTATCTCTATATTCTACAATAATATTTTCTACTCCCATATTTTTATCTAATGTATGAATTGTCATTTCTGTTTCTATTTCAAATCCTTTAGATAAAACAGGAAATGTCTTAACAAACCCATAACTAAAAGCTCTATAACCTGTCATAACATCTCTTATATCACTTTTATATATCATATTTATCATTTTTCTAACTACAACATTTCCTGTGTTATGAAATGGCCTTTTATTCTCCGAAAAATATGTTGAAGATAGTCTATCTCCTATTACCATATCACAGTTTTTTTCTAGTATCGGTTCACATATTTTTTTAGCATAGTCAGCTGGATATGTATCATCACCATCTACCATAATATAGCATTTAGCATCTATTTCTCTAAACATACTTCTAATTACATTACCTTTACCTTGTTTTCGTTCATATCTTACTATTGCACCAGCTTTTTTTGCAATTTCATCTGTACCGTCTTTTGAATTATTATCATAAACATATATTTTGGCTTCTGGTAATTCTTTTTTAAAGTCTTCTATTACTTTTTTTATTGTTTTACTTTCATTATAACAAGGTATTAATACTGCTATATTATCCATTTCTTCCTCCGCGACAAAACTTTATATTGTTTTTGTTTATATAATTTTTGTTTATTTTCTTAATTTACCTTTTAATTTTACTAATGTATCCATATATTTCAAGTCATGATGAATAACATAAGCTTCTTTCCATAATTCTGCTCTTAGTTTTTTTCGTACTTTAAATACATTGTATTTTTTTATCCCTGATAATTTTTGTTCTTTTTCTACATACTCATCTGCACCAAATGTGTCATTAAATACCATTTTATAATATGCTTCTATTAATTCTTTACTTGGTTTTTGTTTAGTTTTAGTTAATACTTCATATACTTTTTTCTTAGTTTCTTCTGCTTCATATGGGTGATATTTCATATATTCATTTATTAATTTAGCTCCTTCTAGCATACCTTCTTGAAGAACTTTAATGTATGTATTAACAACTTCTATTTCTTCTTCTTTTGCTTTTCTTATTGCTTTTCCATTTTTATACTCTACAACACTACCAGTACCTGGATTAAATATCCACTCTAATAAAGTTATCATGCTTGCAACTTCATTTTTCTTGATATTTTCATCTGATATATAACTAACTTTTTTAGTATTTTTAGGTTGAGTATTATAGAAATCATACAATGTTAAATAATATCCATAAATATCTTTTTTATCAAATATGTATGCTAAATTATCTTGTATCGTACCTCTCCACCCAATATCTACCATTAGCATTGGTTTTTCATCATTTTTTATACCTTTTGTTTCTTCAAAATACTTCAATAGATTTTCTTTTTTCTTTTTTAATTCTTCATTCATCATTTTACTAAATTCTTCATCTGCAAACAGTTTTTGCAATTTCGTATTAAACCATGGCTCAATTATTTCTTCTTTTGCTTCTAATTCATATTTTTCTAAAAGATTTTCATATTTTTTAATATCAACATTTAGTGTTTTGAAAAGTGCTTTTAATGTTTGACTTCTATATTGTGACCATAGTCTTAATAATTCTGGTATTGATATTTCTTTTAATGATGGTGCAAAAGTTGCCATTCTACTTACTTCTATTATATCCTTTTTAGGAAGTTCTACACCAAAAGGATTGTTACTTTCTATTATTTCATGAATTTTAATAAAAGTTTCACCTTCTCTTGTTGCATAATATATTTTTTCCATTTTATTTTTTATTGCATATTCTATAATACTATATCCGTAAAAATATAAGATTGGTGCTAAATCAATTCCTGAATTATATAATCTATTTTCTTGTGTATCTCCATCTTTATATAATTCTGATAAATCAAAATTGAATTTTCTATCTTTATTGTGTTCAAATGCAAATTCTGTTTTTGTTGTTTTTACTGTTTCTATTCCTAGTTTTTTGGCATTATCTATATCTGCAAAAACATTATCACCTACATGTATATGATTTTCTGATTTTAATCCGATTTCTTCTTGTGCTATTTTATATAGATTTCCTGTTCTTTTGTTTTTTAAATAATCTGCTGAACTATATATCTTATTTATTTTAACTGGTACTTGTACATGATCAAAAAGTTCTTGTAATGCATCTGCACCCATATAAAAATCTGAAATACAATATTTTTCTAAATCTTTATATTTTTCAAATATAGGTAATATTTCTGGACTTATAAATATTGCTTTTTTCTCTTGTTCTATTTCTTCTCTTAATAACTCTTCTGAAATATCTCCTATATCTTGTTTCATTATCTCTTTTTGTAATATTTTAAACACATCTAAAATTCTACATTCATCATCAAATCCTTCTTCTTTATGTCTCATACATTCTTTGTATTCTATATCATCTCTTGTTACTAATATTTTGTATATATCTTTATATTCCTCTTTTAATTTTTCTTCATATTTCAACATTATATATCTTGATGTAGCAAGTTTAATCTCTTCTGGATGACATTTTCTTTTTAAAATTGTGTCCCAAATATCAAACGTAATTATTTTATTCATTTATATACCTTCCTTTGTTTTATTTTCTTGATTAACATATCATATTTAGCTTTATTTTGCAATATTTTCGATATAAAAAAAGCAATCTATTAACTATAATAAATTGCTTTTTAAAAAATATCTATTTGTTATTTTATCCTTCTATATCTTTTAATATAACATCATGAGCTGCACCTTCTGTTATACTAACTTCTGATACAAGTGTTAATGTTGCTTTTTCATGGAATTCTGGTATTGATATACTTCCACAGTTACACATTGTTGATTTTATTTTAGCTACTGTTACAGCTAAATTATCTTTTAATTTTCCGGCATATGGTATGTATGAGTCTACACCTTCTTCAAATGAAAGTTTTTTATCTCCTCCCATATCATATCTTTCCCAATTTCTAGCTCTATTTGATCCTTCACCCCAATATTCTTTAACATAGCTATTTCCTCTTTTTACTACTCTAGTTGGACTTTCATCAAATCTTGCAAAATATCTTCCCATCATTACAAAATCTGCTCCTAATGCTAATGAAATTGTTATATGATGATCATGAACTATTCCGCCATCTGAACATATCGGAATATATATTCCTGTTTCTTCAAAATATTCATTTCTTGCTTCTACTACGTCTATTAAACTTGATGCTTGTCCTCTACCTATACCTTTAGTTTCACGTGTAATACAGATAGATCCTCCTCCAACACCAACTTTTATAAAGTCTGCTCCTGCTTCTGCTAAATATCTAAAACCTGCTTTATCCACTACATTTCCTGCACCAATTTTAACAGTTTCGCCATATTTTTCTCTTACAAATTCTATAGTTTTCTTTTGCCATACAGAGTATCCATCTGATGAATCCATACACACCATATCAACACCTGCTTCTACTAAAGCTGGTATTCTTTTTTCATAATCTCTTGTATTTATCCCTGCTCCTACTACATAACTTTTATTTTCATCTAATAAAGAGTTTGGATTGTTTTTTCTATCTTCATAATCTTTTCTAAATACTAATGCTTCTAATTTATCTCCTTCTAATATTGGTAAACATGCTATTTTATTTTCCCATATTATATTATTTGCTTCAGTTAAACTTAATCCTTTTTGAGCTGAAACAACATTTTCTTTTAAAGTCATAAATTTATCAATTGGCGTTTCTAAATCTTCTCTCGATACCCTATAATCTTTATCAGTTACTAATCCTAGAAATTTACCGTTACAAGTACCATCATCTGTAATCATTACAGTTGAATGACCTGTTTCTTCTACTAAAGCTAAAACCTCATTTAATGTAGTTCCTGGTTTTACATTTGAATCACTTTTAATAAATCCAGCTTTATGTTTTTTTACATTTGCTACCATTTTTGCTTGTGACTCTATTGATTGTGAACCAAATATAAATGCTACTCCACCTTCTCTTGCTAAACTAATTCCCATTTCTTCACCAGAAACTGATTGCATAATTGCAGATACCATAGGTACATTTGCATAATATTTTGCTTCTTCTCCTTTTTTGTATTTTACTAATGGTGTTTTTAATGATACATTATTTGGCATGCATCTTTCATCTGTTAAGTTTGGTAATAATAAAAATTCGTTAAATGTTCTTGATATATCTTTTAATATCTTTGCCATTTTAATCCCCCTATACAAAAATTTTAATAACTAAAATTATACCATATATACTCTTACAAGTAAAGCAAAAAAAGAATACTTTACGTATCCTTTTTAATTTTTCTTAAGCTACTGGGTAAACACTAATTTGTTTTTTATCTCTACCTTTTCTTTCAAATTTAACATTACCATCTATTTTAGCGTATAAAGTATCATCACTACCTATACCTACATTTTTACCTGGATGCATTTTTGTTCCTCTTTGTCTGAATAAAATATTTCCTGCTAAAACAAATTGCCCATCTGCTCTTTTGACACCAAGTCTCTTAGATTCACTCTCTCTACCGTTACTACTACTACCTTGACCTTTCTTATGAGCCATGCTTTCTCACTCCCTTCAGTGTTAAAATTCTATATTTCTTTTTATATTAAAAATTAAGCTTCTACTTTTTCAGCTGCTTTTTTTGCAGTTGTTTTTATAGCTGTAATTTCTACTTTAGTGTAAGGTTGTCTATGTCCTTGTTTTCTTCTATAGTTCTTTTTAGGTTTCATTTTGAAAACAATGATTTTTTTACCTTTCCCATGAGAAACTACTTTACCTTCTACTTTTACACCTTTTACAGTTGGAGTTCCTATTTGGATTTTTCCTTCTTCTGAAACTAATACTACATTATCAAAAGTAATTTTTTTACCTTCTTCAGTATCTAATTTTTCAAAGAATACTACATCTCCTACTGCTACTTTGTATTGCTTTCCACAAGCTTCAATAATTGCGTACATTTATAAATGCACCTCCCTTTTTCGTATACTCGCTAACCCTAAATCTTAGGTAATTAAACTTAATTAATCTTTTAGAACCTTGACTAAGCGGATTACAGTTATTAATTTTAACATATTTTTATATGAATGTCAATTGATTTAAGGCTTAAAATGGATTAAATTTAAAAAGACCTCTTCAGCACTATCTATGTCCTTTTAGTTTATACATATTCAATTCATCGTTCTTTTGCACTTCAGCCTAAAAAATATAAAAAAACCATTGTTTTCACAATGGAAAGAATATATCTTTTTTTTAAGTGTTACCAAGTAACCCATTTCACTTTGCAGGTTCCACTTACATGCCTCCAGCATAAGATTGTTACATCTCCACATATAGCACCATAAACTACCATATTTTCGCTTTCTTCTTTAATCTTTGTAACTTGTTCTGCTGTCACCTTCCATTTTGATTGTCTTGTCATTTCTTCTGCAATTTTAGCAAGCATGTTTTTCCTCCTTAGGTATTTACCTTAATAAATTGTTTATATTCCTATGATGTAAAACGGAGTTGCAAATGTTTTACTATATAAGTTTACCATACTTTACATAATATTTCAAGTTTTCTATCTACTCATATAAATATATAATTAATTTAAAGCTTAAAATGGATTAAATTTTTAAAAAAGCTATCTGGCATTGCCATATAGCTTTCATTTTTAATATTTCATCTTAGCAACTTTATCAAATGTCCACATTGCTTTGCTTTTAGCATATCGAATAGATTGTTCAATATTATACTTAGTTCTCTTAATATCTGGCTTAAGGTAATATTCAACTATATCTATATCTTGATATATTCCAATATATAGTTCATTGTTCTTATATTCCCACTTTCCATTACTATATACTTTATACCACTCATCTGTGTTAGTATTATATTCTGAATATTCTGTTACGATACCTCTTTGAACTACAATTTTAGTAATTTCTTTAGAGTATAATACATCTTCTCCAATTTCATTCCATGTAGCGCTCATTTTAGGAATTTGTGATATATCTCTTATTTCTAATGTAGATAGTACAATGTCTAAAATAGTTTTAGCTGAATATCTTCTATATTTAATTGCCAACTGTATTAATTCTTTTTCTGATAATATAACTTTATTAGAATCATATATAGATTCTTGCTCTATATTAATTTCTATTATAGTATTATTTTCAGTTAGTTTTATATTATATCCTGCCTTAGAATGACTAGTTACTATATTCTTTACTTGACTATTTTTTCCTACCTTTCGAAATCTTCCTATTCCATTTATACTCTTACCTTTTTCTTGCACTTCATAATATATCACTACACTATATCCTTGATATAATTTCCAAATAACCTTGCAATCAGCGCCTTGCTCAATTACATCTATTCCTATAATATGTTTTTTGCCATTTTCACAAGTTACTTTTAGTTTTCTTGGTTTATTTGCTGTTGTATCAATTTTTATAACATTTACAATTCCAATTTCTTCTAAAATAGTTATAATATCTTCTAAGATATACTTTTTCCGCATACACCATCTTTCAGTATATTTTTTTGCTCTTGTCGTAATTTCTAGATTATTAATCCATATTCCTTTCATTTTCTTTCCTCCATTGTAATTACATTTAGAAGTACATATATTTTTACTTAGCTATTTTATCACAAATTCCCTTTTAAATCAATATAAAGACCTATAGCTAATAGCTACAAGCCTTCATTTGATTATTTAAATAGATATTCAAATAGTTCTTTGATCTGTTTTTCAATTTCTAAAATATTATCTACTGATATATTCTTAAAATCTTCTTTTTGTTTAACTTTTACAGATAGCCCATATTCTTCTTTTTGGTTTTCATATGATATTCTAGTCTTTGAATCAATATATTCCCAATTTCCATTTCTAAAAACTCTAAATACTTTACCACCTTTTGCAATACCATACATTTGGATATTATTAGTTTCCATATATATTTTGGCTAAATTTGATTTTTCATTTTCTTCATCATAATATATTATTACAATTTCTAAATCTTTGGTATTTCCACATTCACATTTAGGGACTATTTCCACTATTTTTTCATAAACAGGTTTAGGATCAATGAAATTTAGGTCTATACTCATACTAGATAAATATTTTAACAAATAGTTTTTAAATTCTTTTGTTAAAACCACTTCACCATAAATAGAAATGTTTATTCCTATCTTTTCTTTATACTTTAAATATATCCCTATTTCTCTATTTTCTTTTGCTGATAATTTAATTATTCTGTCTTCATTTTGTTGTACTACATTAATTAAACTTACTTTAGTCTTTGTTTTAAGTTTTTTGTCTTGATATGTTTTAATATCAAAGGTTTCATTTAATCCTTTTTTATTATTTACTGCAACTTGTAGATTTACTAAATATACCTCATCATTTTGCACTAGTTTAACAATATAGCTTTCTCCTTCCCGAGTTATACAATTTATTGTATTTTCTGCCTTTTCTACTAAGTCAATTTTCACAGTATCTTTAATGCCTATTAACTCTAAAATTTCTTCAAAGTTTTTAAGATTAAAGGTACTGTATTCATCTTTTTTTAACCACTCCTTGACTACTAATTTAGCACTTTTTGAATATTCTACTGTTGTTTTATCAAACATTTTTAGTCCACCTTTCAGTAATTACTTTTACGGTTATTATATATTTTTTCCTATTTGAATAGTATCACCAATTTTATTAAAAGTCAATTCTGTTTTCACCATATTTGGGGTAAACTAGTAAATTATTCATAATATACTAACGGTATTTTTTCATATTCATAACCTTCAATATCCATCATTAGAGTTATTGCTCTTCTAAATTCGTCGAGCTGAAATTCTTTCTTTGACAATGTTACATTTTTTTTCAATTTTCTTTAATATAACAATTGTTATATCTCATATTTTGTTTTTTTACCTTGATACATTTTTAATCTAATACTTAGTATATTATATAATTTTATTAATTCATGTTTTGACATATCTTTTTCTACTAGTGCTATTCTATACATAAAACCTCCTATATATATACAAGCTATACTAAAAAAAGTTTAAATTAATATTTATTATGTATTTATTTTTTTATTAATTCCTTACTTTTTATAGATTAATACAAGCTCCACCTATTAATTTAATTTGAATATATTCACTAAAATTTGAAAATAATAATATAATATATCGACATTAGTATTACAATGTATTACAATAAAGTAGAAGGGAGTTGATATTAATGACTATTTCAGTAAGACTAAATGAAAAAGATACAGAACTTATAAAAACTTATGCTAAAATGAATGATATGTCTTTATCTGATTTAATTAGAGATGCAGTTATAGAAAAAATTGAAAACGAATATGATTTAAAATCATTTAAAAAAGCATTAAAAGAATACAAGGAAGATCCTACAACCTATTCTTTAGAAGAGGTAAAAAAGGAGTTGGAATTAGATTGAAGTATAAAGTTATATTTACAAAAAAAGCACTAAAACAACTAAAAAAGATGGATAAACATACATCAGCATTAATTCTTGGCTGGATAGAAAAAAATATTTATAATTCAGAAAATCCTAGATTACATAGAAAAGCTTTGGTAGAAAACAAATCTAATCAATGGAGATATCGAATTGGAAATTATAGAGTCCTTTGTGAAATACAAGATGAAAAAATAATTGTATTAGTATTAGAAATAGGACATAGAAAAGAAATATATAATTAACTTTTAATTTTAAAAATAAAAACCGTATAAGTATTACTACTTATACGGTTTTTATGGTGGGCAGAGAAGGATTCGAACCTTCGTACTCGAATGAGAACAGATTTACAGTCTGCCGCCTTTAGCCACTCGGCCATCTACCCAAATAAAAAAAGTGGTGCTCCCTCAAGGATTCGAACCTTGGACCTACCGGTTATGAGCCGGTTGCTCTAACCAACTGAGCTAAGAGAGCATTCACCTTTGAATTAGCTTATTGCTAACACAAATAAAAGTATAAACTATTTAATTAATAAAGTCAATACTTTTTTCTGATTTTTTTCTTTTTTTTGACTTTTTTTTAAACTTTTTTCTTCATATATTTCACATATATAATTTATAGAATATCTGTATATTCTGTAATCACTAATGCACCTTGTTTTATCAAACTATTTGTTCCTTTTGAATTCTTATTTAATATGTTTCCAGGTACTACAAAAACTTCTTTTCCTTGTTCTAATGCGAAATCTACGGTTATTAAAGTTCCACTTTTTTCAACCGCTTCTACTACTATTATTTTATCCGAAAGTGCACTTATTATTCTATTTCTTGCTGGAAAATTCATTTTTAGAGGCTTTGTACCTAATGGGTACTCTGAAATAATTATACCTCCTGTGTTTAATATTTCTTTTGCTAAATTAATATTTTCTTTTGGATATATTTGATCTAAACCATTACCAAGTACCGCTATACATTTTCCATATTCTATATTTTCTTTTAAAGCTTTAATATTTCCAATATGTGAATAACTGTCTATACCTTTTGCAAGACCACTAACTATATTTATTTTATTTTTAGCTATTTCATATCCAAATTTAGTTGCAACTTCAATTCCATATCCACTAGCTACTCTACTTCCTATTATTCCTACTGATTTACTGTTTAATATTTCTATATCACCTCTTACATATATTACTATTGGTGGATCTGCTATCTGTTTTAATTTAAGTGGATATCTTTTACTATCTATTTCAATTATATCTATATTATTATTTTCTAAATAACTTATATGTTTATCTAAATCTTCCTTATGTTTTTCATTTTCTATTTCTTCTATTTCTCTTTTAGTAAGTCTTTTATTCTTTTCTAAACTACTTGCTTCTAGATTATATATTTCTTCTATAGCATATTTATTTAATAACATATGCTTTTTCTTTACACTAATATTAATTATTGAAAACCATATCCAATATTTCTTGTGTTCTATTTCTTCTTTGTTATTTTCTGCATTATTTTGATTCAAATCTCTTTGTTTCATTTTTATCACTTCTTTCATTTAAATTCAAAAAGAGAAAGCTTTCGCCTCCCCCTTATATGTATTTTACTATTTAATTATGTCTTAATTGTAACTATTTTGTGCTGCTTTTATTACATTATTCATTAACATCGTTATTGTCATTGGACCAACTCCACCTGGTACTGGCGTTATATGACTTACTTTATCTAGTAAATTTTCATAATCAACATCTCCAACTAATTTTCCATTTTCATCTCTATTTATTCCAACATCAATAACTACTGCCCCTTCTTTAACCATGTTACTTGTTAAAAATTTAGCTTTTCCTATTGCTGCAATTATCACATCTGCTCTTTTAGTATATTCTTCTAATTCTTTTGTTTTTGAATGACATACTGTTACTGTTGCGTTTTTATTTAAACAACATTGTACTAGTGGTTTTCCTACAATATTACTTCTACCTAGTATAACTACATTTTTACCTTCTAATTCAATATTATATTCTTCTAGCATTTTTATAATTCCATAAGGTGTACATGATATAAATGTATCTTCTCCTATACAAAGTTTTCCAACATTATATGGACTAAATCCATCAACATCTTTTTCATTTGATATTACTTTAAATGCTTTGTTTATATCTAAATGTTTAGGTATTGGACTTTGTAGCAAAATACCGTGAATTTTTGTATTTTTATTTAAAGATTCAATTAATTCTATTAATTCTTCTTCAGTAATTGTATCATCTAATAAATGTTCTTCATATTCTATTCCTACATCTTCACATGCTTTACTTTTATTTTTAACATATACTTTTGATGCTGGATTATCTCCTACCATTATTACTGCTAATCTTGGGTTTATGTTTTTATTTTTTAGTTCTTCACTTTTTATTTTTAATTCACTTTTAATTTTTTTAGCTAATTCTTTTCCATCTATAATTATTGCCATTTCTTTTTATCCTTTTCTTACATATTTATTTTATATTCTAGATCTTCCATATCAGGAAACATCTCTCTTACTCGTGTTAATGTTAGCATTAACATTCTAGGTTGTGGATTTTTCTTTTCTTCTGATAAAAGTTTTTGTGTATAACAATTTTCAGCTGTTTTAAATAATAAATATCTATTACCTACATATGTGTAGTGTATTTGATATCCATTTTTTAAATCTTCCCACATATTTTCAAACGTATAATCTGTCATTCTCTTTCCCTTTCTTTTATTTAATCATTTCTTCAAATTCTGTTTCATTTATTACTTTTACTCCTAAACTTTCTGCTTTAGTTAATTTACTTCCTGCTTCTTCTCCTGCTAATACAAAACTTGTTTTTTTAGAAACACTTCCAGATATTTTCCCACCTAATTTTTCAATTATGTTTCCCGCTTCTTCTCTTGTATATTTTTCTAAAGAACCTGTTAATACAAAAGTTTGACCCTCAAATCTATTATCTGTATTTTCTTCTTCTAAAGATAACATATTAACACCTGATATTTCTAATTCTTTTATTAGGCTAATTGTTTGAACTTGTCTAAAATATTCATATATACTTTTAGCTACTATTTCTCCAACATCATTTATTTGACTTAGTTCTTCTACTTCTGCATTTTTTAAATTTTCCATACTTTTAAATTTTTTGCTAATAGTTTTTGCTGCTTTTACACCAACATGTCTTATTCCTAATGCTGCAATTAATCTAGATAAATCATTTTGTTTACTTGTATTTATACTATCTATTAAATTTTGTGCAAATTTTGTTCCATTCTTTTTTAAAGATGCTATTTGTTCAAATGTAAGTTTATATATGTCTGCTACATTTTTTATCAAGTCTTTTTCTAAAAATTGTTTTATTATGTTTTCTCCTAAGCCATCTATATTCATTGCATCTCTTGAAACAAAGTGCATTAAGTTTCTAACTAATTTAGCCGGACACGCCGTTCCTGTACATCTAATTGCTGCTTCTCCTTCAGTTCTTACTGCTACTGAATTACATATTGGACATTTATTTGGCATAGTAAATTTTTTTTCTGTTCCATCTCTTTTATCTAATTTCACTTCAACTATTTCTGGTATTACATCTCCAGCTTTTTGTATTATTACTGTATCACCGATTTTTAAATCTTTTTGTATAATAAAGTCTTCATTATGAAGTGTTGTTTTAGATATTGTTGAGCCCGCTACTTTTACTGGTTCTAATATAGCCATAGGTGTTATAGCACCAGTTCTTCCAACTTGACAAACTATATCTAATAGTTTAGTTTCTTTTTGTTCTGGTGGATATTTATATGCTACTGCCCATTTAGGCACTTTTGATGTTGTACCTAATATTTTTCTAAAATCTAAGTCATCTACTTTAACTACTGCTCCATCAATTTCAAAAGAAAGTTCTCCTCTTTTTTCACCAATATCATTTATTGCATTTTTTACTTCTTCGCTATTCTTACAATATATTTTAACAGGGTTTACATTAAATCCTAATTCTTCTAAATATTTTAACTCTTCATAATGAGAATTGAATTGTTTTCCTTCTAATTTTTGAACATTAAATATATATATGTCAAGTGGTCTTGTTTTAGTAATTTTGGAATCTAATTGTCTTAATGATCCAGCTGCTGCATTTCTTGGGTTTGCAAAAAGCTCTTCTTCATTTTCTTCTCTTTCTTGATTCATTTTTTCAAAATCTACTTTTCCAATAAATACTTCACCACGAACTATTATATCTATTTCTTCTTTTAATTTCATTGGTATTGTTTTAATTGTTTTTAAGTTATTTGTAACATCTTCTCCTACTAGTCCATTTCCTCTTGTTGCACCTCTTACAAATTTTCCTGCCTTATATTCTAATGATGCAGATAATCCATCTATTTTTGTTTCTACAACATATCTTACATTTTCTATTTTATTTTCAATACCTTTTACATTTTGCTTATTTACAAAGTCTTCAACTTCTTCTAAAGAAAATACATCTTGCAAACTTTGAAGTGGTACAATATGTTCTACTTTTTTAAAACCTTCTTTAACATTACCACCTATAGTTTTAGTTAATGAATCTTCTCTAATTAATGTTGGAAATCTATTTTCTAATGTTCTAAGTTCAAGCATTAACATATCATATTCAAAATCTGAAATTTCTGGCTTATCATCATTATAGTATTTTTTTGCATAATATTTTGTTTTTTCATTCAATTCTAATAATCTTTTTTTTGCCTTAGTATCTTCCATTTCTATCCCCTTTTTGTTTTCTTTTTGTTTATAAAATATTTTTTTCATTATATATAATTTAATTAAAAAAAGGAAGTGAAATTCAAAAAAAAGAAAAAGTTTTTATCACAATAAAGTGTTAAACTTTTTCTTTCTAATATATTTTTTATTTAATTCATATTAAGTTAATGGTTCTGTTTTCGCTAAAATTATTATTCTTTCAGAACTATCATCTGTACAAGAAGATAATGTTAATTCTGCACTATCTGCTGTATTTCTTTGAAAGAAACTTGTATCAGATGGTGTTGTTTGGAATTTTTCATATATTGTATATGTTAAAGTTTCCCCACTTTCACCTGTTACATATATTTTATCTCCTAATTCTAATTTATCATTATTTGAGAAAAATGTACCATTTCTATAATTATGTCCTACTATTACAGAGTTTCCTATTTGATTTATTCCTACCCCATATTGAAAAGCTACTGATGTATCTAATGATGTTTTAGTATCTTTTTCAAGTATTGGTAAGTCTAAGTTTATTTTAGGTATTTCTATAATTCCAACTACTCCAAAACCTTTATATGGCTTAAATCCTCCTGTTGTACCATTATTGTTATTATTTGATCCTTGGTTTGCTTCATCATCTTTAATTATTCCATCTAGCGCACTTCCATCAGAATCCACATTTGTATCGTCTTTATCGTCATCGTCTTTAGAAAGTTCACCCTTAAAGTTTTCTACATATTCTGAAGTTTCTTTAGATATCATATAACTTTGATAATAGTCTACTCCTAAGAAAATTAATAACCCTAATATTCCTATTACAAGTATTACTACTAATACTGTTAATACTTTACTATATTTACTTTTAACCATTTTAATTACCTCCATTTTTTCTTATGCACTAAATATATTATACCATAGTTACATAAAAAAGTATAGATAATTTTTTAATATTACTATACTATTTTAGCACCTAACTTTTTACCTGCTAAAATATGGAAATGTAAGTGTTCTACCTCTTGTCCACCATTTTTTCCTGCATTTGAAATAACTCTAAACCCATCTTCTAAAAACCCTTTTTCCATAGCTATTTTATTTATTACTGTAAATATTTTACCAATTACTTTCTCGTCTTCTTTTTCTAATGTCGCAATTGATTTAATATGTTTTTTGGGTATTACTAATATATGAATTGGAGCAGATGGGTTTATATCATTAAATGCTATTACATCTTCATCTTCATATATTTTAGTTGATGGTATTTCACCTTTAATTATTTTACAAAATATACAATCTTCCATATATATATTCTCTCTTTCTTAATTTAGAATTCCTTTTATTCTTCTTACTCCTGATGAACTAGATTCTTCTTTTTTAATTTTAAATTTTCCTAATTCTTTAGTATTTGATACATGAGGTCCTCCACATATTTCAATACTAAAATCTCCTATAGTGTATACCTTAACAGTATCTTCATATTTATCTTCAAATAGTCCTACTGCACCTTTTTGTCTTGCTTCTTCTATCTTCATTTCTTCACATATTATTTTATGTTCTTTTTGTATTTCTTCATTAACTATTTTTTCTACTTCTTCTATTTGTTCTTTTGTCATTTTTTCTGGATGACTAAAGTCAAATCTTAATCTTTCTTCTGTAATATTTGATCCTTTTTGATTAACGTGATCACCTAAAACTTTTTTAAGAGCTTGGTGAAGTATATGTGTTGTAGTATGGTATGCTACTGTTTTTTCATTTTGGTCTGCTAAACCACCTTTAAATTTTTGTTCTGCACCTTGTCTTGATTTTTCTTGGTGTAATTTAAATAAATTTTCAAATTCATTTTCATTTACATTGTATCCATTTTCTTCTGCTAATTCTTTTGTTAATTCTAATGGAAAACCATATGTATCATATAACTTAAATACTATTTCGTCTGGTATGTTTATTGTATTTGTTTCTTTTAACCTTTTTAATTCTTTAAAAAATTCTCTTTCTCCATTTGCAAGTGTTTTTACAAATTTATTCTTTTCTTCTATAATAGCATTAGTAATTTCTTCTTTTTTTACTAATAATTCTGGATACATTTCTCTTAAATTCTCTATTGTTAATTCTATTAAACTAGTTAATTGTTCTAATTTTATTTCTAATTTATTTATATGTCTTATCATTCTTCTTATTAATCTTCTTAAGATATATCCTCTATCAGTGTTACTTGGTTTTCCACCATCTGATATTATCATAATACTTGAACGTAAATGTTCTGCTATTATTCTTCTTGATTCAATACTATCTACTTTTTGTATATTTTCTAATTCTTTCATAATTGGGCTAAATAGCTCTGTATCATATGGTGTTTTTTTACCTTGTAATAACATTGTCATTCTTTCTAAGCCAAGTCCTGTATCTACATTTTTCTTTTCTAATTTTCTATATCCATTTTCATCTTTAAAATATTCCATAAATACATTATTCCATATTTCAACATATTTACCACAATCACATGATGGCTGACAATCTTTACTACACGCATTAGCACCTGTATCATAAAATATTTCTGTATCTGGACCACATGGCCCATCTTCTCCTGCTATCCACCAATTATCTGATTTACCATAAAAATATATTCTTTCTTCTGGTATTCCTGCTTTTTTCCATTCAGCTGCTGAAAATTCATCTCTTTCACAATCTTCATCTCCTGCAAAACAAGTAACAGATAATTTTTCTACTGGAATTTCTAATTCTTTAGTTAGAAACTCAAAACTCATTGCAATAGACTCTTCTTTAAAATATGCTCCTAAAGACCAATTTCCAAGCATTTCAAAAAACGTAAGATGTCTATTATCTCCTACTTCTTCTATGTCGTTTGTTCTTACACATTTTTGATAATCTGTAAGTCTATTATTTCCTGATGGATGCTCTTTACCTAATAAATATGGCACTAATGGTTGCATTCCTGCTGTTGTAAATAGTACTGAACTATCATTTTCTGGGATTACTGATGCTGACTTTATTATTGTGTGTCCATTTCTTTCAAAAAATTTCAAATATTTATTTCTTATATCAAGTGCTTTCATTTTATTTCTCCTTTATTTTATAATAGCTATATTTTACTATATTTCTACTTAAAACTCAAGTCTTTTGATTATAAAAAAACTTGATATATCAGGTTTTAACGATATATCAAGTTTTCTGTTTTAAACTTATTACTTTTATTTTATATTTCCATTTGTGTTCCTAAAAATGTAGCTGCAGATTGAGCAACTTTTTTTTCAGTTTCACCCATTTTTATTTTTGATTCTTTTCCAAGTAATACAACCGTACCTACACTATCACCATTTGATATTATCGGATATACAACTTGAGCATTATCTTTTCTATCTTTAGAATCTATTTTTGTTATTGGTAAAGAAATATTTCCATTATCATTACTTATATATACCTCTTTATTATCCATAACTTTTTCAATTTCATTACTTATCGCTTGTTCTAAAAACTCTTTCTTAGAACCACCTGAAACTGCAATTATCGTATCTTTATCTGTAATACATGCAATATGGCCTGTTGTTTTAGAAAGTGTTTCTGCATATCCTGCTGCAAATTCCGATAATTCTCCTATTGGTGAATATTTTTTAAGAATTACTTGCCCTTCTCTATCTGTAAAAATTTCTAATGGCTCTCCTTCTTTAATCCTTAATGTTTTTCGTATTTCCTTTGGTATAACAACTCTCCCTAAGTCATCTATTCTTCTAACAACACCTGTTGCTTTCATGTATTTTCCTCCTTTTAACTTAAATAGTTTATACTTATTATGTCAAAAAAGGGATATTTTATACATTAATTTATTTTTTTATTTCTTTATTTATTTCTTTTTGAATTATACTAATACTTTTGAATTATCTCACCTAATTCTTTAGCAAATTCTTTTAACATTACATTTTTTATACTTATATCTTTAGAGACTAAATAATCATCTATTATATTTTTTAATTGTACTATATTTTTTATTTCTGATTCTAATGCATTTTTATATTTATTTGTTCTTTCTGATAATTTTTCTTTAATTAATACTATATCTTCATTGGGTGCACACGATAATCTTTGGAATAATTGGAACGAATCATAATATTTAAATATTGGAATATCCATACATTCTCTATCAAATTTTTCATAAAATTGTTCCATTTTCATAGGTATACATCTAAATATATCATCTGCTTTTTCTTTATACATTTTATCTAATAATTGTGAGTTTAATGTATCAAAATATTTTAAAATTTCATGCATATCTTCTGATACTTCATCTATTGCTATTTTTGCTAATTCTTCTTCTTTATTTTCACAATAATTTGATATTATTGATGCTTTATTCATACCACTAAAAAACAAGCCTTTTAACGTATCTAAATCATAATCAATTAAATTTTTTCTTGAAAAATAGCTAAAGTATGCAAATAGTTTAACTATATCTATTAATTTTAATCTACCTTCTTTTATATCTGTTAATACTTCTTCTACAATTCTTCCAAATTGGTCATCTGGTATTTTCCAATATTCTTCTGTCAGTATTCTTTTATATCCTGGAAGACTTTCAATATCTATTGTATTTCTTATTGTTTCCATATCTGTTTTAAATAGTTTCATATCAAATATTCTAGTTCTAATATAATATTCTATAAATTTAAAAAATCTATATTCTGATTTGAAATTATAATAATAGTTACTATCAAATTCTTTTATATAAAATTGTCTGTTATCTATTAATATTCTTGAAGATACAAGTATCGATTTATATTCTTCATTATCTTTTATATTTGTAAATTTATCTTTTGTTATTTTACCTGCTTTTATTTCAAATGATATAGCTATTGTAAATATTAACATTGTTTGCATTACTCTATGACTTGTATTTGGATATGATTTACCAACCATTTCAAATATCTTTTTAAAATCATTTAATGAGTGTTTTAGTATTCTTAAATTTCTTGTTCCGCTTCGATTAAATGTTGATATTATTAATCCAGTATTTTCACGCAAGAATCTTATTAAATCTTTATTTTTTTCATATCTCATTAATATACCATTTATTATATAATCAAATCTTGGTGCATATTCAAAAGTTTCACCTATTAATTTTTCTTTAATTCTTTCATAATCATTGGCTTTATCAAATACATGTTCAATTTTATCTTGTATTTTTTCTGTCATAGGCCTATCTGAATTTGTAAGTTCGTTTTGCTTATCTAATAAATATGTTGCTATAAATGTTTTCATTTCTAAATTTGAACTTTTAAATTTTGTTGATAATTCTTTTTCATTACATATTATTATTGTTTTTATATGGTCATGTTCAACAAAGTTATTGATATATCCTAATATATCTATAACATCTACATTTGCTCTTTCTAAATCGTCAAAACATAAAACTTTATCATCTGTTGCAAAAAACTCAGAATAATTTATTTTATCTCCATTTTTAGTTACACCAAATAGGTTTGCCATATCAATACCTGTTTTTGCATATTCAGGTATTGTTGTTTGTTCATTTGATTCCATAAATTTTCTTAGATTTTTATCCATTAATTGTGTTGTTTCAATAAATATTTTTTTACTTATTTCTTCTAGATTTGATATTCCATATAAAGACATATATATTGTTGTATATTTTCTTCCATTTAAATGTAATGTTTCAATCTTTTTACGTACTCTATTATTCCAAAAATGGGTTTTACCTGCTCCCCATTCTCCATTTATCATTACAGCGTAATCTGTATAATCTGAACGAATATAGTCTAAAATACTTTCTACTAATTCTTCCATTTGAATTCCTCCTATTTCTTTTAATCTTTAGCAATTACTAGTACATCTATTTCTAGATTACTTATTTCTTTTTTTAAAACTTTAGCACATTCTAAAACTGTACTTCCTGTTGTATATATATCATCAATTAATAATATTTTAGTTCCTTTTATATTATTTATCTTAGATTTATCTAAACTAAATGCACCTTTTACATTTAATTCTCTATCTATTTTATTTAATTTACTTTGTGATATTATATTTTTTTCTTTTACTAATATATCACTTCTATAGTTTAATTTTTGTTTTTTTACCTCATTTTGATTTTCTAATTCCAATTGGTTAACTATATTTCTAAATATTAAATCAACTTGATCGTATCCTCTTTGTTTTAATCTTTTTTTACTTATTGGAACTGTAATTATTGTATCATATTGTTTGAATATTTCAAATATTTTTTTATCATTACTACATAATTTGACTATTGTTTTATATAGATATGTGCATTCATTAAATTTATATTTTATTAGCAACTCTCTTATTATATCTGTATAACTGTATATATAAGTTATTCTCCCTATCTGATTATTTAGTATTTCATATCCATATATTTTCTTAGTATTTAACTTTATTTCACATTTTTTACATAATATATTTTCACCTAGTTTTCCACATACCGTACATTTTTGTGGATATATTAAATTCCAAATGTAGTCTATTATTTTTTTTAGTATATTTCCTGTACTCAACTCCTATTGTAATTTTAATTCTGTAATTTAAACTTTAAACCCGTATTTCTTTTTTTGCTATCTACGTTATCTATCATATAATTTACGATATTTTCACTTCCTATTAATACTATCATTTTTTTAGCTCTAGTTATTCCAGTATATAGTAAGTTTCTAGTTAAAAGCATTGGTGCTGTTGATGGTGCAACTAATATAACAACATCAAATTCACTTCCTTGAGCTTTATGTATTGTTATTGCATAACTATGTTCTATCTGGTCTAATTCTGTAAACGGATAAAAAGCTATTTTTTCATCATCAAATTTTATTTCTACTTCTTTTTCTTTTTCGTGAATATTTAATATTGTACCTATTTCTCCATTAAATATTCCACTTCCAAGTTCTTGCTTTTTATTTTCTACTTTTTCCCAATTAATATCATAATTATTTTTTATTTGCATAACTCTATCACCAACTCTAAATATTACACCTAATCTATTTACTTCTAATTTCTTAGGACTTGGCGGATTTAATGATTGCTGAAGTGCTACATTTAATTCTCTAGTTCCAAGCAATCCTTTTTTAGTTGGTGATAATACTTGGATATTTCTAAAAAAATCATAATCACCATAAGATTTTAATCTACCAGATGAAAGTGATAAAATTTGACTTAACATTTGTTCTTTGCTTCCATCTTTTATATAGAAAAAGTCTTCTTTTAATTCTTGTTCTTCATCTTTTATATTTGTAAATTTTTCACCTTTATTTACCCTATGTGCATTTAATATTATTTTACTTGTTGCAGCCTGTCTAAATACTTTATCTAAATGTATTACCTTTATTTCTTCTGATTCTATAAAATCTTTCAATACTGCTCCTGGTCCTACTGATGATAGCTGATCTTTATCTCCTACTAAAACTAGTTTTGTTCCTTGATACACACATTTTAATAAATATTTTATTAAAAACATATCTACCATTGAAACTTCATCAACAATTATTACATCTGCATCTATTGGAGCTCCTTCAAAATCGTCTGTTTTAGTATGAAATGTATCTTCATCAATTTTCCCTATTTCGAGTAACCTATGTAGTGTTGATGCATCTCTTCCTGTTGTTTCAAACATTCTTTTAGCAGCTCTTCCTGTTGGTGCACATAGTGTTACTTTCATATCACGTTTTTCATATATATCTATTATTGTTTTAATAACTGTTGTTTTACCAGTACCAGGTCCCCCTGTTATTATCATTACATTATTTTCGTTTAGTGCAATTATTGCTTCTTCTTGTTTTTCTGATAAATCTACATTTGTTTCTATTTCTATTTTTTTAATTTCTTCATTTATATTTTTTATATGCTTCATATTTTTTGCACTTTGCAGTCTTTTTATTCTATTTGATATTTCTAGTTCAGTTAAATAGTATGAGGCCATATATACATATATATCATCTTCTTGTTTTTCAATACATACTTCTTTTTTCTGTTCTAAATCACATAATCCTTCTTCTATTTTACTACTACTAATATCAAGCATATCTACTACAAAATCTGTTAAAACCGATTCTAGTACACATGAGTGTCCATTTAATGTACTACGTATTAATGCGTATTTAATTCCACTTTGTATACGTTTTAAATTTGTTTCTTCTATACCCATTTTAAGTGCCATTAAATCTATTTGCTTAAAATCCACCCCTCTTGCTATATCAATTAATTTATATGGATTTGATTCAATTTCTTCTATAGCGTTAATTCCATATAGGTCAAAAACTTTTTTTGCATATTCCGCGCCAAGCCCAAATTTTTCTAAAAATCCTACAATTTGCCATACTTCCCATTTAGCTATAAATTCTTCTGAGATTTCACCAGCTCTAGCATCCGTTATACCTTTAATCAGTGCTAATTTTTTAGGTTCATTTCTAATTATATCTATAGTTTCTTCTCCAAATTTATCTATTATTCTTTTAGCTAATGCTTCTCCTACACCACGTATGTTTCCATTTCCTAAATATCTTTCAAGTGATGCTAATGTAAGTGGCATTAACTTTTCAAAAGTTTCTATTTTAAATTGCCTTCCATATTCTTTATGCTCAATATATTTCCCTATTATTTTTAATGAATCACCTTCATTTATAAATGGTAAATATCCTACTATTGTTATCAACTCTTCATCTGATTCAAATTCTGCAACTGTATATGAGTTTGTTTCATTTCTATATATGATTAAGGTTATTTCTCCTATTATTTCCAACTTTTAATTCTCCTAACATTTTATCTAATATTTAGCTAATTTTACCATACAAGATATTTTTTTACAATAGAAAAAAGCTTAAGATACTTAGTTCCTAAACTTTTATACATTATCTATATTATCTATTAATTCTTTACAATCTTTCCAAGGTAAATATTTTATATATGTATTTTCATCTGATATTTTTTTTAATATTGCCTTTGTTGTATCTTTAGAATCTAAATCTGTAACTAATATATTTTTCAATATATCTTCTTTACCATAAATCATCCTAAAAAGTGATGTTCTTAAAAACACTTCTATTATATTTTCTTGATTTTTAGCTGCAATAATTACAAATATTCCTTCTGCTTTCATTTTTGTATATGTTAATATATATATAATGTTTTTTACTATCTCTATAAAACCATATATTGCTAATATCCAAAATATTCCTACTAAAATATTTTCCATATCACTCACTTCTTTCTTTCTTGTATTATATGAGGAAAAAGTGTTTTCGTGATATTTATGTTTTTGTATTGCTTTATTTTTTTATCCTAGATAATTTTACTTTTTAGATATATTAAAGTCATATGCATTTGCAAAATCAGATGTTGCTGAAATATTTAATATTCCTGTTTCACCTGGCTTAACTTCATCTATATATCCATTTAATCCTACCATTATATTTCCTTCTTTATCAAGCACTTCAACTACTACTTCAAATCCACCTTTTATTTGTTCATTATTATTTTCAATATTTGCAAGTATCTGTGATTTATCATTTTTTTCTTCTATTCTAATATTACTAATTTCTAATTCTTCAATTATCTTACTTTCTTTTAATTTTTCGCTTGTATTTATATATGTTTCATCTGTTGTTTCTATGCTAAATTCTTTTTCTTCTTTTATCTCATTAAGAATTACATTTTCCTGACTTATTTGGTTTTCTTCCATAGTATTGTTATTATTACTATTTATTGCATATATAGTTGTTGCTATTATTATTAAAATTATAATAGATGTTATAATTATCCATGTTCTTTTAGACATATTTGCCTCCTTTTATTTTAGTTTTTACAATATATTAATATTTATACTCAAACTTTATATACAATTTGGCAAATAAAAAAACGCTTTCGCGCTTTTTTATTTAGATATTTAAATCACTATATTAATGTTAATATTGCAACTTCAGCTCCGTCACCTTTTCTAGGTCCTACTTTTAATATTCTAGTAAATCCACCTACGTTTTTACCAGCATATTTTGGTGCTATTTCGTTGAATAATTTTGATGGTAAATCAACTGTTTTACCTTCTATAGTTACTTTGTTAATTTTTCTCATCATTTTTCTTCTAGCATTTAATCTAGTTGGCATATCTTTTTGTCTATTTTCAGTAGTTTCTTCTTTAACTACTTTTAAGTATTCTTTACCATTTTTACTTTTAACTAATTCTGTTTCTTTATTACCTTTACTATCTAATTTAGCTTTAACAACTTTTACGTCAACCATTTCAAAGTTGTCTTTTTCTTTAATTGCTAATGATATTAAACTATCTGCTATAGCTTTAACTTCTTTAGCTCTCATTAAAGTTGTTTCTATTTTACCATGTAATATTAAATCAGTTGTCATTGTTTTTAACATTGCCATTCTTATATCTGTTCTTTTTCCTAATTTTCTATTTATTGCCAATTTCTTCACCTTCCTTTATATATATAATATACATCTACCTTTTACAATTTTACTCATCTTCTGATGCAAAATTCAATCCTAAAGAATATAACTTAGCTGTTACTTCATCAAATGATTTTTTACCAAGATTTCTAACTTTTAACATATCTGTTTCTGATTTATTTGCTAAATCTTCTACTGTAGAAATTCCTGCTCTTTTTAAACAATTATATGATCTTACAGATAATTCTAACTCTTCAATTGACATTTCTAAGATTTTTTCTTTTTTAGATTCTTCTTTTTCTATCATTACTTGAGTATTTTTTGTTGCTTCTGATAAATCAATAAATAATTCTAAATGCCCTGTCATAACTTTTGCTGCTAAACTTAAAGCTTCATGTGCTTTTAAACTTCCATCTGTCCAAACTTCAATTACTAATCTATCATAATCTACCATTTGTCCTACACGAGTATTTTCAATTTGATAATTAACTTTTTTAACAGGTGTGTAGATTGAATCTATTGGAAGTACTGATATATCTTGATTTTGTTTTTTATTTTTTTCAGCTGAATTATATCCTCTTCCTTTATTTGCAGTAAGTTCAATTTTCAAACTTCCACCTTTAGATACAGTTGCAATATGTAAACTTGGGTTTAATATTTCTACTGTTCCATCAGTGATTATATCTGCTGCTGTTACTTCTCCTTCACCTTTGTAATCTATTCTTAATACTTTTTCTTCCATTTTATCAAATGCTAATCTTACATTTTTAAGATTTACAACAATTTCAGGTACATCTTCTACTATATTTGGTATAGTTGAAAATTCATGTAACACTCCTTCAATTTTTGCACTTGTTATAGCACAACCTGGAAGTGATGAAAGTAATATACGTCTCAAAGAATTTCCTATAGTTACTCCATAACCTCTTTCTAATGGTTCACAAACAAATTTCGCATAATTATTTGCATCATTTACCTCTAGACATTCAATATTTGGCTTTTCGAATTCTATCATTTTTACCTCCTAATATTTTAGAACATGTCTGAAGTTTCTTAAACTTCCTTTTAGCCTAATTAATATAACTACTATAATTATACTAATTATTATTTTGAGTAAAGCTCTATAATTAAATGTTCTTCTATAGCTATATCAATTTCTTCTCTAGTTGATAATCTAATTACTTTACCACTTACTTTTTCAGAATCTCTTTCAAGCCAAGCCATTACTGGTCTTTTAGCTGATTCTTCAACATTTATTTTAATTGTCTTATTTTCTGTTTTACTTTCTCTTAATGTAATTACATCTCCAGGTCTTACTAAGTATGATGGAATATTTACTTTTTTCCCATTTACTTCAAATTGTGCATGATTAACAAATTGTCTAGCTTGAGCTCTTGAAACTCCAAACCCTAATCTATATACAACGTTATCTAATCTGCTTTCTAATATTTGTAATAAGTTTTCACCTGTGATTCCTTTTTTGTTTGCTGCCATTTCAAAATATTTTCTGAATTGTTTTTCACTAACTCCATATATGAATTTAACTTTTTGTTTTTCTCTTAATTGGATTCCATATTCACTTACTTTTTTATTAGTTTTTTTAGTTTTTCTTATTGATTCTTTATCATATCCTATTTGGATAGGCTCAATTCCTAAAGCTTTACATCTTTTAAGAATTGGTACACTTTTTCCTGACATTTATTTCACCTCTCTATTTATTTTATATTCTTGTGCAATTAAAATTACACTCTTCTTCTTTTTGGTGGTCTACAACCATTGTGTGGTATTGGTGTTACATCTTTAATAGCACTTATTTCTAAACCAGCAGTTTGAAGCGATCTAATAGCTGCTTCTCTTCCTGAACCTGGTCCTTTTACAAATACTTCTACAGATTTTAATCCATGCTCCATAGCTGATTTTGCTGCAGTTTCTGCAACTTGCCCAGCTGCAAATGGTGTGCTTTTTCTAGAACCTTTAAATCCTAATCCTCCAGCACTTCCCCATGCAATTGCATTTCCTTGTACATCTGTTATTGTAACTATTGTGTTATTAAAACTAGAATGAATATGAGCTGCACCTTTATCGATGTTTTTTCTATTTCTTCTAGCTACTTTTTTTGTTGCTACACTTTTAGCCATTGCTTAATTCCTCCTCTTTCAAAATCTAAAATTTCTAGTATTGAAAGTTCTTTAAAACTTTAATTAATTTGATTTACTTACTAATTTTCTAGGACCTTTTCTAGTTCTAGCATTAGTTTTTGTTCTTTGACCTCTAACTGGAAGACCTTTTCTATGTCTTAACCCTCTATAGCATCCTATTTCTGTAAGTCTTTTAATGTTAAGAGCTACTTCTCTTCTTAAGTCACCTTCAACTATATGTTTTTCATCAATAACTTTTCTGATATCATTTACTTGATCATCTGTTAAGTCTTTAATTCTTGTATCTGGATTTATCCCAGTTTCTTTTAAGATTTTTTGTGAAGTTGATAATCCAACACCAAAAATGTATGTTAATCCTACTTCTACTCTTTTTTCTTTAGGCAAATCTACTCCTGATATACGAGCCATTTCTTGCACCTCCATTTAATTTTATATTATGTTTTTATTTTATTTTTTTTGATGTTCAAAACATCTTGCCCTTCCATATTTTAAAGGTGAAATGTACTAGCGTTTACTCTAGTCTCTCTAAAATATTTCTAGACATATATATAAACACAAATTGATATGTAAATTTTTTTCAAAATAAACAGCCGCTACCTAATTTGTGTTATTAACTTGTTTTACAAGGACTATCCTTGTCTTTGTTTGTGTTTAGGGTTTTCACAGATAACTCTAATCACACCTCTTCTTTTTATTACTTTACATTTATCGCATATTGGTTTTACTGATGGTCTTACTTTCATTTCTTGCACCTCCTCAAAAATTTAAAGGCTAAGCCTTTAGTTTTAATTATATATATTAATGGGTTAATTCTTTTTTATTTACCTCTCCAAGTAATACGTCCTCTTGTTAGATCATATGGTGATAATTCTACTTTTACTTTATCTCCAGGTAATATTTTAATATAGTTCATTCTTAACTTTCCTGAAATATGAGCTAATATTTGATGTCCATTTTCTAATTCTACTTTAAAATTAGTATTTGGTAGAGTTTCAACTACTGTACCTTCAATTTCTATAACATCTTCTTTTGCCACTTTTTTTCCTCCTTGTAAAGAATTTTCTAAACATTTTATTGTTTTTTAATTATTTTTTAATTTATTTTACATAAATTTGCATAATAACTACTATATTATACAATAACTTTATTGTAATGTCAATATTTTAGGCTCTTTTTCTGTAATTAATATAGTGTTTTCATAGTGAACAGCAAGTGACCCATCTTGTGTTATAATTGTCCAGCCATCATCTAGTTCTAATATGTTTCCATTTCCTGCTATTATCATTGGCTCAATAGCTAAAGTCATCCCTGCTTCAAGTCTGATTCCTCTCCCTGCTTTACCATAGTTTGGAATTCCAGGTTCTTCATGCATACCTCTACCTATTCCATGACCTTGAAATTCTTTAACTACTTTATATCCTCTATTTTCTATATATCTGCCAATTGCATGACTTATATCTCCAATTCTGTTCCCTAAAATTGCATATTTAATACCTTCAAAAAATGCTTCTTTTGCAACTGCTATTAAGTCTTCTGCTTCTTTTGAAACTTTACCTACCTTAAATGTTCTTGCTGCATCTCCATGAAATCCTGCTTTTTGTACAACAGTATCAATACTTACTATATCTCCTTCTTTTAAAATTTTACGTTTTGAAGGAATGCTATGGATTACTTCATCATTTACTGATATACAAGTTGCTGATGGATATGGTGGAACACCTTTTATTCCAATATCATAACCAATTTGTGCTGGTACTCCACCTAATTTCCTTATTATTTCTTCAGCTTTTTTGTCTATTTCATATGTCGAGATACCTGGTTTTATGTATTGTTCTATTTCTAAATACATTTTTGCTACTATTTGGCATACATCTTCCATTAATTTGATTTCACTTTTTGATTTTATACTTACCAAGTTACCTTTCCTTTCTAATTATCTATATTTTATCTTTATACTCTTCTGAAACATCTCTTGCTACATCTTTACCAAATCTATTTATTCTTTCGCTTACTTCTTCTGTTCTTAATATTCCTTTTACTTCATAAAAATCTACTAGTGGTTTTGTTTGAGTATCATATATTTCTAATCTATTTTCAATAAATTCAGCATTACTATCATCTTCTCTTTGAACTAGTTCTGTTCCACATATATCACAAATACCTTCTACTTTAGGTTTCTTCATTTTCAAGTTATATATTGCTTTACATGATGAATTTGGACATACTCTTCTATTTAATATTCTTTCTATTGTTTCTTCTCTTGGTGTTGTTAGATTAATTACTAAGTCAACTTTTTTTCCATTTTCATTTAATATTTCTTCTAATTTTTCTGCTTGAGCTATATTTCTTGGGAATCCATCTAGTACTGCACCTTTTGCTGCCATATCTGAATTTAACATATTTGCTACCATTGGAACTGTTATTTCATCTGGTACTAAATTACCTTTTGAAATATATTTATTTGCTTCGATTCCTAATTCTGTTTGTTCTTTTATGTTTTTTCTAAAAATATCTCCTGTTGATATTTGAGGTATTCCTAAATTCTCTTGTAATATTCCTGCAACTGTTCCTTTTCCTGTACCTTGAGCGCCTAACATTATTATTATCATAACTCTTTTTCCTCCTAATAATTAAATAAAATATATAAGACTATTTTAGCTGTGTATAAATTAGATAAATAATCTTTATTAGATTTATTATTTAATAAATTTAATATACCTAATAAAAATTATTCTTATTTTTCATCTTACAATATTTAATTTTTTCTTATGTTTCTTTTATGTTTTATTTATATTTTATTTTTACGATTTATGTTTTCTGAAACAAGTAAAACAAATCTCATTTTGTTTTACTTGCTTCAAAACATAAAACACTTTTATTATTTTATTCTAAGAATCCTTTATAATGTCTCATAGCTAATTGTGATTCCATTTGTCCAACAATTTCCAATGCAACACCTACAACAATTAATATCGAAGTTCCACCAAATGCTATTTGCATTCCAGTGAAAGTTAATAATATAGGAAGTATAGCAATTACTGCTAAGAATAGTCCTCCAAATATTGTTAATTTTGATATTATTGAACTTAGATATTCAGTAGTTGGTTTTCCAGCACGTATTCCTGGTATAAACCCTCCATTTTTCTTAATATTATTTGATACTTCTGCTGGATTAAATGTAGCATAAGTATAGAAAAATGTAAATCCTAAAATTAATAATAGATATATTATTGCATTTGCTATTGAATATCCTATACTAATTGATGTAGTTGTAGAAATTGATAAATTATATAATACACTTAAAAATCCTGTTTGAGTTGCTATATCTGGCACAAACATTTGAATAATTAATGCTGGGAATGTCATAAATGATGATGCAAAAATTACAGGCATAACCCCAGCCATTACAAGCTTTAATGGGATATGAGTATTTTGTGCTCCTACCATTTTTCTTCCTACTACTTTTTTAGAATATTGAACTGGTACTTTTCTTTCAGCTTGTTGTACAAATACAACTCCTGCTACTAGTAAAATTGCTCCAACTATAACTCCAAGTGAAGTCATAAGTCCTAGTGTACTAAATCCTTCTCCTGTCATTATCATTGACCATAAGTCTGTTGCAACTCCCGGTATACCAGCTATTATTCCTATAAAGATTAATAGTGAAATACCATTTCCTATTCCTTTTGCAGTTATTTGTTCTCCTAACCACATAAGTAGTGCTGTTCCTGTAACTAATCCAGTAACAACTAATGCTCCTACTAAAAATGTATCTTCAATAAATATTCCTGCAGATCTATATCCTAAATATAATCCAATTGCTTCAACTGTTGCTAAAACTATTGTTAATATTTTGGTATATTTATTGATTTTTCTTTTACCTTCTTCTCCACCTTCTTTAGTTAACTTTTCTAAAGCAGGTATTACCATTGCAGATAATTGAATAATGATTGATGCTGTTATGTATGGTGTAATTGACATTGCAAAAAGAGAAAATCTTGAGAATGCTCCCCCTGAGATCATATCAATTAATCCTACTATACCTCCTGTATTTGCCATAGCTTCATTTAAACCTATTGCATCTACCCCTGGTACAGTTATAAAGCTTCCTAATCTAAATATTACTATTAATAGTAATGTATATAATATTCTTTTTCTAATATCTGGTGTTTTTAATGCATTTTTTATTGTTTTAAACAACTTATATCACCTCAGCCTTTCCGCCTAAAGTTTCAATGTTTTCTTTTGCTTTTGCAGTAAATCTTTTGGCTTTTACATTTAATTTTTTATCTAATTTTCCAGTAGCAAGTACTACTATTCCATCATTTACTTTACTGATTATTCCTTCTTCTTTTAAAGTTTCAGCTGTAACATCAGTTGCTTTAGATAAATTTAACATTGTTAAAGTTACTTCTGTGTAAGTTTTAGCGTGGATATTTGTGAATCCTCTTTTTGGTAATCTTCTATATAATGGTGTTTGACCACCTTCGAAACCTCTTCTAACTCCACCACCTGTTCTAGCTTTTTGACCTTTATGTCCTCTTCCTGATGTTTTACCATTTCCTGAAGCCATACCACGTCCTACTCTATTTCTTTTAACTTTTTTCATAGTTGGTTTTAAATCATCTAGTTTCATTGCAGTTTTTCCCTCCTTTTTTAGTTATTATATCATTTATTAAACTATTTCTTCAACTTTTTTTCCTCTTTTTTCAGCAATTTGTTCAGCTGTTTTCATAGCTTTTAAACCTTCGATAGTTGCATAAACAACGTTTCTTGGATTGTTTGTTCCAATAACTTTTGTTCTTATATTTTTATATCCTGCAAGTTCCATTACTGGTCTTACGCTTCCTCCAGCTATAATTCCTGTTCCGGCTTCAGCTGGTTTTAATATAACTTGTGCACTTCCAAATCTTCCGATGAATTCGTGAGGTACTGTTGTATCAACTATTGGAACTTTTACTAAGTTCTTTTTAGCTTCTTGAATAGCTTTTTTGATAGCATCTGGAACTTCAGCTGCTTTACCATTTCCAACACCTACATGTCCATTTTCGTCACCTACTACAACTACGGCACTAAATCTAAAGTTTCTTCCACCTTTAACTACTTTAGCAACTCTGTTAATAGCAACTACTTTTTCTTTTAATTCGTTTTCTTCTTTCATAGGTTTTTGTTTTCCTCCTTTTCTTATATCTAAATTTATAACATAACTATATTTGTATTAATTCATAAGATAAAATTCCAAATTAGAATTCTAACCCACCTTCTCTTGCAGCATCTGCAAGTTCTTTAACTATACCGTGATATACATATCCACCACGATCAAATACAACTGTTTTGATATTTTTTTCAGCAGCTCTTTTAGCTATTAATGTTCCTACTTCTTTAGCAGCTTCTTTGTTAGATTTTTTAGTTCTCACTTCTTTATCTAATGTAGATGCTTGAGCTAATGTATTTCCTTGAACATCATCAATTAATTGTACATATACATTTGAATTACTTCTAAATACGCATAATCTTGGTCTTTCTGCTGTTCCAGATATTTTTCTTCTTACACGAATATGTCTTCTTGTTCTTTCCATTTTTCTATCTGTCTTTTTTACCATATTAATTCTCCTTTCTTAAGTTTTTATTATACTTAAGTTAATTTCTTAATTATTATTTACCTGTTTTACCTTCTTTACGTCTAATAACTTCATCAGCATATTTAATACCTTTACCTCTATATACTTCAGGTGGTCTTTTTGATCTGATAACAGCTGCAGTTTGCCCAACTAATTCTTTATCTGTACCTTTTACTATTATTACATTTGATCCTTGTACATCAAAAGCAATACCAGTTGGTGCTTCAAATACTACTGGGTGTGAATATCCTAAAGTTAAATTTAAGTTATTCCCTTGTTTTGCAACTCTGTAACCAACACCGTTTATTTGTAATTCTTTACTATATCCAGCAGTTACTCCTATTATCATATTATTAATTAATGATCTTGTTAAACCATGTAAACTTCTGTTTTCAGCTTCATCATTAATTCTTGTTAATTTAATTTCAGTTCCTTCCATTATAACTGTAATGTTTTTATGAACATCTCTTGTTAAAGTTCCTTTTGGTCCTTCAACAGTTATGTTTTGTCCATTTAAAGTTACTTTTACTTCTGATGGTACTGTAATTACTTTATTTCCTATTCTTGACATTAGGTCTTCCTCCTTTTCTTGATTCATTATTTTTTATTACCAAATGTAAGCTAAAACTTCTCCACCTACACCTAATTCTCTTGCTTGTTTATCTGTTTTTAATCCTTTTGATGTTGAGATTATTGCTATACCTAAACCGTTTAAAACTTTTGGTAATTCGTCTTTAGCTGCATAAACTCTTAATCCTGGTTTACTGATTCTTTTTAATCCATCTATTATTCTAGCACCTTTTTGATCATATTTTAAAGTTATTCTTATGATTCCTTGTGCATCTTCTTTTATTTCTTCATATGATTTAATATATCCTTCGTTTAATAAAATTTCAGCTATATTTTTTTTCATACTTGATGATGGAACATCAACTGTTTTATGTTTTGAACTATTCGCATTTCTTATTCTTGTTAACATATCTGCGATTGGATCTGTAATATTCATAGTTACCTCCTTTTTTCCTTCATTAAATATTTATATATTTGGATTACCAGCTTGCTTTTTTCACTCCTGGTATTTCTCCTTTATGTGCTAATTCTCTAAAACATACACGACAAATACCAAATTTTCTGATATATGCATGTGGTCTACCACATAATTGACATCTATTATATTCTCTAGTTTTGTATTTTTGTGGTTTTGCTTGTTTTATTTTCATTGATTTTTTAGCCATAGTTTACTCCTTCCCTATACTAACCTTCTAGTTTAAAATTAATTTTTGAAAGGCATTCCCATTAATGATAGTAACTCTTTAGCTTCTTCATCTGATTTAGCTGTTGTTACAAATATAATATCCATACCTCTTAATTTGTCTACTTTATCATATTCGATTTCTGGGAATATTAATTGTTCTTTGATACCCATAGAGTAATTTCCTCTACCGTCAAAAGAATTAGCTGATACTCCTCTAAAATCTCTTACTCTTGGAAGTCCTACATTGAAGAATTTTTGAGCAAAATCATACATTTTTTCTGCTCTTAATGTTACTTTACATCCAATGTTTACACCTTCTCTTAATTTAAATGCCGCTATTGATTTTTTAGCTTTAGTTATTATTGGTTTTTGACCAGTAATTTGAGCTAATTCATTAACTGCGTTTTCTAATGCTTTAGGATTTTCTTTTAAATCTCCTAATCCTATATTTAATACAATTTTATCAAGTTTTGGAACTTGCATAACTGATTTATATTCGAATTTTTTCATTAATGCTGGGATTACTTCTTTTTGATATTGTTCTTTTAATTTGTTCATTATTTGTTAATCCTCCTTTCTTTACTCTTATTATTTTATTTTAACTCCGCATTTTTTAGAAATACGTACTTTTTCTCCTTTTTCAATTGAATATCCTATTCTTGTAGGTTTTCCACATTTTGGACATATCACATTTACTTTAGAGCTTGGAATTGGGCATTCTATTTCAAGAATTCCACTTTCTTCTCCTTGTTTTCTGGCTTTAACGTGTTTTTTTCTAACGTTAACTCCTTTAACAATTATTTTATCTTCTTTTGGGATAATTTCTAAAACTTCTCCAGTTTTTCCTTTATCGTTTCCAGATAAAACTTGAACATTGTCTCCTTTTTTAATTTTCATCAGAGATTAACCTCCTTCTTTTCGAATTTATTTTACTTTTATTTATTTTTAATTAAGCTTTTTATTTATATATTTTACTCTATCTAAAGCCACAATCTCACTTTGTTCGATTTATTCACTTTATTTCTAATGTTCACAATCTCACTTTGTTCGATTTATTCACTTTATTTCTAATGTTCACAATCTCACTTTGTTCGACTTGTTCACTTTATTTCTAATGTTCACAATCTCACTTTGTTCGATTGTGTCTTTAATCCGTAATACTCGAACTCCTTTTAGTCGTTCTTGTTAACGGCTTAAAGAACTTCTGGTGCTAGAGATAAAATTTTCATATAATCTTTTTCTCTTAATTCTCTTGCAACTGGTCCAAAGATACGTGTTCCTTTTGGTGTACCGTCTTCTTTTATAATTACAGCTGCATTTTCATCAAATTTAACATATGAACCATCTGATCTTCTCAATCCTCTTTTAGTTCTTACTATAACTGCTTTAACTACTTCTCCTTTTTTAACAACTCCACCTGGTGTTGCTGATTTAACAGAAGCTACAATTACATCTCCTACATTTGAAGTTTTTCTAAAAGATCCTCCTAAACATCTAATACACATGATTTCTTTTGCACCTGTATTATCTGCTACTCTTAAAGTTGATTGTTGTTGTATCATTATTTGGTTCCTCCTTCCTATTAACTATTATTTTACCACTGCTTTTTCCACTACTTCAACTAGTCTCCATCTTTTATCTTTTGATAATGGTCTAGTTTCCATAACTTTAACTTTATCTCCTATTTGGCAAACATTTTCTTCATCATGAGCTTTTAATTTATATGTTCTTTTAACTGTTTTTGAATAAACTTTGTGTCTTACACTTGTTTCAACAGCTACAACTATAGTTTTATCCATTTTATTAGATACTACAGTTCCGACCATAATTTTACGAAGATTTCTTTCTTCCATCTAGATTTCTCCTTTCTTGATCTTTTAAATCAATCTAAATATCTTATATTTACGCTTTTTTACTTTCAGCTATTTTTCTTTCTGTTAAGATTGTGTTTATTTTAGCTATGTCTTTTTTAACATCTTTTACTTTAGATGTATTATCTAATCCATTTGTAGCTAAGCTAAATTTTAGTTTAAATAATTCAGTTTTTAATTCACCTAATTCTTTCTCTAAATCTGGTGAAGACATTTCTCTAATTTTAGTTATCTTCATCAATTTCACCTTCCTTTACAGTTTCTCTAGCTACGAATTTTGTTTTATTTGGTAATTTCATCATAGCAAGTCTTAAGGCTTCTTTAGCTAATTCTTCAGATACACCTGAAATTTCAAACATTACTCTTCCTGGTTTTACTACTGCTACCCAATATTCAGGAGCACCTTTACCTTTACCCATACGAGTACCGATTGGCTTAGAAGTTATAGGTTTGTCTGGGAATATTTTAATCCAAACTTTCCCCCCTCTTTTAATATAACGAGTCATAGCAATACGAGCTGCTTCTATTTGGTTTCCTGTTACTAATCCAGCTGTTACTGCTTGGATTCCATATTCACCATCAGTTACTTTATTTCCTCTTGTTGCTTTTCCTCTCATTCTACCTTTTTGAACTTTTCTAAATTTTGATCTTTTTGGCATTAATGGCATTATTTGTCTCCTCCTTCCATTTTTCTTGCAGGAAGAACTTCTCCTTTATATATCCATACTTTTACACCGATTTTTCCATATGTTGTATCTGCTTCTGCAAATCCATAATCAATATCAGCTCTTAAAGTTTGTAATGGAATATTTCCTTCTTTATAAAATTCAGTTCTAGCCATGTCAGCTCCACCTAATCTTCCAGAAACTGCAGTTTTTATACCTAAAGCTCCTGCTCTCATAGATTTTTGCATACATTGTTTCATAGCTCTTCTGAATGAAATTCTTCTTTCTAATTGTCCAGCGATATTTTCTGCTACTAATTGAGCATCTGTATCTATATTTTTTACTTCTACTATATTTAAGTTAATATCTTTTCCGATTAATTTAACCATTTCTGCTTTTAAAGCTTCTATTCCAGCTCCACCTTTACCGATGATAACACCTGGCATAGCTGCATATATATTAAGCTTTACTAATTTTGCTGCTCTTTCGATTTCTATTTTAGAAATACCAGCTGCAAATAATTTTTTCTTTAAGAATTTACGGATTTTTTGATCTTCTACTAAAAAGCTTGCGAAATCTTTAGAATCTGCATACCATTTAGAGTTCCAATCTTTAATTATACCAACTCTTACACCTGTTGGATGTACTTTTTGTCCCATATTATTCTTAAGCCTCCTTTTCTTTTAATACTATTGTTATATGACATGTTCTTTTTCTTATTCTAACTGCTGATCCTTTTGCTGCTGGTCTTATTCTTTTTAAAGTAGGACCTTGATTTGCATATATTTCAGCTATATATAAGTTGTCTTTTTTCATATCATTATTATTTTCAGCATTTGCTATAGCTGATTTTAATAATTTTTCAATTATTTCTGATGATGCTTTTGGTGTGAACTTTACTATTGCTAAAGCTTCTGTAACATCTTTATTTCTAATTAAATCTGCAACTATTTTTACTTTTCTAGCTGATATTCTAGCATGATTTAAAATAGCTTTTGCTTCATTTTTAACTAATGTTTCTTGTTCTTGCACTATATTTACCTCCTTTTAAAATGGAAAGGGATTATATTCTCTTTTTCCCTTTATCTTATTTTGTTTTTTTGTCTCCTGCGTGACCTTTGTAAGTTCTTGTAGGAGCAAACTCACCTAATTTATGACCAATCATTTCTTCTGCTATAAAGATAGGAACATGTTTTCTTCCATCATGTACAGCTATTGTATGACCAACCATTTGTGGATAAATTGTTGAAGCTCTTGACCATGTTTTTAAAACTTCTTTTTTTCCTGATTCGTTCATAGCTTCAATTCTTTTTAATAATTTTGTAGCTATAAAAGGCGCTTTTTTTGTTGACATTAAAATTTTCCTCCTTTCAAGAAAATTTATTTTTCTTGATTATTATAATCTTTATTTATGCCGCTATTAATTGAAAATATTTAATTCTATTTTCTTCTTTTAACGATAAATTTATTTGATTGTTTCTTTTTATTTCTAGTTTTGTATCCAAGTGCTGGTTTACCCCATGGAGTAAGTGGTCCAGCGTGCCCGATTGGTGCTCTACCTTCACCACCACCGTGAGGGTGATCTACAGGGTTCATTACTGATCCTCTAACTGTTGGTCTAATACCCATATGTCTTTTTCTTCCGGCTTTACCAATTTTTACGTTTTCGTGATCACTGTTTCCAATAACACCTATTGTTGCTCTACATTTAGATAAAATTAATCTCATTTCTCCAGATGGTAATCTAACGTGTGCGTATTTTCCATCTTTTGCCATTAACTGTGCACTTTGTCCAGCAGCTTTAACTAATTTTCCACCTTGTTTTGGGTTTAATTCTATATTATGAATTAAAGTTCCAACTGGTATTGAATTAATTGGCATTGAATTTCCTGGTTTGATATCAGCAGTTTCTCCTGATACTACTTTATCTCCATCAGTTAATCCTTGTGGAGCTAATATATATGCTTTTTCTCCATCTTCATATTGAATTAATGCAATGTTAGCACTTCTGTTTGGATCGTATTCGATACCTATTACAGTTGCTACCATATCATCTTTTATTCTTTTAAAATCTATTATTCTATATTTTTGTCTGTTTCCACCACCTTGGTGTCTTACAGTTATTCTACCATATGAGTTTCTACCAGCATTTTTCTTTTTAGTTGCTAATAATGATTTTTCTGGAGTTTTTTTAGTTATCTCAGCAAAATCAGATACTGTCATGTTTCTTCTCGATGGTGTATATGCTTTAAAATGTTTCATTCCCATTTTTAAATCTTCCTTTCATTTTTATGGATTTTTTCCTGTTCCATTTACAGATATTCTTTATTATCCGGGTATTTTCCCGATACTTCAAACTAAATTATGCTCCCATAAATTCTTCGATTGAATCTTTGAATTTTTTAGTAGCTTTAGTTTCTTTTCCACCTTTAGCTAAATATGTAGCTTCACCTGGGTTTGTATCAATAGTTACTATTGCTTTTTTCCAATCAGATGTTTTACCTACTTGGTATCTAACTCTTTTCTTTTTACCACTTACATTCATAGTATTAACTTTTAATACTCTTACTTCAAAAAGTTTTTCAACAGCTTTAGCTATTTCAACTTTAGTAGCATTTTTGTTAACTCTGAAAGTGTATTTCCCTTCTTGTAACTGGTCATTACTTCTTTCAGTAACAACTGGGGCTAATATTATTTCTTCTGGTAACATTATGCGTACACCTCCTCTAATTTTTTAACAGTATCTACTGATAAAATTAGATTTGTATATTTTAATAAATCAAATACGTTGATATTGTTTGCAGTTATTGTTTTAACTCCTTCAATATTTCTTGAAGACATTAATACATTTTTATTGTTTTCTGGAAGAACTATTAATGTTTTTCCTGTAACTTTTAAATCTGCTAACGCTTTTACCATTGTTTTTGTTTTAATTTCATTTAATTCTAATTTTTCAATAACTGTTAATTCTTTTTCTAATACTTTAGCACTTAAAACTGATCTAATTGCTAATCTTCTTTCTTTTTTATTAACTGTATATTTGTATGAACGAGGTTTTGGACCTAATGCGATACCACCTTTAATCCATTGCGGTGCTCTTATACTTCCTTGTCTTGCTCTACCTGTTCCTTTTTGTCTCCATGGTTTTCTTCCTCCACCACGAACTTCTGCTCTTGTTTTAGTACTTTGTGTACCTTGTCTTTGATTAGCTAAATAGTTTACTAACACTGAGTGAACTATATTTTGATTTGGTTCAATTCCAAATACGCTTTCAGCTAATTCTATATCACTTACTTTTTTACCTTTTATATCATAAACATCTATTTTTGGCATTTTGTATTTCCTCCTTCCCCTTATTTAGTAGCCTTTACAGCTGATTTTACTTTTAGGATAGCTCCTTTTGGTCCTGGAACACTTCCTTTAACTAATAATACGTTTTTGTCCATATCTACTCTTACAACATCTAAGTTTTGTATTGTAACTGTAACTCTTCCCATGTGTCCTGGTAATTTTTTACCTTTAAATACTCTACCTGGTGTAGAAGTAGCACCCATTGAACCTGGTCTTCTATGATACATAGATCCATGTCCCATTGGTCCTCTTGATTGTCCATGACGTTTAATAACACCTTGGAAACCTTTACCTTTTGATGTACCTTGAACATCTATTTTATCTCCTGCTGTAAATACGTCAGCTTTAACTTCCGCACCTACTGTATATGAAGATATATCTTCTAATCTAAACTCTCTTAAATGTTTTTTGTTTTCAAGTTTAGCTTTAGCAAAATGTCCTGCTCTTGGTTTATTTATATGTTTATCTTTTATTTCTCCAAATCCTAATTGGATAGCATTGTACCCATCAGTTTCTTTTGTTTTAACTTGTGCTACTATATTAACACCAGTTTCTATTACTGTTACTGGAACAACATTTCCTTTTTCATCAAATATTTGAGTCATTCCAATTTTTCTTCCGATTATTCCGTTTTTCATTTTTAAATTTCCTCCTAACTATTGGCTGATATTTGTTCTTCATTTAGTTATTTAAATGGTATCAGCTTGGTTTTTTTGAAATACGTACCTATTATATTAGGTAATAATTATAGTTTGATTTCGATATCAACACCAGCTGGTAATTCTAATTTTGTTAAACTATCAACTGTTTTTTGTGTTGGGTAAAGAATATCTATAACTCTTTTATGTGTTCTCATTTCGAATTGTTCTCTTGCATCTTTGTATTTGTGTGGAGAACGTAAAATTGTTACGATTTCTTTTTGTGTTGGTAATGGAATAGGACCTGATACCTTTGCTCCAGTTTTCTTAGCAGTATCTACTATCTTTTCAGCAGACTGATCTAAAACTACATGGTCATATGCTTTAAGTCTTATTCTAATTTTTTCGCTTGTTGCTACAGTGTTTGCCATTGTAATTTTCCCTCCTTTTAAAAATTTTATTTTTTTAGAATAGCTATTGCTACTCAAATTACCGTGGCAAGTTAAAACGCACTCTGGTGTTTTCATTTTCACCTATTTATAATCCCAAATATTGCATGTTTATTTTGGGATAAGTACTTTTTTTATAAACTTACCGCCTGGTCTTCGCCATGACATACTCCACTAAAGTTCCCTCCACACCCAAGGTTTCCCTAGGCGTGTAGCCACATTTAGCTTCAACGCTTAATTCATGCTTATATATTATACAATTTTTTTTTCTTAAAGTCAATAGAAAAACTGCCATTTCTACAGTAAAAATCTAAATTTATTTTTTTGTAAAATTTGATTACATATTTTATGTTTATAGTATTAGCTATTCTATATATTTTTTTCTAATTTTCTTACTCCTACTATTTCTTATCATTAGAAGTTATCAAGAATTCCTTGACAACTGCTTTTTACTCTAGTTTCTTCTCACTAAATATATTATTTATATGTAATCATATATTTTCTTTTTTAACATACTGATATTCTTACATATAAATTATATATTTGTACTTTCGCATTTTTTAATAACCTAAGTTAACATCCAATAGTTCCTATTAAAATTTATTTCCTTTTAAAAAGAAATAAAGAACTAATATTTTACTAATTCTTTACATCATTTCCATATTTATTTTAATACTTTATCAATAACTTTTTCTTTAATTTCTTTTAATATTTTACAACTATTATCTAACTTCTCTTGTTCTTCTTTTGTTAGATCTAATTCTACTACTTCTCTTATACCACTTGAATTAATTATAGATGGTACTCCAATATATATATCCTTTTGTCCATATTCTCCTTCTAAATATGTTGATATAGTTAGTATAGAGTTTTCATTATCTAAAATAGAAATTACGAGTTTACCCAATGACATTCCAATACCGTAATATGTTGCTTTTTTTCTATCTATTATTTTGTATGCTGCATCTACTACTTCTTTATGAATTTTTTCTAATTTTTCTTCAGCATGTTTATCATCTTTTAAAACATCTAATATTTTTTTACATCCCATATAGCTATAGTTCCAAGGTACAAAAGATGAATCTCCATGTTCTCCCATTACATATGCATGTATATTTTTACTTGATATTTTAAAATGGTCTGCTAATAAAAATCTTAATCTTGCAGTATCTAGTATTGTTCCACTTCCGATTACTCTATTTTTAGGAAGTCCAGAAGTTTTATATACAACATATGCCATTAAATCTACTGGGTTACTTGCCACAATTATTATTCCATCAAATCCACTTTCCATTATATTTTTAGTTATTTCTTTCATAATTTTAGCATTTTTTTCTGCTAAATCCAATCTTGTTTCACCTGGTAGTTGCGGTGCTCCTGCTGTTATTACTACTACTTGTGCATTTTTGCATTCTGAATAATCTCCTGCTTTTATTGTCATTTTTTGTGGTGCAAATGGTAAGCCATGTGATAGATCCATTTGTTCACCTACTGTTTTTTCATAATTTGTATCTATCAATACAAGTTCATTAACTCCTCCACGATTTAACATTGAATATGCCATACTCATTCCTACAAATCCAGTTCCAATTAAGACTACTTTTCTTTTTTTATACATATATACCTCCTAGTAATTTTTTATTTATTTTATGTTTATCTTCTCCTTTTATATTCTCTATTTTATATTATTTTATTCTCAGTTACAAGAAAAAAAGAAGAAAACTAAAAAGTTTTTTCTAGTTTCCTTCTAATTTAAATATATAACGTTTTAGTTACTTTGTAATAACTTCTTTTTCTTTCCGTCTTCATCAGTTTCTACAATTGTATATCCTGCCACAATACCATCTACATTTCCTTCTATTGCTATATTTCCTTTTACAAATCCGTCATAGAAGAATATTGTTCCTGTACTTTCTATTCCTTTTGTTGTTCCTATTATTTGTGGTGCATTTACATTTACAGTTCCGTCATCTTCTCCTAATGTTAATTTTCCTGTATTTGTTATTGCTACTCCTACTGTGTTTTCTACACTTCCTGTTCCTGCTGTACTTGTGTCTACTAATTGTAATTCTCCTGCATTTATTATTGTTCCTACTGAGTCTGCTGTTATTTTATTTCCATTTAAATTTATTTTAACCTTTTTATCTGCATCTATTCCTAATGTTCCGTTATCTAATATTATGTCTTCTAATAACAGTATTGTGTCTCCTTCTATACTTGCAAATATTGCATCTTGTAATGATGTATAGTTTACACTTCCAATTGAAGCTACTATTACTTCTCCACCTACTGGTACTAAAACAGCTTCTTCGTAATCACTTACTGTGCTTTGCCTTAATTGATATCCTGGCTCTATAGTTGTTATATCCCCGGTATACACACCCGTCATACCTCTAATTATGCCGTCATAAAAATTGACAGTTCCTCCTTTATTATATATCCCATATCCATCCGAAGTGATATTCGGTTCTGTTTTACTTACTTCGCCACCTAATTTTCCAATAGTAGTTACAGCTGTATCGCTAACTACCACTCTAGCTATTATTCCACCTATTATCTCTATAAAACCTTGGTTATTGTTTGATACAATACCTATTGTTCCCCCTATTATTTCTATATAACCCTCATCTTTGTTTGTTATTTGTCCTCCAATTTCCCCATTTGATATGATTAGTTCTGCTTCTCCTTGATTATATATCGCACTACCACTTCCATCTATAATATTAAATACTCCTCCCGATATATCTGCTCTACCGTAGATTATTCACTGCTACACTTGTAGATGTACTGATAGTATTTATTGTTCCTCCTGTTATCTCCAAGACACCACCACTTCTATTTATAATTCCTTCCGTATATGTATTTCCCGAATTATAACCTGTATCACAGCGTGTACTTATTGTTCCTCCTGTCATCGTAACAGTTCCTTGCTCATTAATTATACCATAAAGATAATTATCACTCTCTAAATTTATTGTACCACTCGATATTATAACATTCCCTTCAGCCTTATTGTCTATTCCATAAATATATTCATATTCATCACTACTAACACTTATTTGTCCCCCTTTTAATTCAACTGTAGCATTATCATTATTAACTATCATATAACTTTGATCATAGCTACTCACCAAATTACTTCCTTCTAGTAATTCCAAGATTCCATTTTCTTCATTTTTTATCGCAGTAGTATATCTAGCCCTTGTTTCTATTTTTGCTGAAACTTCTAATAATCCAGTATTATTTATTGCTGAAAAAGTTTCGACCAAACTTCCAGCTTTATTTATTCTTATTACTCCTTTATTTTCAACTGAAGTATCTATTATATATAATTCAGCACTATTTACTATTGTCCTAGTTAAATTTACATTATACCCATTTAAATCTAATATTATTTTTCTATTTCCTAATACTAAGTCTTCTTGTGCTAAATCTATAATTTCATTTATTATTTTTATAGTTTGTGGATCAACATTCTCTTCTGGTATTGAATTAATCGCAGACTCAATTGTAAAATAATTTTCACTTCCTATCTGTGCTACATATTGTTGACCTAAATAATTTCTTTTATATCCCTCTAACTCATCAACCACTATTTCATATCCATTTTCAATATTTGATATTCTTCCATATATAGTGTCTATTTTACCTTTTAGTATACCATCATAAAAATTCACCGTTCCTAATTCATTATATATAGCATACCCTTCTGCTTGAATAATAGGATTCTCCGCATTAATATTCGTTTCTCCTTCTAAATTCTTAGTACCTATATTTATAATACCTGTTCTATAATTATATACTCCATAATAATCATATGAACTGTTAGTTGATATGATTTTTCCTCCTTCTATATTTATTGTTCCTTCATCAGTATTATATATTGTTTCCTCATAACTAGTTATCATTCCTCCTTTTATATTTACTATACCAGTTCCTACATTTGCTATTCCTTTCCCTGAACTTGTTATATTCCCCGCCGTCATATCTACAATTCCCGAATTATCTATTCTGCCTGAAATTTCTCCACCATCTACATTTAGAATTCCCAAATTAGATATTCCTGATATAATTGCACCTTCTATATTTATTGTTCCTTCACTATTATTATTATATATTTTTACTATTGTTCCATCTACTACGTTTATTGTTCCTTTTCCAATATTATATATTCCAACTGAATCTCCACTTACAAAATTCACACTTCCTTCATTTACATTATATACTCCATAAATCCTCTTATTATATCGATCAGTACTTTTTAAATTTCCTCCCATAACGTCTACTGTTCCTATATTATTATATACTAAATATATATCGTCATTACTAGCTAATATATTACCCTCTTCTACTATTTTTAATGTTCCATCACTATCATTGTTTATAGCCGCCGTATATTGGCTTTTCATTTCTATGTTAGCCGCTATCTCTAGTATCCCAGTATTTTTTATTCCTTTAAATAAATTATCATTATCTAATCCTGATTTATGAAATTCAATCACACCAGTATTACCTATTGATGTATCTTCTATTTTTAATTCTCCACTATTTACTATAGTTCTAATCAGACTTACTCTATATCCATTTAAGTCTAGTATTATATTTCTATTTTCAATTAGCAAATCTTCTTCTTTTACATCTGCTATTTCACCTATTATTTTTATTGTCTCTCTCTCTGTATTTCCTTCTGATATTGATGCTATTGCAGATTCAATTGACATATATTTTGTTTCTCCAATCTGTGCAACATATAACTGTCCTAAATATGCTCTTTTATATCCATCTAATTCATCTTTTATAATACTATATCCTTCTTCTATATTTGATATCGATCCTAGTACACTATCTGTTCTTCCCTCTAATATTCCATCATAAAAATTCACCGTAGCATTTTCATTCTGAATTCCATAAGTTGTACCTGATATCTTAGGAATTTCTCTATCTACTACCGTATCACTCTCTGTATTTTTGATTCCTATATTCACAACACCTCCAGGTCTATTATTTATTCCTGTAGCTCCATTTATTGTTCCTTTTCTGATATTTGCTATTCCAAAGTTATAAATACCAGTTTTAGAAGTAATATTTCCATTTGACATTATCAATGTACCACCTTGATAATTCTCTACTCCTGTACCATCAGAATTAAATATTCCTCCATTTATTTCTACTGTCCCCGCTTTTTCGTTAACTATTACTTTACAACCACCCGAAGAGCTAGTTTCAAAAGTCAACTCACCATCCTCTATTTTTACTATCCCTGTACTCTTATTATATATTCCATAACTATTACGATATGATGTACTCCTTATTTTTCCACTTAACATATGGATTTCGCCAGTTCCTGCATTATATATCCCATATTCATTTTCCTCTAGAGTCCCCCCTATTATTTCAACCTTTCCAGTTCCTTCGTTATATACACCATATTTCCCATATGATATTTTAGCTTCTTCTAATACTTTCACTATACCATTTTCTTCATTTTTCACTACTATTTCATAATAACCCTCTGTTTGTATATTTGCTGCCACTTCCAATAATCCTGTATTTATTATTCCAGCAAACAACTCACTATTGCTACTTCCAGATCTAATACTTTTTAACATCCCTATATTATCTACTGAAGTATCTATAATTTGTAGTTCTCCTCTATTTCTTATTTTTCCTATATTTTCTATTTTTTTACCATTTAAATCTAATACTATTTTTTTATTACTTATATCTATTTCATATATATTTATATGTTCATTAATCATTTGAATAGTTATAGGTTCAGTGTTATTTTCTTCAATACTATCAATTGCTTTTTTTAATGAGTTGAATTTTTTTTCACCTATTTGTGCTATTTCATTATTCCCTAAATAAACAATCTTATTATTTTCTGCATCTAAATTTTGGATAAGTTCATAGTTCGATTCTATTTCTTCTATACCACCCAATACAGCGGCTGTTTTCCCTTTTATAATCCCATCATAAAAATATATTTTCGAGTCTCCCGTACTTGAAACACCGTAAGATTGATTCGTTCCTATCTCTGGTTTAGTAATATCTAAAACTCCATCCTTCTCACCTATTTTTAATATTGCACTATCTCCAATTACGATTCTTCCTATTTTTCCTGCAAGTATATTTATTATTGAACTGTCTACTCCATTTATTGAACTTTCTATATTCCCTTCAAAAACATTTAATATCGAGCTTCCTTCTAGATTTATCTCTCCTTTAACATTACCACTTAGTATGTTTACTGTAGCATTATATTTATTAACTAAATCATCTGTAATATTTAAATTTCCTGATATATTAATTGTTGAATACGAATCATTGGTAATTTTATCAATTTCATTTTCCCCCGAAAGTTCCACCTTAGCTGCATTATGACATCTTATTTCTTTGAGACCCATATTTGATATTTTTAAATTTCCACTACTAAAAAACATGATTTCAACTTCATCTGCTGAAATATTAATATCATTTAACTCTAGACTACTATTTCCTTCCACATAAATTGCTGTATTGCCTGTTTGAGTAATATTTATATTTTCCTCTATCATTTTAACAACTGAACTTCCTGAATTTTTCATTAAATTAGCTCCCCCAGAAGATTCAAGCCTTGCTCCGCTTTTCAACTCTAGTATAGCTAAATCTCTATTCCTTATCAATATATTTCTATTCGCACCAGTTTTAATATGTGTTGAAATAATCAACTCTCCTTCATTTAGTATTCCATTTGTATATTCAGTTGATGATCCTATTTCTGTAAATTCTATGTTACCTGTACGTTCAATTGATGTATCTAAAATCTCTAGTTTTCCTTCATTGTATATTGGATCATTTACACTTAATTGTTTTCCATCTAAATCTAAAATAATATTTCTATTACCAATAATTAACTGTTCTTGTGCTACTGTTGATATATTTGTTAAAATACTTATTTTTGTTGGAGTATTCGGTGGAAGATTCTTTTTAAAAGTATCTACAACAGTTGTTTCTTCTGTTAAGCTGACCATCTCATCGTTTAATCTCATATTCGCTATAATTATTCCTCCCGGCATATAATCAGGTGAATATACAGTGAAATACCATATATTAAAATATATTACTCTCCCACCTTCCAATTCTACGCTGTAATCATTTTCTACACTCTCAGTAAAATGCCAGAAAATCATATTACTACTAGTAGGGCCATTATCTGAAATGTCATTTCCCTTTGAAATAAATACTCCGCCTTCGCTATTTGTTGTATAAAAATTAAATTTTAGTGTATTTATCTCATCTGATGAATATTGTGTTAAATCAACTCTTATAGATAACTTTGCCACCTTATCATAAATATCAACCACACCGTAATCATTTTGAATTGCTTCATCTATTGCTTCTGTTTTTAATGCACCATCTTCATATATAAATTTATTCTCACCATCTACTATTATTGGTTCTATTGTTATTTCGCGTTCAGCATCTTCTTGTGTTCCAGTTTCAACTGTATTAACAGCTTCTTGAATTGTAGAATAATAATTATATCCAACCCTTGCCACTGCATCACCTAAACTACTTATTCTAACAGTCTCCCTTGTTCCATCAACTGTTGATCTAGCTGCTAATGTATCTGGAACAATTACATCACCTTCTATTGCAGTATCACCTTCAATTTCACCATCATAAAAATTAGTTGTTCCACTAGTTGTAACTAAACCTCTAGTTGTTCCAGAAATTCTTGGAGCATAACTACTTAAGTTTCCATCATCTTGCCCTATATTTAAAATTCCGTTATTTTCAATTGCAACTCCTGTATTATTTTCTATAGCTGCATTTTGTCCATTACCTTGAACACCTAAAATTGTAAGGTTTCCTGCTTCAGCTATTGTAATTGTTTTATCTAGCGTAATTCTAAATTCACCTAAATTAAGTGTTACTTCTTTACCTACATTTATAACTTGACTTTTATCTGTAACATTTCTTAACACCTCTATAGTTGACCCTGTTTGATTAGCTATAGCTAATGCTTGTTCTAATGTTGGAGCATATGTTGTTCCATCAACTAAATAATATTGTTCACTCCATACAGCATATAGTGTTAAACTACTGTTTTCTGTATATTCATCACCTGCTACATATGTTACAGATCCATCTGAAGTCTCACTCCATCCTAAAAATGCAAAACCTGAATATGTTGGTTCATCACTTGTAATTATATATGTTACATCACTTTCTTTTATTACTGAAGCTGGAGCATTTTCTCCACCATTTGCATCATATGTAATTACATATTCTTGTGTTCCCCATACTGCATACAGTGTTAAACTACTATCTTCTGTATATTCTTGTCCTGCTGTATATTCTACTGCTCCTGTTGCAGATGTACTCCACCCAGTAAAATCAAATCCTGCTCTTGTTGGTATAGTACTTGAAATAGTGTATGTTTCACCATAGTTTTTATTTTCAACTACAACTTCTCCATCTCCACCATTTGGGTTATATGTTACTTTTAATTCTTCTTTCCATACAGCATAAAGTGTTAAACTACTATTTTCTGTATATTCTTGTCCTACTGTATATTCTACTGTTCCAGTATCTGTTGTACTCCATCCATCAAATATATAGTTTTCTCTTGTAAATGTATTTCCTGCTATAGTATATGTTTCATCATAGTTTTTATTTTCAACTACAACTTCTCCATCTCCACCATTTGGGTTATATGTTACTTTTAATTCTTCTTTCCATACAGCATAAAGTGTTAAACTACTATTTTCTGTATATTCTTGTCCTACTGTATATTCTACTGTTCCAGTATCAGTTGTACTCCAACCTTCAAATATATAGTTTTCTCTTATAAATGTATTTTCGGCTATTGTATATGTTTCACCATATTTTTTGTTTTCTGTTACTTCATTACCTGTTCCACCATTTGGGTTATATGTAATTACTGCATCTTGATTCCATACAGCATATAATGTTAAATCTGCATTTGTTTCATATGTTTCCCCACCAGTATACTCTATACTTCCATTTCTAGTTGTACTCCAACCTGCAAAAGAATATCCTGTTCTTGTAGGTTTTTCACTTGATATATTATATGACATTTCATGTGGCTTTTTACCTTCTTCTGGTGCATTTTCTCCACCGTTTGCATCATATGTTATTGTATAATCTGCAATCCATACAGCATAAAGTGTTAAACTACTATTATCATTATATACACTACCTGGTGCATATTGTGATGTTCCACCTTTTGATGTACTCCATCCACCAAATGTATATCCTTGCTTTGAACTTGTTAATCCATCTACATTACTAATATGTTGTACTTCATATGGTGCACCTTCTTGTTTTACGTGTGTTACTGTTTCTTCTGTACCATCTGATTTTTCACTTATATATTTAATTTCATATGTTTCTGCATCTGGGTCAACATATTCTGGAATTAATTCAACATAATATATATGTCCTGTTTCAATATATGTTACTTTAGCATATTCAGCTGTCGGATTATTTCTTTCAACTAATATATTTGCACCTTCTGGTATATCACTTTTAGATACAGCTTCTAATTCAACTGTACCTTCTTCAATATATGGGGCTAAATTTGTTTCAAAATCTTTTAAAGTCAATCCATTTTTTTCAATTTGATAATCTAACTCTGCTCCTTGATATGCTAAAAGAATTTTTTCTTTTTCTTCTCCAATTATTGTTTCTTCTTCTGCTGTTATTGCTTGATCTACTACACCTCCTTCTACTCCAAAACTTATTGCTACTGCAGATATAATTAGTAATGCTATTATTGTTACTACTAGTGCTACTAATGTTATACCTTGTTCTTTTTTTAGTAGATTTTGTTCTACTTTTCTTGTTGTTTCTTTCATAGTTTTTCTCCTTACTTTTGTATAATTTTTCTCCCCTTAAATCTATCATAAATACTATTTTCTTTCAATGTTTTTCTACAATTTTCTTCATTTTTTAAACATATTTTTTCCACAAAATATTCACATAATTTATCATTTTTATTATACTTCTTAAAATAAATTAATTACTTTTTAATTTATTTATATCATATTTTTTTATACTTACCTAATTCAATCTTTATGTACATAACTAAAAAAGTGAGGTTAAAGTTTTAAAACTTTTACCTCACTTTTTTATATAAACTATTTTTACTACTACTTTATCTTTTTAGTTTTGCAATGTTTTCTTTTTCTTTCCGTCTTCATCAGTTTCTACAATTGTATACCCTGCCACAATACCATCTACATTTCCTTCTATTGCTATATTTCCTTTTACAAATCCGTCATAGAAGAATATTGTTCCTGTACTTTCTATTCCTTTTGTTGTTCCTATTATTTGTGGTGCATTTACATTTACAGTTCCGTCATCTTCTCCTAATGTTAATTTTCCTGTATTTGTTATTGCTACTCCTACTGTGTTTTCTACACTTCCTGTTCCTGCTGTACTTGTGTCTACTAATTGTAATTCTCCTGCATTTATTATTGTTCCTACTGAGTCTGCTGTTATTTTATTTCCATTTAAATTTATTTTAACCTTTTTATCTGCATCTATTCCTAATGTTCCGTTATCTAATATTATGTCTTCTAATAACAGTATTGTGTCTCCTTCTATACTTGCAAATATTGCATCTTGTAAAGATGTATAGTTTACACTTCCAATTGAAGCTACAAATATTTCTCCTCCGACTGGTACTAAAGTCCCTTCTTCGTATTCTCCTACTATTTCTTCTCTTAATTGGTATCCAGATTCTATCTCTGTTATTTCACCATGATATGTATTTGTTTTCCCTTTTATAATACCATCATAAAATTGAAGTATCCCATTTAAGTTACTTACAGCATAGATATCTCCTGAAATTATAGGTGACTTTTTATTAATTTCTCCTCCTGATGTTCCTATTTTAATATTTCCTGTTTCTTCATTATATACAGCAATTCCACTACATTCTATATTTCCACCTCTTATATTTACTGTTCCTGTAGTATAATTATGCACTCCGTGATCGAATTCATTACCTTCATTCCTTACTATTCCACCACTTATATTAATTGTTCCTTCTCCCTCATTAATTATTGCTGCTGTATTAACTTGACTACTTTCTTCTTTTACTAAGTCTACTACTCCACCTGAAATATTTACAATACTATTACCATTGTTAGTTATCTTAGAATTTATAAGTGCATTATCTAAAATGTTAATTTGTGCGCCATAACCATTATATATCGTTGAATCTATAATACCTCCACTTAAATTTGCAATTCCTGATTCTACATTATAAATTCCGCTGTTACTATCAGTCATTGTTCCACCTTCATATTCTAAGTTTCCTTTATTATATATAGCATATCCCGTATTCTTTTTATTCTCACTCTTTATTGTTCCGGATTCAAAATTAAGTGTTCCACCTTGTTTATTATATATCCCGTAGCTATAATGCCTAATACTATCTGTCGATGTATCACTTGTAGCTACAATTTTAATGTCATTTATATCAATTGTTCCTCCATTATATACGCCATAACTACTAGTAATTCCTTGTTTTATAGAACTCACTGATTCAACATCAAGTTCTGTTCCATTAACAGTAATTCTCCCAATATCATTATTAATTGCATAGCAATTTTCAGCTGCGAAAATTTCTATTTTACCATTAGTTATATTTACTTCTCCTATATCATTATCTATTCCAGTTGCATCTATTACTGTATTACTTCCACCATATAGATATATCTTAATTTCAGTGTCATTTATATCAATTTTATTTATGGAATAATTAGCTATCCCAATTGCTTTATAATGAGAAATAATATCTATCCTTACTCCATTTGTTACAATTGAACCATCAGCATTGTTACTTATTGCTGTTACTGCTCTATCTCCAACTCCTTTTATGCTTCCTCCAACAATTTCAACTGTCCCAGTACTATTATTGTATATTGAATTATTAATATAGTCCCCCGTATTTTCTAAAGTAGTTTCTTTTACACTAACATTACCACTATCTTCATTTTGGATAATATATCCTTTACTAGTTATTTTTGAATTTTCTTTTATTTCAACACTACCTGTTCCTTCATTTCTTATTGCTGTATTATATTCATTCAACATATTTATTGTTGTAGAAATATTTAAAATACCTGTATTTTTTATACCTACAAATATCTCCTGACTAGTGCCTAATTTATTAAACATAAGCTCACCAGTCTTTTCTAAGCTTAAATCAATTATTTGCATTTCGCTAGTGTTAATATATGTTTTTGCATAACTAACTGTATATCCATTTAAATCTAATATTATCTTTCTATTACCAAAATCTATCTCTCCTTCTTCTATATCTACAATATCTTCTATAACGCGCATTGTTTCAAATTCTGTATTACCTTCTTCAATAGAATTTATTGCTAATTCCATTGTTTTAAATCTAACATTTCCTACTTCAACCGCATATGATTCACCTAAGTATGATTGCTTATATCCATCTAATTCGCTATTAATAATATTATATCCATCTTCGATACTTGCAACTGGTCCACTTATACTTTGAGTTCTTCCTTTTATTATTCCATCATAAAAATTAAGAGTACCTCCACTATTTTCTATACCATATTTATACCCCTGTATACTCGGATTTTCTATATTAACCCCATGTTCTTCTTCTGTATTTTTCTTTCCTATATTTACTATCCCTCCTTTATTAGTTATACCAACATTTCCATTTATAGTTCCCCCTAATACATTTATTATACCTTCTTTATTATTAGTAATCCCTCCTGTTTCAATACTTCCTCCTGTCATATTTAGAATAGAGTCTCCGGTATTTTGTAAACTTGTAGTTATTGTTCCTAAACTAAAATTCATTATTCCATCATAATTATAAATTTGTTGAACTGTAGCTCCATTCAAATTTACTGTTCCACCAGAACTATATATCAAATAAAGTTCTCCTGTTCCTATATTTAATTCTCCAGATTGATTACTAATTCGATGTACTATTGAATTCATTATATTAATAGTTCCTGCATTACTTACCAACTCTCCATTTACTATTGCATCACTTATATCTACGATTCCTGATTCATTATGAATTGACCACCAGCCACTTTCTATATCCCCATCATCTACTATAACTGTTCCTGCTGTATTGTATATAGCATAAGTATAATAACCACCTACAGATAATACTCCACCAGAAGTTATACTCACTTGGGAATTTTCCTCATTCTTGATTAATGCGCCATAACTATTATTTAATGTTACCTTAGTTTTGATTTCTAATGTTCCTAGATTTTGTATTCCTACAAATAAATTATATTCATTAGCTCCACTCCCATTAGATATTAGTTCTCCAGTTTTTTCTAAACTAGTATCAGTTATAATTAAATCTGTTGTTTTAATTATTTTCCTTGAAACTTCTAGAACTTTACCATTTAAATCTAATATTATTTTTCTATTACCAAGTACCAAATCATCTACTTTCAAATCTACTTGATTTTCTATCATTGTTATTGTTGTATATTCTTGCTTCCCTTCTTGTATTGTTGCTATTGCTTCATCTAGTGATTTATATTTTATCTCTCCTATTTGAACTGGAAAAACTTCTCCTAAATGCATATATTTATATTCTTCATCTGTTCCTTTTATTATACTGTAATTTTCTTCTATATTAGTCACTGTACCACTGATTGTATCATCTTTTCCTTTTATTATTCCATCATAAAAATTTATCACTCCTAAATTTGAGTTATATACCCCATATTGATCACTTTTAATTTCTGGTGTTTCAATATTAACTTCTCCTATGCCTTCTATATTTTGTGTTCCTATATTCACTATACCTGTTGCTCGATTATTTATACCTGCATAAAGACCTATTATTTTTCCATTTACTATATTAACTGTTCCTGTAGTTTTATTGTCAATTCCTGTTGTTCTTACATCTATATTCCCATTCAACATATTTATTATACCAGTAGAATTATTTAATACACCTGTAGACGAACTACTAATTGCCTTTATTTCTATATTTTTTATATCTATACTTCCTCCAGCCATATTTTGTATACCTACATATGCATCATTTATATTTAACATTTCTATCAAAATATTTCCCGATTTTTCATTATGCACGGCATAACTTACATTATTTATTTCTCCACCTTTTATTATAACATTTGTTCCTTCACTAAATACTCCATATTGAGTATTTTTTATTATTCCTCCAGACATTTCTATTGTCCCTATAGACCTATTATATATTGCATATTCAGTAATACTAGATATATTACCACAGCTTATAGTTCCTCCATTAATTTTTATGCTTCCTCCTCCATAGTTATATATACCATACTCTGTTCCATCTATTATACCTCCATTTATTTCTACATTTGCTGTTTGATAATTATATATAGCATAACTTCTTATATCATCATAATTTTTATTGTATATCTCATTTACTTGAATATTACCATTGAGAATTTTTATCTCTCCTGTACTATAATTATATATCCCATAACTGTTCAAATCATCATAATCATATTTAGTACTGCCCTGTGTACTATTTATAATTTCAATATTTCCATCTATAAACTCAACTTTTCCATTTGCAGCATTAAATATCCCATAAGCATACAGATCCTCATCTTTAGAATCAATTGTAGTATTTTGACATCTTATTGTACCGGAACTAATAACTATTGTTCCTTCATCTCCATTATATATACCAGAACTTCTAAGATAACTTGCAGCTATCTTAAATTCAGAGCTATCTACATTAATATCTATAATACCTCCTAATAGTTCAATTGTACCTGTACTTTTACTATATATACCATATCCAGCACCTATAATTTCACTTCCCTCTTTTATTTTTATATTTCCAGTTCCTTCATTTACAATTACTCTTGTATACATAGTTTCCATTTTTACTTTTGTTGAGATTTCTAGTGTACCTGTATTTATTATACCACTACTTTGTTCTGATAGTGATTTTCCAATTTTCACAAATTCAATCTCTCCACTTTTATCTATTGATGTATCTATTATCTTTAATTCATTTTGATTAAGTAGACTTTCATAGCTCTCTATTTTCTTACCATTTAAGTCTATTATTATTCTTTTGTCTCCAAAATTTATTTCATGCAGATTTATGCTATTTTGTATCATTTGAATTGTTATTTCTTCAGTTACATTTTCTCCAACACTTTCAACTGCGGCTACTAAAGATTCAAATTTTGTTTCACCTATTTGTGCGATTTCATCTATGCCTAAATATGCTATATTATCATTTTGCTCATCTAATTTTTTGATTACTGTATAATTATCTTCTACATCTGTTATTGTTCCTTCTATTGACATTTCTTTACCTTTTATTATTCCACCATAAAAGTATATTTTGCCATTTAAACTATTATCAATTCCTATTCCCTGTACTCCTACTATTTGTAAGGTATTTAATTCAATTTGGCTATCTTTTGTACCTATTATTAATTCTGAATTTATATTCATTTTTATACCATTGTTATTGCCTTGTACTATACCTTCTATAAAATTTATTTTGGCATAATCCTCATTATGTATAGCACATTCAGAACTACTAATCAGATTTCCTGATATATTAATCTCTACACTATCTTCATTGTATATACTTCCTTGACTTACTATGTCACCATAGATATTTAAAATTGTATTATCCGAATTGTATATATTATTTACACTATTTTGACCATTCAATTCTAATTTTGAATTTACACTATTATATATTTCTCCAATCTCAATATTAGATACTTTCACTGTAACATTACCTACATTTAATATATCTTTTGTTTTTGCTGATACATTACAACCTATAATTTCAAGATTTGTTTTTCCTGATGAATATATTGCAGAAGTACCCTGTTGTATTATATTTATGTTTTCGCCTACTAATTTAACATTTGAATTTCCGTAATTCCTTAATATATTTCCGTATGTTGCTGTTGAAGATATACTGTTTCCATCCTCTAAATAAAACTTAGACATTTCTTCGTTTTTTATTACAATAAAATATTCTGCCACAGCTTCCAAATCTACTGATATTTTTAATTCTCCTTTATTTAGTATACCTACTTTATATTGACTGCTTGTTCCTGACTCTGTAAACTGTACTGTTCCTAACTTTTGGATTGAAGAATCTATAATTTCTAATTTTCCTTCATTAATTATAGAGCTATTCAATTCTAATTGTTTTCCATCTAAATCAATGATAATATTTTTACTATTAATATTCAAATTTTCTTGTGTCACTGTTGAAACATTAGTCAACAACTTAATAACTTGCGGTACATCTGAGCTGCTTTTTTGGTTAATTGTTTCTTTTATTATAGTCATCTCATTTAAGTTTATATTTTCTTCATTTATGGATATAGAATTTATTGTCAATCCATTGTTCTCTACATTATTTTCTTGTATCTTACTATATTTTAAATGTAAATAATACACTTCTCCACCAGTTAATATTTTAGAAACATTATAGTCAGAAAAATTACTATACGAACTAAGTAATCTATTTTCACTACTAGTATCATCTACATATATACTTTTAGAATTTCTATAAGAATACGGTGATGTTAAATTTACTTTCAAAGTACATTCTTCATCACTTGAATATTCTGTAAGGTCTATTTCAATGCATGCATGAGCTACATTTCCTAATTCTGTAATTGTTTCTGATACAAGCTTACCATCTATATATTCAAATCCATAATCGTCATTTTTTAGACTCGGTATTGTAGTTATCGTTCTTTCTATATCACCTTCTATACCTTCTTCTATTGAATCAACTGCTGCTTGGATTGTTGAGAAATAATTATATCCCACACGTGCAACTGCATCACCTAAACTACTTATTCTAACAATCTCTCTTGTTCCATCAACTGTTGATCTAGCAGCTAATGTATCTGGAACTATTACATCACCTTCTATTGCAGTATCACCTTCTATCTCACCATCATTGAAGTACGTTGTTCCACTAGTTGTAACTAAACCTCTAGTTGTTCCAGAAATTCTTGGAGCATAACTACTTAAGTTTCCATCATCTTGCCCTATATTTAAAATTCCGTTATTTTCAATTGCAACTCCTGTATTATTTTCTATAGCTGCATTTTGTCCATTACCTTGAACACCTAAAATTGTAAGGTTTCCTGCTTCAGCTATTGTAATTGTTTTATCTAGCGTAATTCTAAATTCACCTAAATTAAGTGTTACTTCTTTACCTACATTTATAACTTGACTTTTATCTGTAACATTTCTTAACACCTCTATAGTTGACCCTGTTTGATTAGCTATAGCTAATGCTTGTTCTAATGTTGGAGCATATGTTGTTCCATCAACTAAATAATATTGTTCACTCCATACAGCATATAGTGTTAAACTACTGTTTTCTGTATATTCATCACCTGCTACATATGTTACAGATCCATCTGAAGTCTCACTCCATCCTAAAAATGCAAAACCTGAATATGTTGGTTCATCACTTGTAATTATATATGTTACATCACTTTCTTTTATTACTGAAGCTGGAGCATTTTCTCCACCATTTGCATCATATGTAATTACATATTCTTGTGTTCCCCATACTGCATACAGTGTTAAACTACTATCTTCTGTATATTCTTGTCCTGCTGTATATTCTACTGCTCCTGTTGCAGATGTACTCCACCCAGTAAAATCAAATCCTGCTCTTGTTGGTATAGTACTTGAAATAGTGTATGTTTCACCATAGTTTTTATTTTCAACTACAACTTCTCCATCTCCACCATTTGGGTTATATGTTACTTTTAATTCTTCTTTCCATACAGCATAAAGTGTTAAACTACTATTTTCTGTATATTCTTGTCCTACTGTATATTCTACTGTTCCAGTATCTGTTGTACTCCATCCATCAAATATATAGTTTTCTCTTGTAAATGTATTTCCTGCTATAGTATATGTTTCATCATAGTTTTTATTTTCAACTACAACTTCTCCATCTCCACCATTTGGGTTATATGTTACTTTTAATTCTTCTTTCCATACAGCATAAAGTGTTAAACTACTATTTTCTGTATATTCTTGTCCTACTGTATATTCTACTGTTCCAGTATCAGTTGTACTCCAACCTTCAAATATATAGTTTTCTCTTATAAATGTATTTTCGGCTATTGTATATGTTTCACCATATTTTTTGTTTTCTGTTACTTCATTACCTGTTCCACCATTTGGGTTATATGTAATTACTGCATCTTGATTCCATACAGCATATAATGTTAAATCTGCATTTGTTTCATATGTTTCCCCACCAGTATACTCTATACTTCCATTTCTAGTTGTACTCCAACCTGCAAAAGAATATCCTGTTCTTGTAGGTTTTTCACTTGATATATTATATGACATTTCATGTGGCTTTTTACCTTCTTCTGGTGCATTTTCTCCACCGTTTGCATCATATGTTATTGTATAATCTGCAATCCATACAGCATAAAGTGTTAAACTACTATTATCATTATATACACTACCTGGTGCATATTGTGATGTTCCACCTTTTGATGTACTCCATCCACCAAATGTATATCCTTGCTTTGAACTTGTTAATCCATCTACATTACTAATATGTTGTACTTCATATGGTGCACCTTCTTGTTTTACGTGTGTTACTGTTTCTTCTGTACCATCTGATTTTTCACTTATATATTTAATTTCATATGTTTCTGCATCTGGGTCAACATATTCTGGAATTAATTCAACATAATATATATGTCCTGTTTCAATATATGTTACTTTAGCATATTCAGCTGTCGGATTATTTCTTTCAACTAATATATTTGCACCTTCTGGTATATCACTTTTAGATACAGCTTCTAATTCAACTGTACCTTCTTCAATATATGGGGCTAAATTTGTTTCAAAATCTTTTAAAGTCAATCCATTTTTTTCAATTTGATAATCTAACTCTGCTCCTTGATATGCTAAAAGAATTTTTTCTTTTTCTTCTCCAATTATTGTTTCTTCTTCTGCTGTTATTGCTTGATCTACTACACCTCCTTCTACTCCAAAACTTATTGCTACTGCAGATATAATTAGTAATGCTATTATTGTTACTACTAGTGCTACTAATGTTATACCTTGTTCTTTTTTTAGTAGATTTTGTTCTACTTTTCTTGTTGTTTCTTTCATAGTTTTTCTCCTTACTTTTGTATAATTTTTCTCCCCTTAAATCTATCATAAATACTATTTTCTTTCAATGTTTTTCTACAATTTTCTTCATTTTTTAAACATATTTTTTTTACAAAATATTCACATAATTTTTCTCTTTACTTTTACTTTTTTATATGATATAATTTTAAAAAATCAAGGTAAGGAGTGCTATTTATGAATCTAGATTTAAATAATACTACCGCTTTGGCTGAAAATAAAGTTTTAATATTATATATTTTAAAGCAAATTAAAGAGAATATTAATAAAGAAGATATTAAATATGATGATTTATTTAAAATAATATCTTCAATTAATGATATTAATTACTTTTTTTTCAAGCAGCTATTAATTGATTTAATAGACTCTAAATTAGTGGTTAGTTACACCAAAGAAGAAGAAACAGTTGTAAAAATAACTTCTGAGGGGCTTAATGCATATTCTTTAACAAAAGATGCATTACCAGGGATCGTGAAATTAAAAGCTGATAGTAATTTTAAAGATGTATTTTCTTCTATTGAAGAAGAATCTTCTATTGTTGCAGAATTCATTCCAAAAGATGAGCAAAATTATATAATAAGATGTAAAATTGTTGAGAATAATGAATCTGTCTTCGAGGTTAAAACTCATGCAGGTTCGAGAGATATAGCAAAAAAAATAGTTGATAATTGGAACAAAAATGCTAATACTATTTATCCTAATATATTAAATATGCTTTTAGATGACAAAAACTCAGAAGTTTAGCTTCTGAGTTTTTCCTTTTTATTTATTTTATTATTTTTGTTTATTTTTTTATTTTTAATCTATATTATATATTTTTATTTCTTTGCTTATTACATAACATCTCTAACTGCTTCTCCAATAATCTTATTAACATCTGCAATTATTATATTAAACTTAGTTTCTGCTTCAAAAAAAGTTCTTGCTTCTGAGATTTCTAATAATTCCATATACTTTTCTTGAACTAATTTCATCTTTTCTTCATCTTGTTTTCCTGTTTGCATCATTTCCATTTGTGTTTCATATCTTAATTTATCAAATTCTTGAATCTGCTCTTTTAAGCTAGAATTTATTACTATAGCTTGTTTTGCCATTTTATAGTTCACATATTCTTCTGATTGTTTAATTTCTTGAGCTAGTCTGTTAGCTGTATCATATATATTCATTTTAATTTCCTTCTTTCTAAACTTCATTATTCGGGTATGAATCTGGATTTACTTCTACTGGTTTTTCTAATATTATATCAGTCCCTTCTGGACATATATTTATAAATGTATTTCCATCATTTACATCTATTTCATTTCCATTTAAATCCTTATATATAGTTTTACTTGATCTTGAACTTTTTTCAACTGTTATTTTAATTGCTTTACCATTTGTAATGTAGTAACCTTCAGAAGTCCCAATATTTTCTAAGCCTTGTCTACCTGATACACTTTCATTTGGTAATGTATAATTATCTGCAAATGATATTATTATATTTTTAGTAGTTATTATATCACTTGTTAATTCATCATTTTGAACTTTCCCTCTTGCATATCTTTCATATAGCTTTGTTTCTTCATTATATACATATTTTACTGTTTGTAAATCTGAATGTGGTATTGTTACAGATATTGCACCTACTCCATCATCTAGTAAAACTTCATCTGTTACATAATTTAACACACTATCATCTGTAGATGTTGTTCTATATCCTTTACTTTTAGCTGATTCTAATAGATTTTTGGTACTTGTTACTGCGTTATGTGGCGCGTATTTATTAGTTACTCTCCAAAAAGTAGTACCATCTTCTAATATTCCACTTATGTTATTTATATTAAATCTTGATATATCGCTCTCTGCTTGTGGGCTTTGACCAAAATGTGCAAATATTGCATCATTTTCCATAGCGTAATCTAAGAAATAATGTCTAGCACTTCTAACAGAACCTATTTTTTCTACATCTTCACCTTTAAATAGTGCCATTAATCTAGTTTCTCCACCTTCAACTATTATTTCATATACTAAATATGCATCTTGAATACCAGAGTGTGGCCAACTACTACTATTATTATCAAGCATTACTGCTATTGGTCTATCATTCCCATTAAAAATTTGGACTTGTTTTACTTCTGCCGCTTCTCCTACTAACACATTATTTTCTGGAACTTCAGTATTTGCTACTTCTTGTTTGTCATTCATAATCTTGTACCCTAAAAAAGCTCCACCTGATAATATTAGTAAAATCAATACAAATATTAATAATTTGGTTTTAGATTTTTTACTATGTTTTTCCATTCAAAAAACCTCCTATCTAATTAGTTTAAGTTTTTCTAATATATTTTCTTCTTTTTTTCTCATTTCTAATTTTTCGTCTTCTTCCATGTGGTCATATCCCATTAAATGATAGAAACCATGAACTAACATATAGCTTAATTCTCTTTCGAAACTATGCCCATATTCTTTAGCTTGTTCTTCGACTTTTTCTATTGAAATTAATATATCTCCTAAAATATATTCATTACCTAGACTTAGCTTAGAAGAGCTAAGCTCTTTACTTAACTCTTCTTTACTATACATAGGAAAAGAAAGTACATCTGTTTCTTTATCTATACCCCTATATTCTTTGTTTATTAGTTGTATATATTTTGGATTTGTTAAAACAATATTTACATACCATAAATCTTCACTTATATTTTCTATTTCGAAACACTTATTTAATGTCTTTATTATTATGTTTTCAAATTCTTTATTTTCTTCTAGATTTTCGTATACAATTTCATACATTTTCTTTTATTTCCTTATTTTTAATAAATTTACCATCTAATGTTGTACATGAGTTATTTAATTGTTTCATAACTCCATAATCAACTAATCTCCTTTTGTAGTATTTAATTAATTTTGTATAATCAATTTTTGTATTTACTAAATTTTTCAATTCACTTTTCATAAATATTACTTCTTTTTGTTTTATATATTCTACAAAATTAGATTCTTTTAATTTACTAATTTGTTTATATTCATTCCAAAAAGCTTTATATTCATCTCTTTTACTAGACGAATCCCAATATACTTTTCCTGATAATAGTTTTATATTATAGTCTTCTATTAAATTAATTAACATTGTATATATTTTTTCTCTTTTTGCAGCAATCTTTGTATCTTGCAATAATATTCTTGCATCATTTAAAAGTTTTTCATAACATTGTTCTGCAACTATTAGTGGAAGGCTGTGTGTAAATAATTTTCTGCTTAGTCCTAGTAATACCATGTTTTTTTCAATTGTATCTCTTCCATCTAATTTACCTACTAGATATGTTTCATATCTTTCGTAATCTGATATATATGTTTTTATATTTTCATCATAATTCATTTCTACTTTTGTCGCTAATATTGTTTGAATATATTCATCTAGTGTGTAGAATATTTTAACATATACCCAATCTTTTGCATTTTCATATGCATTTGTATTATCTGCTACTTTGATTGAGTAATTTTTTAATATTGCTTTATATAGTGAATCCATTTTTTTAATATAGAATTTTTGATATTTAGATATCAATTTTTCTTTTCCTGTTACTTTTATACTTTGGCTATCTAATTCTAATAAATATTTTTGTTTTCTATTTTTATATTCTATAAATTCACTTTCTTTTAAACTTGTAACTTCATAATATCTAGAAAGTGCATTTTTTTCAAAATCACTTGCTGAATCATTTTTTACTTTTTTATATATTGTATCCATTACATATTTATCTAATGATTCTAAATATGCTTCATAACATAAATCATATTTCTTTTCTAGTTCAGCTTTATTAAAATTTGTATCTTTTGCGTCTTTTGTATCTAAATTTTCAAAAGCTTTTATTAAATTATTTCTTTTCATTGATATTAACATTCCATTAATACCAATTTGTGTTGGTATTAATAATTTTGTTATTGTACTACTTAATTTATTAAAAAAAGTTTTATCTGCACCTACTATTCTTAAACTTCTTTCTTCCATAACTTACTCTTCCTTTCAAAACATTACTCTTCTTTTGTCTATCTCTATAGTTTATTCTAATACTATTTCCTTATTTATTCCTATATTTTCTATAACTTCATATGTAATAAATATATCTACACTTGTTTGATTTTCGTGAATATCTATAACTTTATTTATCACATTTGGTTCCTCTTGATTTTGTTCTTCGAATTTTTTTTCAATTTCCTCTATACCTAAATCTATTGCCTCTTGTTTTGTATATATTTTTTCTTGCTGTTCTATCTCTTTATTTTGTTGCTTTACAACAGATATCGGTAAGTAAAAATCCGAAAATAATTTCAATTTTTTTTCTAGGTACATTGTATCATAAATTTCAAATTTTGAAACCCCTTTATGAAAATTTATTTGAAAATTATTTATTTTAATACTATAGAGTTCTTCTATATTTCCAGTTTCTATATTTTCTTGAACAATATATGGAATATTTATATGTTCTGTATACCACACTCTTGCTTCTATCTCTGCTATGGCATTTACATATCTAATTCCTGTATATTTTCCTTCCATCCAGCCATTAACTAATACATCTCCTTCTTTTATTGTATCTCCTTCTTTTACATTTGCTGTTCCAGATTGTACATTTATTTTTTCGATGTTTCCTGTTACTTCTGATATTATATTAGAATACTTACTTGTATCTACTATTTCTGGTTTTTCTTCTGCCTTTACTAGTTTAACTATAGCATTTGTTCCTACTATTTCAATTCCTATCCATGCTACATCATCTCTTTTTAACCTTATTTCATTAATTACTTTATCTTTATCTAAATTATTTTTTAATATTCCTATTATTAATCCTGAATCTTTTAAATCATTTTCTATATTTTCTAATTCCAAATCGTTTTCTATATCTATTTCTACATTCCATATATACCCTGAAGATATTATTATTCCGAGTATCGTTAAAATTAATAACAGTATAAATATTTTTCTTTTTTTATATTTATTTATTATAAATGGTATACCATTTTTTTCTACTACTTTCATTTTGCATTTTACTTTTTTTAATATTTTAACAATTCTTTTATAATCTTTCAGATGACATTTAAGTGACATTTCAATATTACTTTCTCTTTGTAAGTTCCATATATCAATACTTTCATTCATGCATATATTAATAAAACGTTCTATGTAATATCCTTCTATTTCAAGTTTTACACTTCCCTTAATATTACTTATTGTTTTTACAAAACTCATCTCATCACACCTTAGTTATAAATTTATTCATCTATTATTCTTTCAAAATCAAAACTTTCAATTTGTCCTTTTACTTTAATATCTTCATTAGTCATATTTTCTAGCACAAGATTAAATCCATTTATATTAATTATTCCAATTTGTGTGTTTACTCTAATAAAAAAATCTTCATATTCTAATATCCCTTTAAAATTTTCTATTACCATTTCTTCAAATCCAATCATTACTATTTTTGGAATATCTTCATATATCTCTTTTGGAAATTCTAATATTTTATTTATTTTATCTTTTTTGTGTTTTTTCATCATTTTCCTCCATTTTTAGTTTTGACTCTTATTTTTAGTTTTTTTAATTTCTATTTTTTATTCATTTTTTTATTCTTTTTTTATTCTTTCTTTTTTCTCTATTCAAATTCTTCTAATGAACAAAAAACATAACCCATATTTCTAGCTTGATCTATAACTTCACCTAATATTTTTGAGTTTGTTTTTGAATTCCCATGTAATAGTATTATAGCTCCATTATGCAGGTTTGATATTATTTTATCTATAGCATATTCGCTAGATGGTTGATTGTCTTCATTCCAATCTTCATATGCAAATGACCACATAACTGTTGTGTAACCTAGTTTTTCAGTTTGCATAAGTGATTTTTCACTACATTCTCCTTTAGGTGGTCTTAGATATTGCATCTTATATCCATATTTTTCTTGAACTGCAATATGTAAATCCAGAATTTCTTTATCTAGTTCTTCTACAGAGAGTTCCGGCATACTTTTGTGATTTACTGTGTGATTCCCAATTATATGCCCTTCATCTATCATTTTTCCCACTAATTCAGGTTCTGTATTAACATAGTGGGCTGTAAGAAAAAAAGTTGCTGTAACTTCCTTTTCCTTTAAAACACTTAATATTTCTTCTGTGTATCCTGCCTCATAACCTTCATCAAATGTTAAATATATTTTATTACTTTGATTACTTCCCATAGTATACCCTTCATATTTTTCTACTAATAATTTATTTTCATTTCCTAAATCTGGCTGCACATGATTTTTAGCTCGACCTATTCCCCAACTTATTTTTTTATCACTCACTTCACTTAAATTATATTTATCTAATTTAATACTTATACTTTCTGTCGAAATATTTTCACTATTTATTTTTCCAATATAGATATTTATAATTATTATTAAAAATATTAAACTCGAAATTATTAAACTTATTCCAAAGATTAACTTTACTTTATTTTTCATCTTATCCCTTCTTTTCATTTACTTTTTTTATTTACCTTGACATTCAAACAATTATGTTTTATATTGTTATTAAAATTGGAAAATTAAGGAAATTTGATTTTATTTGTCAAATTGTTCCTACGTTTTTTTATATTGTATGAGAAAGGTGATTAATTTATGTTAAACTTTATTATTTGTGATGATAATATTAATATTTTAGAAAAACTTGAAAAAATATTAGGTGAAATTTTTTCAAAAAATAATCTAGATGGAAGAGTTTCATTAAAGTCATCTAATTTTGACGAAATTTTAGATTATGTGGGCAATAACTTAGTTGATGTTATTTTATTAGATATCAATTTTAAAAGTGAGAAAAACGGCCTTGATCTGGCTGCTAAAATTAGAAAGAAAAACAAATCTGCATATTTAATATTTATGACTGGACACTTAGAATATGCTTTAGTTGCGTATAAATATAATACTTTTGATTATATTGCAAAACCTATAACTTATGATCGCTTAGAAGATAGTATTCTAAGGTTATACAATGATGTTTCTACTGCTAGTAAAAACTATTTGAAAATTGATAGTAGAAATACTTTAATTGAAATGTCTGAAATTTTTTATATCAAACGTGATGGAATGAAACTTGTTTTCCATACACAATCTATTAATTATGAAAGTTATAATTCTTTTACTAAAATCGAATCTTTTTTACCTGATAACTTTGTTCGTGCACATAAATCATATATTGTTAATATTGATAAAATAAAAAGTATTGAACCTGCTATTAATTTAATAACACTTACAGATAATTCGACTTGTGAAATTGGTCCTAAGTATAAAAATGAATTATTGGAGGTTATTGCAAATCATGGAAACACTTAATACATTATTTAGTTCTATAACTACTGATGGTAACTTTATAATTGAACTGTTACTGTTTCCTTTAAATTCTTTAGAAATTATTTTAATACTTATGCTTTCTAAAGTTATTTTCAATTTAAAGTTAACTTATAATAATAAACTGATATCCACTCTACTTATAATATTTGGTTCTATTGTTAATGCTTATATAATTCCACCACAATTTACAATATTATTTTCATATACAATAGCTATATTAATATCATTTTGGGCTTTTAAAACTTCCATATTTAAAAACTCAATTATGGGATTGTCATCAGTTTTAATATTAAATTTAATAAATGTTGTAACTATAAATATTTTTGCTGCTATTTTTAATACTTCTCTAGACTTACTATACATTGTGCCATTTTATAAAGTTTCATATATGATAGCTTCATTATCAGTTATATTTTTAATTATAGCTTTATTTAAACATTTTAAATTTCGAGTACATATTGTTGAAGATATAGATCTGAAAACAAAAATTTCATTTTATTTACAAATATTATTAGGTGTAATTACTATAGTTATCCAAACTATACTACTGTTCTATTTAATTGATTATTTACCAATACACATATCATTACTTAGTTCTGTAACACTTTCTATATATTTCATTTTTACATTGCAAGTACTAAATAATATTTTCAAATTAACTATACAGTCTAAAAAACTAGCTGCAGCCGAATCATATAATAAGACATTAACAACACTCCACGATAGTGTTAGATGTTTTAAACATGATTTTGATAATACACTTACAACACTTGGTGGCTATCTTTTTACAAAAGATTATGCTGGATTAGAAAAATATTATCAAGATTTAGTTAAAGATTCTAAAAAAGTTAATAATATGTATATACTTAATCCTAATATTATTAATAATGATGGATTATATAACTTACTTACTCAAAAGTATGAAACAGCACTTTCTCATAACTTAAATATAGATCTTACTTTTTTGTTAGATTTATCAGAACTTAGAATGAACTCTTATGAATTTTCAAAGATTCTTGGTATTCTTTTAGATAATGCAATAGAAGCAAGTTCTCAAAGTGAAAATAAATCTTTAAATGTAATATTTAGAACTGATTTATTTACAAATACTCAGATTGTAACAATTGAAAATTCATATAAAGATGAGCATATAAATTTAGACACTATTTATAAAAAAGGAGTTACTAGTAAACCAAATCATACAGGACTTGGTCTTTGGGAAACTAAAAAAATAATAGCTAAATATTCTCATATTAATTTAACTACTACAAAAAATAATACACATTTTATCCAACAAATAGAATTTAAAACAACAAAGCAAAAAACAGCGCTATATTAGACGCTGTTTTTTTAGGGGATTGCTTATGACAAAGTCATTTTTTGACGAATTATCTCTAAATTCACCAACTTTTATATTTTAACTACTTTTATATCTTTAGTCCACTATTTTTTATGAAAGTAGCTTTTTTATTCATAAAAAGCAAAAAAATAGCTCACATATGTGAGCTTGACTGGTAGCGAAGATGTGATTCGAACACATGACCCTTCGGGTATGAACCGAATGCTCTAGCCAACTGAGCTACTTCGCCATTTTTAATTGACAAAAATTATTATAACTGTTTTATTTTTATTTGTCAATACTTTTTAATCATTTTATTAAGTTCGTTGATTTTCTTCCCTAGTTTTAGGTCTTGTTACTTGTTCTTCTTGTTCTTTTTTTGCTAATTCATTTTCAGGAACTTTAAAATCCTTTTTTCCTTTTAAAGGTTTTTCTGTAATTTTTGCTAAATCTTTTTCATCTCTTGCTACTTCTGAAAGAGCATCTTTTATAGTTTTTTGATCTAGTGATGAAAAAACATTTAAATTCAATTTATCATCTATACCTTCTTCTCCAATATCTGCAGAAAAAAGGCTTTTCATACTATTCCATACATCTTTTATTAATTTTGGGATAAAACCATAAAATGTTGTTTCTTTTTCCATAATCTATCTTCACCTTTCTTTAATAGATTTAAATATATCTATACATTTTACCATAATTTTTCAAAAAAAGCAAATATCAATATTAGAAATTGTAAATAATTACCTATTGATATTGCTTTTTTCGATTACATTAACTGTTTATTTTAAATATTCTTCTAAGTTTTTAACTTTATAGTTTAATTCACCAATTTCTTCTGTTGGTACATAACCTGGTTTTGCATTTATCACATCAGGTATTCTGTTTACTACTGTACCACAAGTAAGCTCCACTGTTGCAGGTCTATTTATAACTAATGTTGTGTCTGGTTCTCCTATAACAGTCCATTCGTTTTTGTCAAAATCTTCTTTTGAATAGATTTTACCAATACATTCACTTTCTATTTCTATTCCTTCTTCTGTCATAGTAGTTACCACTGCACTCATTCCAGTAGCATCTCCTGCTTTAACTGTCATTTCTAAAGTACTTGAATATATATCTTCATTATATGTTTGTGGTACTGTTTTTTGAGTTTGTGATTTAACAGTAAGTCCTAATTTTGAACATAACCATCCATTAACATTCCACATATATGATGGCAGATATTCTCCTTTATTTATTATTGCTTGTCTTTCTTCATCACTAATTTTATCAACAGAAGCAATTTCTTTATCAAAAGCTTCCATAGTAAGCCCTGAACCATGAGCTTTAGCAAGTGCTATACCATAATCTTCTACATTATAGCTTGAACTTCCTTTTATTTTTTTAATTGTTTGAGTAGATCCAGCTATACTAGATATTAACTGTCCCCAATATATATCTTGATACCCACTTCCTGTTATTGTACAATTTGTTTGTTTAGCAAGTTCATCTAATCTTTTTGTTATACTTGGATTAGAATTCATTGGATAAAATGCTTCTTCACATGTTGTAATTGCATTTATTCCTAATTTAGCACATAACATTAGTGCATCTTCTACATCACTTATTAAACTCATTGTCATAACTATTGCTATATCTGGTTTTGTTTCTAAAAGCATTTTTTCTGCATCTTGAACTGATACAACTTTTACTCCTTTTTCTTCTCCACCCATAATCTCTGATATATCTTTACCTATAACATTTGGGTTTACATCAATAGCACCAACTATTTCTGCACCTTTTTCATATACGTATCTCATAGTGTATACACTCATTTTCCCTGCACCATATTGAACAACTTTAATTTTTTTACTCATAAAATTTCTCCCTTCAATTCATACATTTTGTATATCTCTATTATTAACTTTTTTATCCTATTTAGTCAATATCTATTTATAAATTATTTATTTAAAAATTCTCTTAATACATTACTACATCTCTTAGCTGCTAATTTCAAATTATTTTCATATGTTTCTACATTTTTCTTATTAGGAATATCTGAAATACTTCTAATTGCAATAAAAGGTATTTTTTCTAAATAACATATTTGAGCTACTGCTGCACACTCCATATCAACAACATCTGCTTTAAATTTAGCAAATATCTTATTTTTCATCCAGATCTCTGTGCAAAATATATCACCTGTAGCAACTATCCCTAATTTTACTAAATACTCTCTCTCATAAGTTTTATCTAACATATCTTGAATTTTATTTAATAAGCTTTCATTACATACTATATTATTTCCAATTCCAGGTACATATCCTTTACTATGCCCAAATGCTGTTATATCAAAATCATGCTGAACTACGCTTTTAGCAATAATTACATCTCCAATATCTAATGATTCATTTAATCCACCTGCAACACCTACGTTTATTATGTATTCTGGATTAAATTCATATATCATAACTTGAGTTGTTCTAGCTGCATTTACTTTACCTACACCTGATTTAGCAATTATACAGTTTTTACCTTTTATTTGTGCATCAATAAACTCTATTCCTCTTTTTTCTACTTTTACTATATCATCACAAATATGTAATATTTGTTCTAATTCTTCATCCATAGCAATTATTATTCCTATTTTACTCATAATTATGCCTCCTTTTTTAATTATATTTCTTCAAGCTTATTATATTACATTTTCTATTTTTTTACAAGAAAAAAGAGCATATTACATACTCTTTTTCAGATTGGATATCATTCTACTTCACTTCCATAATATATGAATAACTCTTTAAATGATTTAATAGAAATTTTTTTCATTTCAACAGCTATTACTAATGATATAGATACTAGTGCTAAAGAAATTACTATTACAGTTAGAGCATAATTTTGCACTTGAGCTTTCAAAAAATAGTTTGCAAGTACACAAATATATGCCATATCCCATATTAATACATTTAGAATTATTTTCATATTTTTAAATACACATTTCCTCTGAGATTTTATTACTCCTTTAGAATTAATATTTCCACTTAAAAAACACCGCTCTAATTCTTCTAGACTATCATCAACATTTTTTTCAACTTTATAATTGTACTTTTTAAATGCAATATAGTTTGTAATAACAACAGATAATGCATATATACCTAATATTATTAGTTCAACATTTTTCACTTCGATATATGTTGATATTAGTATCATTAATGTTGCTATCACAAAAGATATAGCTCCTGCAGTTCTTACATAACTACCTAATTTTTCAAACATTACCGGCAAATTCCACTCAATATTATAAATATTTTGCTTTATGTCCATTTTTACTTTCTCCTCTTGTCTATGATATTATAATATATCCTGTTTGATCATATATTTCCATATATGTTTGTACAAATATTTTGTACATCTTAATTGCTGAATATAACGCTCCTAATACTATTAATACTATTAATAGTCCATATACTAATATTTCTTGAGAACTATTAGTATTTAAATATATTGATGTTGTTGAAACTATGGATATACTTACAATTAGAAATGTTGTAAATATATATATTAAATTTTCAAAAGCCAAATCAATACATTTTGAATTTATCCCTTTTTTACTTACAAATACATCTCCTCTTGGCTTTTTAAAAATTTCTAGCGAATTTGCTTTTGTAATTGCTAATACTTCTACCATCTGTTCATATTTAGCTTGATAGTAATAGGTTGTAGTTACTAGACCTAGAAAAAATATAATCCACATAATTCTTACATCTTTTAGCACTTCAAAGTTATATAAGTATTGCCCTATTATCGCTATTATAATGCTAACTAATGCTTGAACTATCGCAAATTTTCTAACATTTTCTGGCAGTATCCGTTCTTTTTCTTGTACAATTTCGTAAAGTTTCATAATATCCTCTCTTTCTGTATTACATAGTTGTAAAAACATTATACCATAATATTATGTAACTTTCAATAAAAAGGAAGCATTACTCTAATACTCCCTTTTGAATAATATTTATTTAATATACATCATATCCTTTTAACTCATAAATATTTATATAGTAACTTATATACTTATTTATTGTTTTAAAAGAAATAATTGCTGATATAATAGCACTAACTAATAATATAATTATCATATTATTAGCTATATTTATTATATCTAACCCTGGAATTTTCTCTAATAAAAGCATAATATTACTTCCTAACAGAAAAAAAGATAAACTCATATACAAAAAACATTCTTTTGCATTTTCTTCTGCAATTAACCTTATATCTCTTGTGTAAATTATGATTCTTCTTATTTCAGCACTATGTTTCTTAATTAATTGGATTTCATCATATTTCTTTAATACTAATTTTTCAATATAACTATCAAAATTTTTATGTACTAAAATTCCAACTATAGCAAATAAGCAAAACAAACTACTAGTTACTCCTCCTTGAGTAGGCATTATGACTCCTAAATTAATTATTTGTGAATATGCTATACATATAACTGTCCCTGAAATAAGATGCCTAGTTAAAAGTTTAACTAAATTCCCTACTAAAAGATATTCTAAGTTCCGCAAGATTTCTAGTGTTTTATTCATAAATATCACTCCTTTAATATTTTACACTTGCAATAGTAGTAATTGTAGCACCATTAATATGATTGGTCAAGATTTTTAAATATGTTTTTTCCTGTGTTTAATTTTTTTATTTTTAGTACTTGCTACTTTTTGTTTTATGGTGTAATATAATATACAGATTAAAAGAATTGCAATAAATTACAAAAGTGATAGACTTAGTTAATTTATATTAGCGCCTGAACATAAAATTTTATTATTTATTTATTATTTTATTACTTATTATCTTATTTAATTATATAATAATTAACATTATAATATTAATATATTTTGTGTCGACGAGGTCTAGGGTTATCGAAAAATATCGGCGGATGCTCTAGTGGCTTTAGCTTATAGTCAATAGTATAAGACAAAAAGTAATAGCAATATTACAACAAATCCTTATACAATTAAGCTTTCTTTAGCAAGCTTTTAATCCAATAAATATTTTTAAAGGAGGTTTACTATGTGTGGAATTGTAGGTTACATAGGAACAAAAAAAGCTAGTCCAATATTAATAAATGGACTAATTAGATTGGAATACAGAGGTTATGACTCTTCAGGTATTTCAACTATAGAAAAAGATGCTCTTTCAATTATGAAAGACAAAGGGAGAGTTAAAAATTTATATGATTTAGAAGGGATTGATGATTTAGAAGGTACTATTGGTATTGCACATACAAGATGGGCAACTCACGGAAAACCTTGTAAAGAAAACTCACATCCTCATATGGATAACAGTAAAAACTTTAGTGTTGTTCATAATGGAATAATCGAAAACTATAATGAATTAAGAGAATTCTTAAAATCAAAAGGATATACTTTCTTCTCTGAAACAGATACAGAAGTTATACCAAACTTAATACATTTTAATTATACAAATAGTACAAAGACAGGAAAAGATAAATTTTTATCAGCTGTTTATGATTCTTGTAAAGAATTTAAAGGAAGCTATGCTTTAGAAGTTATTTGTAAAGACTTCCCTGATAATATGATAGTAACAAGAAAAGATAGTCCTCTTGTTATTGGAAAAACTGAAACAGAAAACTATATTTGTTCAGATATTCCAGCTATATTATCATTTACTAGAGATTTCTATTTATTAGATGATTATGAATATGTATTTTTATCAAGAGATAATGCAGAATTCTATAATTCTAAATTAGAAAAAATAGATAAAAAAGTAACTGTAATCGAATGGGATGCGTCAAGTGCTGAAAAAGATGGTTATGAAGATTTCATGTTAAAAGAAATATATGAACAACCAACTGCTATTCGTGAAACTTTAGGTTCTAAAGTTAATGTTGATACAAAAATAGATTTTGATGAATTAAACTTTACAAAAGAATATTTATCAAACCTAAAAAGAATATATATAGTCGCTTGTGGTACTGCTATGCATGCAGGTATTGCTGGAAAACCATTATTAGAAAAATTATGTAGAATAAATGTTGAAGTTGATATAGCTTCTGAATTTAGATATAGAGATCCTATTGTTGATGAAAATACACTTTGCTTATTTATGACACAATCTGGTGAAACTGCTGATACAATCGCAGCTTTAAAATTAAGTAAAGAACGTGGAGCTAAAACAATTGCTCTTACAAATGTAATTGGAAGCTCTATTACAAGAGAAGCAGATCATTCTATATATACTCATGCTGGACCAGAAATAGCTGTTGCTTCTACTAAAGCTTATACTTCTCAAGTTGTTTTAGTTTCTATGTTAGGACTATATATGGCAGAAAAATTAGAAATGAATTTAGATTTAGTAAAAGATATAAAAACTTCTTTATTAGAATTACCAAAAAAAGTTGAAGAAGCATTAAAAACAAGTGATGCTATGAAAGCTTTTGCAAAAGAAGTGTATAAAGAAAAAGACATGTTCTTCTTAGGTAGAGGTGTTGATGAAGCTATTGCTAAAGAATCATCACTTAAATTAAAAGAAATTTCATATATTCACTCAGAAAGTTATGCTGGTGGTGAATTAAAACATGGTTCAATTGCTTTAATCGAAAATGGAATTACTGTAGTTGCAATTATCACAGACCCAAGTTTAGTTGAAAAATCAATAAGTAATATTCAAGAAGTTATAACAAGAGGAGCTAGAACTTTATTAGTTACAAATCAAAAAGTAGATAAATCTATGTTTGATGAATTTATAGAGATTCCTAATACTCACCCACTTGTTTCAGCTATAGTAGCTGTTGTACCACTTCAATTATTTGCATACTTTATATCTAAAGAAAAAGGATTAGATGTAGATAAACCAAGAAACTTAGCAAAATCTGTTACAGTTGAATAATATACAAACAAATAAACAAAATTACTATAATTAATACAAAATTAACCGTTAATATTAATTATATATTTTTTAAAAGAAGCTTTAAAGCTTCTTTTTTTCCCTATTTTATGTTCATTTTATTTTTACTATATTTCATATTATATAATTATTATTTATTTTTTATCCTATTAATAATTTTATAAGTATTAAACAAACAGCACCAGGAAGCCCTAATATTCCAATAATTAAACTCGTATATATATTTAATCCTATATAAAAACTAAAGCTTCCCCCTATTATATTTATTATATAAATACAAACTGCTCCTAATATAGAATTAAATACTAGTTTTAAAATTTTTTTTAATGGATAAATGAATATTCTTCCACAAATAAACAATACACATATCCCCGCTAAAAAAGCAACATAATTCCATTCCATCTAAATCACTCCAAAAAAACATTCTATACACTATTTTTATGTGTGAATCTGGACAAATATTACTAAACTAATCTATTTCCTACCCTGCTTCTTCTTCTGATATTGAATATTTAATATCATTTACCATATCTACTGTAATTCCAAATGATTTAGCTTGTTTAATTAAGTAGTCTAGTTTAGATTGATTTGCTTTTATTTCATAAGTATAATAATCTACTAACTCTTCTTTTGCATATTCAAAATTTATATTAAATCTTTCTAATTCTTTTCTTGTTAGTATTATATTTCTAATCAATTCTATTTCTTTTTCTACTTTACTTTTTTCTCTAATTTTCTCTTCTTTTTTATATTCTTCATACATATGATTTCAACTCCTAATTATATTAATTTCCATAATTAGTATATTCACAGATATTTTTTTTATTCATTTTAAATTAATTTGCCCAAAATACTTGTTTTTTTGCCGATTTTATAGGATAATATAGTAGAATAATTTTAATCGTAGAAGGGATATGTAGAATGAAAATTATTGATAAATTAATAAAAAAATTAGGTACTGATAGGAATACATTTGCAACTTACTTATTCACTATTATATCAGCTTATGTTGCAATAGATAGAATAGTAGAAATGTTACTTATGATTTTTACAGGTGTATCTCATTCATATTGGGGACCTATTGAATATATATTAGCACTAGCCTGCCCTGTTCTTGCTTTTGCATTTATGCCTAAATCAAAGTTTGCAGCAACAAAGGCACATAGAGTTAGTTATTTTTATGTATATGCAATCGTATTATATGTTATTGCTATTTCTATGTTTACACAATGGCTTAATATGGGAGCTTGGCTTCTACTATTATCTGTGCCAAATTATGTAGAGATAATAACAGACTTTTCACATTTAGTTACACCTGCATTTGTAAGTATATCATTATACTTACCACTTGCAACAGCCTATCCAATGTTTAAATGGTTATACTTTGGTGTAAATGATAGTAAAGATAACACTCGTTCTATTTGGGATTACGGTGGTATAAACTTATCAGATAAATCTAAAGGAAAAGGCCCATATACATGTGAAGCATATATATGTACAGATTTTGAATATAATAAAAAAATAGTAATGCCTGAAGAATCTAGATATCAATCACTATTTGTATGTGGTGGTTCTGGTTCTGGTAAAACATCTTTAGTATTTGAACCACTAATTGCAAAAGATATTGAACGTAAATATTTCTTTAGAGAAGTTTCTAAAGAACTCGGTTATGCGGCACTTAAAACAAACTTAGCAACAATATCAAAACCATATAGTAATGATTTTTTAAATAAGAACTTTTCTCTTAGCATGGTTAAACCTAATCCAGAAAAAGCTTCTACATTTAAAACATTAGTAAAAAATATGATACTTTCTTCTCATGGTGGAGAAACTGTATATAGAAATGTTGGATGTTCGGTAATGTCACCTGATAATGAATTAATTACAAATATGATCAATGTTTGTAAAAATTATGATTTAGATTATGATTTATTAGATCCTGCTAAACCTGATATCTCAATTGGATTAAATCCTTTTGTATTTGAAAGCCCAACTAAGATAGCTGTAACAATATCTGCAATATTAAAAACACTTTATCTTAATTCTGCTCATGATATGGAAGATGCATATAAAGAAGAAGTTTCTGTTCAAGCTATAGAAAATATTTCAATATTATTAAAAGAAATGTATCCTAGAATGAATGACGGGCTTTTACCTAATATGGATGATTTACTTAAAATGCTTACTAATTATGCTTTAATAGAAAAAATGTGTGAAATAATGAGTCATGATGAACATTTAAGAGAAAAATACTATACTCAAATAACATATTTTAAAAAGAACTTTTATGCTAGTTCTTCTAATACAGAGCTTACAGAAAAATATTTATATACAGCTGTTTCTCAATTAGATAACTTACTTAGAATTCCAGGTGTTAAAGCTATTTTATGTAATAGATATAATAATATTAATTTTGATGATACTCTTGCAAATGGTAAAATCACTTTTGTTTCTACAAGACGTGGAGAGATTGGTGGTAAAGGAAGTAATGCTTTTGGATTATTCTATTTAATATCAATGCAAAATTCTGTTTTAGCAAGACCTGGTACTGAAAGTTCAAGAACTCCTTACTTCTTATACATTGATGAGTTCCCTGAATTTTTATGTAAGGCTACTGATCCAATTTTTACAATGTATAGAAAATATAAAGTTGGAACTACAATTGCAACACAAAGTTTATCTCAACTAGGTCCTGATGGAAATCCTAGAAGAAATAACATTCTTGCAAATTGTGCTAGCAAAATCTTTACTGGTAATGGTGAGTTTAATGAGGTTGAATGGTGGTCTAAAGAGTTTGGTAAGAAAAGAGATTGGACATTTTCTAATAATATGGATACTACAACAATGCAATATGAAAGTAAACTTGGAAATGTTAAATGGGAATTTGTTGATAACTTTAAACCTGGAAAACTTCAAACTTTAGGTCAAAAGCAAGGTGCATTTAAAATACGTGATGCTGGTGGTAAACCTATGGTTGGTTTAGGAGTATTTTCATATATGGATTCTAAATACAAGGAACCTCAAAAACCTAAGCATTTTGATTTTGGTAAATATATGAATAACTCTCCTACTGATACTGATGAAATACCTAGTCAAAAATTTAATGCTAAAAAGGTTGATTTCTTAGATCACAGAAATGAATATGATCCTGTTCAAACTGATAGTACTGATGTTAATTATGTATTTGATGAGTCTGATCCTATTGTTTCTGGTAAAAAGAAAAAAAATAATTGGAATAATTAAATTTTCAACAAAATACATAGTTTAATCTATTTGCAAAAATAAAGCAACTCCTATAATAAATAGGAGTTGCTTTATTTAAATTATTTTATATTTATTTGCTACTAATATTACTCGAATATAAACATTTCTTCCTTTATCATTGTAGGATTATATAATATAATAACTGTATCATATTGGTTTTCATTAATATGTTCTAATAAAGATTTTTCCTTAAAGTGTCGCAAATCTATAGTATCCAATTGTTTTACTCCTAATGATAAAAATGGTGTAAAAGTGCAGGAGTAACTATCTCTAACTAATAAAACTTTTTGCTCATTTGTTGTTTGAGTATTAACATATTCTGCATATTCATAATCTCCCCCAGTATAAGTAGCATAATCATTACTATAAAATAACTCTTCTTGGATATGTTCTCTAAAAATAAATACATCTTCAAATGTTCCATTTTTTTCTATCTCTCTTGATTCTATTTTAGATTCATAGCCTGTATTAAATTTAGGTATTATTACACTTAAGTCATCTGGTTCTACTAACAAATCACCTATTCGTTTACCTTGAGAACCCAAAAAGTATCCTTCATATGTTTCTATGTTATAATTATTTATATCTCTATGTTCCTCTAAAATATTAAAATTATACTCTTCATTTAACCTATCTGAAATTCTATTAAAACTCCAAAATGTTCCTTCTGGTGTCCAATGATGATCTGTTTTAAAGAAAAAATCATATTGATTTATACCTTGACTATACATTTCTTCTCTTAAATCTATATAATCAACTTCTTCTTGAATAATATTAATAAATTGGTCTACATTCTCATTTAAATTATCTTTTACTCCATCTTGTAATTGTGTTTCATATTTACTTATTTTGCTTGGAGCTTGGATATATAATAGTTTAATTTGATTATTAATCAATTCTTTTTCTAATTCAATTAAGTTTTGTGCGCATTCCTCAACATTCTGCTCCTCATTATATATAAATGCTAAATATCCATTATTTAATTGTGTTACACTATTTTTTGCATCTTCAAAAACTTTAACTCCTGCCGATTTTTGTAAATATGTATTAATATTTAAATATAATAAATTTATTGCAGAATCATTAGCAGCTACCTCTATTTCGCTCTTAAAAGTATTAATATCACCTGTATATTTTCCGATTCTAATTTCATTTAATGTGTTATATATTACTGAAGCAAATTTGTATATAACATTATTAGTCTTAGATCCATAACCTATAAAACCTAATATAATTATTATACATACACCTATAGTAATTACTTTATTTGCTATATTTGTTTTCATCTATTCTCCTTAAAAATTAAAATATATAAAAGGATTGTATCCACCTTTTACAACAAATGATATTGCAATTATAAATATTATTAATATAATTATTGCATATAAAATTTCAAATACTTTAGCATTCATCTTTGATTTAATATATTTTACAAGCGGAAAACTACATATTAAAGCCAAAGGTAAATATATTTTTGCAATTGATATTTGTTTAAAAACTTCCACTTCAAATAAAGTGTTTGAACCTATTCCAAACATACTTCCTAGATATGTAAATGCTTGTCCTAAGTCATTTGCTCTAAATATTACCCATCCTATAATTACAAAAAACATTGTATATATATGTCCAAACCACTTTAATTTTATGTCAAACTTAGTAATTTTTTCTAATGTTATAAGTATAAAATACATTGCTCCCCATATAACAAACGTCCAATTTGCACCATGCCATATTCCTGTTAACATCCATACAACAAATAAATTTCGAACTAATTTGAATTTTGTATTAACTTTACTTCCACCTAATGGAATATATACATAGTCCCTAAACCATGATCCAAGTGAAATATGCCATCTTCGCCAAAATTCTGATATTGATTTTGAAATATAAGGATAATTAAAGTTTTCTAAAAACTTAAATCCAAACATTTTTCCTAATCCTATTGCCATGTCCGAATAACCTGAGAAATCAAAAAATATTTGCATTGTATATGCTATTGCTCCTAGCCAAGCAAATCCTACTGATATATTTGGCTGTGCAAAAGCTGCATCTGCTATTAGTGCCATATTATTTGATATAATAACTTTTTTACTTAAACCTATAACAAATCTAGTAACACCATCTGTAAAATCATTCCATGTTTCTTTTCTATTTTTTATTTGATCTGCTATAGTTTCATATCTAACTATTGGTCCTGCTATTAATTGTGGAAAAAAAGCTATATAGAGTGCTACATTTAAAATATTTTTCTGTACTTCACCTTTTTTCTTATATACATCAATAACATATGACATTGCTTGAAATGTAAAAAAAGATATTCCTATTGGCAATGTTATGCTTGGTACTGTTATATTAATACCAAACAAGTTATTTATATTAAGTATTGTAAACATTAAATACTTAAATATGAATAGTATGCTCAAATTCACAATAACTGTTGATACTATTATCCTTTTACTTTTTTTCTTATCCTCTCTATATTTATCTACTAAAATTGCTAATATCCAGTTTATAAATATAGAGAACAACATAATTACTACAAATATTGGCTCTCCCCATGCATAAAAGAATAAACTACATATTGTTAAAAATATGTTTTGTAGCTTTCTACTTTTTTTTAATACTATATAGTATCCTATTAAAACTAATGGTAGAAATACATATATAAATATCGATGTTGAAAATAACATTTCTTCTCCTTCTTTTTGTTGAAATAAAATACCTAATTAAAATTTTCTCACTTTACTTTTTTAATTGGCAAATATGTTTTAATTTCTTTTTTTAGTTTTTTTAATATAATAGAAATCCCTAATGATAACATAAATACTATTGTGGTCATAATCGGTATGTACAAAATAGATTGAGGTAATTTTTGTGTTATCAAATCTCGTATCATATTTATACCTAATATTATACCTGCATGTATTATATATATATTAAATGTATGATTTGCTATCTTACCTACATCAATTTTAAAATTACTTTCTTTTTTATATGAAAAAGCTGCAAAAATACATAAAGTCGCTGGAAGAACAAATATTGATAATTCATGCTTAACTAATACATAATCTTTATTAAATAAATTATTTCTAACAATTATTTCTGATGATATAAATACAAATGTTAAAAAAAATAATGCTAACATTAAAAATATAATTGCTTTTCTATTATTTTTATTTTGGCTAGCATATATATATATCACATACCCTAATATAAAATAACCAATATATTTTATCCATTCAAATATCCAAAATACAGGTGTAATATATGATATAATCATTCCAACTATTAATACTACTATTCCAAATATAGTAAATTTTCTTTCTCCTAATTTATTTTTCACTTTAAATATATAAGGAACTGTTAAATACATCCCTATAATCATATATAAATACCACATATGATATAATGGTTTTCCTTGAATCCAATTTAAAAGATTCGTTTTTATATCAATTTCTCCTACCCCTAAAATAAATTGTATTATATCCATTGAAATATTAATCAAAAAATAGATTATACTCCAAATTATTGTAGGTATAATTATGTTTTTCCACATTTTCTTATATATTGTTTTTTTATCCTCATTTCCAGAATCTTTTAATATAAACGCTCCACTAATCATTACAAAAGTAGGTACTGCAAATCTTGCAAAAGAATTAAAAATATCTGCAATTATAAAATCTACATTAATATTTTCTATATACTCTACTATATAAATTCCAGAAACATGTATCATTACCACCATAAAAGCAGATATTATCCTTAATAAATCCATATTCTTATCTCTACTTTTCATATTCTTCCACCTCGCTTTTCTTAATCTTTTTAATGAATTGTTTTATCATATTTTTAAAAAATTCAAATTCATTACTTCTAAAGTATAATATAGTTATAAATATTAGTGGTAAAACTATACTTATTAACATTATAATCATTAAGTTTAAATATATATTTTCAATATTTAAATTAATAATTGCTATATTTGATACTCCAACAATAAAAACTGCTATAATTGCTTCTTTAATTACATTAGCTATATATTCTTTTTTTGATCTATTAAATAATTTCTTATATACATACTTCGGATAACTATATATAAATAATATTAAATGACTTAGTGTTGTTCCCAAAAATACACCTAATAATCCAAAAAAGTGTATACCTATAATTGACCCTACAATATTAGCTACAGCTTCAATTATTGGTATATACCTATCTTCATAAAATATTCCTGCGGCATCCTTAAAAGCTCCTATTGCTTTTCTCATTGTCATCAGGTACAAGTTTACCGTTATTGCAATAACCAGAATATTATCTAATAAATATTCTTTACCTACCCAAATTTCAATAAATGGTTGTATCAATAAAAAAAATACTGATGTACTAACTATTGCTATAACATGATTTATAAATTGCATTTTTTTGTATGTTTCATATATTTTTATACTATCTGATGTAACTAATAAATTTCCAATACTAGATACTATAGCTGTAAATATTTGTGATATCAATAAATTCAATGCATTTGTTATTAATAAATAATTAGAATATAAGCCTACATATTCTATTCCTATAAAATATGATATTAATATATTATCTGTTCCAAGTACTATGGTACCTCCTACTTTATGCATAATAAGACCTTTAATTCTAATCATTATAGTTTTCTTATCTTCTTTATCTAATGATTCAGATTTTGTCTTTTTAGCAAAACTATATTTTTTATTTACAATATAATTAATTACTATATTCTCAATTATCCTAAATACTATTTTTACACATAAATATAACATATAATTTTTTGTTAATAATAAAATTCCAATTTGAAATATATTCATTACAGTATATGCACCTAAATGTACTACTGTAATTACTCTGTTTTTTTGATCTGCATATAATATAGATCGTTTGTATGTATATAAATATGATGCTATTACATCTATAATAAATAATATAAATATTATATATATATTTTCAGGTATATTTGTTTTCCCTACTATAATTGGAATAAGTGGCAATATTATTACTGAAATGGCTAAAATTGCTATTGCAATTCTATTATAACTTTTTCTATAAAACTCTATCAATCCTCTTATTCTTGATATATCATTTTGTGCAAACGGCTTGTATAAACTATATATAATTGCAGGACCAATACCTATTTCTACAATTGCTAATATAGATATTATATTTGTAAATAGTCCATTTAAACCTAAATATTCTTCACCTAAAGTATTTATAAAAACTGTTTGCACTAACATTCCTACTATTATTAATATTATATTTGATATTACAGATATAATCGAATTTTTTACTGAATTATTTGTTCTCATACTTCCCCTTTATATGTTTTTTATTACTATTCCAAATCAAAACTAATAAATAAGCTGGTAATATTGTAAAATAGTTTATAATATATTTTTTATTTGTTTCTCTTTTATTTGTTTTTCCTATTAATATTTTAAAAGCATTATATCTTATTGAGCTTTTAATTCTAACTTTTAGTGAATATTTGGATTTAATAAACTCTTCTGCATAATATCTTCCCGCATATGGATTTTCGAATATCAACTTATACTTTGAATCAGTAAGTCCCCCTTCTAAATATTCACAAATATATATTATTTCATTAATAAATAACATATTTTTATCTGAACATACTTTTGCCCAAATACAAGCTTCGCTAACAAATTTTTCATTTTTGAATTCAGGAAACTTATACTTTACTAATTCTTCTGTAATAAAAACTTCTGCTTTATCTCCACTAAATCTATTTTGATTTATTATAAAATTTGCATATGTACCTATTTGTTCCTTATTACCAAATGATTTTGCAATAGATTCTGTCTTCGATTTTCCCTTTTGAAAAACAAATGCGCATAAATCTTTTTCTTCATATTTTTTATCATAATATATAATTTTTTCAATTGCTTCAGGTACCAAATAATCATCACTATCTACGATAAATGTTAATCGTGTATTTAAAATATCATATGCAAAATTTAAAGCTGTATGCTTACCTCCGTTTTCTTTCTTAAAATATTTTATTTTAATTACGTCTTCTTTTATAAATTTAGTTATTACCGTTTCTGTATTATCTGTACTTCCATCATCAATTATTAGCCACTCAAAATCTTTAGATGTTTGCATGGTTAATGATTTGTATAACCTTTCTAAATACTCCTGTCTATTATATGTAGGTGTTAGTACTGTTATCCTTTTCACTAGTTTCCTCCTTCGAAATTAATGTTTTCATATTTTTTTTACATATTGTGTTATATGTTAATTGTATTAATATATATGGAATTATTACTTTGTATACTATATTTCTAACTGTACTATGAAATGGAAAACGTGCAACAATCAATGTTTCAAATAAAAACACTATTGATAAAATTTTTATTATATTATTATTATCTTTACTTCCTTTTTTTAACTTAAAATTAAAAATTCCTGTATATACAATTGCTAGTATTGCTGTGAAAATTATTCCATAGTCTCCAAAATTATAATATGTTTCTGCAATTAAAGAATAACCTTGTCCAAAATACAAATTATATGTATCTTGTAGCCATATATCTAAAGCTGCTTGATTCGCATATGAGTTCCCTCCTAGTAGAAAACTTGGTATAATCATCATTACACTTGCAAAATAAGATTCACCTAACTTATATTCTACTTCCTCTGGAATAACTCTTTCTGTTAATAACCATGCATTCATGGTATTTCCTAGTTCTGATATTAGTAAAATTACTGGATTTTCTTCTCCTAATGTACTACTTTCTACCGCTTTAATTATACTATCAAAACTTTTATCTTCTTCTGACCTTATTACTAGTATAAAAGAAAGTATATATGATAATATTACTGTAAAAAACACTAAAAGAAATAGATGTCTTTTGGTTATTCTTTTTATATATATATCATACAACAATATTATTATAACTATTATTGACATTGCTGTCCCTCTAGAACCAGTTAATAAATTCAAAATACTTACTATAACTAATATTACTATATATTTTCTTGATCTATTTTTATTTTTTAAATTAGCATAAAATAATAGTATTAATGCCAAAATAAAATATTGACTCATATAACTAATTATATTGTTAACTACACTACCTTCAGCTGCATTTTCATATAATGATGCATACCCTGACTGCATCGTTGCTACGATTGTCGTAAATAAGTTATACATATATGGTATAAACGAAATAGTTAGGAATATATATCCTACTATTTTCACAGCTCGTATTTTATATTCATCGTCCACTAACAATGCTTGTTGTTCTTCTTCTCTTTCTACAAACAGATTACCTAAAAAATAAAAACATAAACTTAAATTAAAATACTTTTGTGCTTCAATTATTTTTTCTATATCATTTGCGTTATAAATATATAAAACGTCCATATCTACATTTAATGTATGTAACATAGTTTGCCCAGCAGAAAACAAACATAAAAATGTTAAAAATATAGATGAACTTGTAATAATTCTTTTATTAATTTTATATAAAATATAAAAGAATATTAAAAAAATTATTATAGTAATCATTCCATAAATTTTAGATGTATCATAATTTAATTCGGACGTATTATTGTAATATAATATTTGTAAGAACATTAGTGTAATAGTTATAATATAATATATTGCTTTATTTTTCATAATTTCTATATAATTTCTCTAATTCATTAGTTATACTTTTTATAGAAAAATTATTCCTTTCTAAAATTTCTTTTATTTCTTCTGTATTATATTCTTTTTTACTCAATTCCATTATAGTATTAATTGTTTTTTCTACACTTTCCTCTATGTCAATAAATTCTACCATGTTTTTAATTAACTCTACCTCTTTAGATATTCTATTTGAAAGTACGCATGGCGTTCCGCTAGCTAAAGATTCAACTATAGAAACAGGAAATCCCTCATATAATGATGGCATGCAAATCACATCAATAGTCGTTAATATTCTAGCAATATCTTCCCTCAAACCGGGTAAACAAAAGAATTTACTTAACTTTTTTTCTTCTATTATGCTATTTATCTTATCTTTTAATTCTCCATCTCCAATTAAAATAAACTTCATATTAATTTGTTTTTCTTTACAATACTCTGCTAATTTTATAAAATATTCATGGTTTTTCACAGGAGCAAACCTTGCTATATTTCCAACAACTATTTGATCATTTATTTCAAATTCTGCTTTTAACTCTCTAGTTTTTTGACTATCTATATTTTGAAAAGAATCAATGTCAATTCCATTATTTATAATTTTTACGTTTTTATTATTACCATATAAAAATTTTGCAGCTTTTTTTCCACATGCCAATTTATTATCTGCAAATATATTTATTAGCAATCTCATTACATTTCTATATATTTTTCTAGTCAACTTATTTTCAACTTTATCACTAGCACTATGAGCATGAACAATAACTTTTTTTATTCCTACTATTTTCGCATAAAATGCTAAAACTCCTGAATAAAACATCATCGGTATATGAATTACATCATAAATTCCTATTTGCTTTAGTTTTTTTATTATTTGAATCATATTTTTAACTGGGTTTTTACTCATTTTACTATCTAAATAATGTATTATTCCCCCTAAAGAACTAATCTCTTTATCATAATCACCTTTTTTATTTGAAAAACATAAAAATTCAAATTGAAATTTTTCTTTATCTATATTTCTATATACATTCATTAAAAATGTTTCTGCACCACCTCGATTCATCACTTTATATATATGTAATACTCTAATTTTTCTCTTTTGCAATTTTACTCATCTCCTTAATAGCATCACTGTAAAATTTTCTTCTTTTTTCACTTAGTTTGATATATTCATAATTTTTTGAAAACTCAAAGTTTCTTTCAGCAATTTTTTTCATTTTTACTTTATTTTTTAATAGATCTATTATTAATTCAGCCAATTTTTCATCTTCATTTGGTTTAATTAACATATCCGATTCTAATAATTCTGGGATTCCCCCTATATTAGATCCTATTGATATATTGGCTCTACTCATGGATTCAACTAATATTCTAGGTAACCCTTCTATCTTACTAATAATAAGATGTAAATCTAGTTTATCTAACCAGTCTAAAACTGGCTTACCACTTGGTAATACACCTATAAATTTTATATTTTCTTCAACTCCATATTTTTTAATTAAATTTTCCCATTTGCTTTTATCTCCTGCACCTAAAAATTGAACTTCTACATCTAGTTTATTTTTTATCCTAGCAACCGCTTTAATTACTGTCTCATGACCTTTATAATTTATATTTAATGAACCTACCAAACCTAATACATACTTACTATTTTTTTCCTTTAAATCTATATTTTTGATTTTTTTAAGAAAAATTTGTTCATTAAAATCTGTTACTATAACATCCGAACACCCTATACTTTTTCCTTTTGTTGGATATCTATTTTGTAAAAACTCATTTGAAACATATTGAACAAATTGTGCATTTTTTATATATTTTTTCGTTTTAAAATACATATAAGGTGCAAATAATTTTCCTTTTATTCCACCATAATTAAATATAGATGCCCATGCACACGCCACTACTTCAAGAAATATTGGTATTTTCAGTTTCTTTGCTTCCTTATATACAAAATTACCTAAAACACTTGGCAATCTTATTATACATATATCTATATTTTTTAATCGTTCTTTTATTTCATTCTTTATCTGTTTATTTTTTAAAAGTATATCTTTAACTTCTTTATAATATTCACTAGGAGAGGGGTTTACATTTACAGAATCAATTGAATGTAATTTTTTATTTTGAATGTTTTCACTCTTAATATATCTAGTATATATATATAGTTTATCCTCATTATCAAACATATATTTTTGTGCAAATAACTCTCCACCAAGTCCACCTACTGAATAATATTTATCTTTATATTTTTGTAATTTATGGTCATGTACAAAAAGGATATTCACTTTATTTTTCCTCCATTTTTTGTTTTATATTGTTAACCAACTCTTGTCTTTTGAAACTTGCCTGTTCTAAATATTTATTAATGCTTTCTATTGATTTTTCTTTATTTTCTTCTAAGTCTTCAAATCTATCTTTTAAACTTTCAAAAGTAACTTTATCTATTTTTATTGAATATTTATCACTTGAACTATCCTTCATAATTCCATCACCTTTATTACCACCATATGTAATTGATATTGCTGGAATTCCTTGTGTTATAGAAAAAATAACTGAATGGAACCTTGTTCCTATTATATATTTACATTTACCATATATTTTTTTAATTTCTCTACAAGATAAATCATCATCTTTTATATATTCATATTTACTTGTGTCTTTAATCATATCTAAAATTTCTTGAATGCACTTCTCATCATTTTCGTGATCATTTTCTGCCCTTGTTTGGACAACAAATAATGGTTTATATCCTTTTTCATTTAACCATAAAACAAAGTCTTTTACACTTACTTTATATTTTTTATATTTTTCTTCTGGATTTTCATATCCATCAAATCTATATGGTCTTACAGTTATACCTACATATTTTTCTTTTAAACTTATTTTTAACTTTTCAAAATACTTATTTACATCAAATTTATCATTTTGCTCTAAGAAAAATGCCAAATCTGGATATAGTGGTATATCTCTCCCCAGTCCATTTCTCTCTTTATCAGCTGAAATACTTTCCCTTGCAGTAACTATTTCACACTTATCTAATATTTTATTAATCATTTTAGCAGATTTATTATTTTTAAATGGTCCATATGAATTAGGCATTATATATACAGGCACATTTAATTTCTGAGCTAACCTAATGTGAAATGTTTGAAAATAAGTAGTGTATAATCCAATTAATCCTCCAGAATAATCATGTAAAAAACCTCCACCTTTTACGAAACATACTTCTGCACTTTTATATAATTCTAAAGTTGCTTTTGCTTCTTTACTTAGAAATATTTGCCCTATTGGTCTTGTAATATTATTTAATATTAATATTGATGTTAGAAAATCGAAACAAGCAATTATCCCCCATTTTATTTTAAGTTTAAGACTATATCTAATATTATTGTTTTTTTTCGTATATCTAGATGGATGTTTTAGTATAGCTCCAAATACTTTTAATCCTTCTTTTTTACATTGATCTGAATCTTCCGTTGACATCATATATATTGACTCACAATTATATGTATCTTTTATTATATGTGCTGTTTCAAATACTAATGCTTGATCTCCTCTATTGAAATCTGTACACATAGGTATAATTAAAGCTTTTCTATCTTTCATCAAACTTCTCCTCATTATATAATATATATTTTTTCCATTTCCTTACTAATCTCTTCAATTTCTAGTTCTTTTAAGTTTTCATTTTTAACTAAAATATTGCTTTTTTCTATTTTCATTACTAATTTTTGTATATCTCCATTTTTTATAAGATTTTCTGTTTTTGTTAAATCTCTATTTCCTCGACAATCTGTAGCTATTACTGGTAACCCTGACATCATCGCTTCAATTAAATTTACTGGTAATCCTTCTTGCTTTGAGGTTGATACAGCTAAATCTGATATTTTAAATAGCTTCGGTATATCTTTTCGAAATCCTAAAAATTTAATATTATCTTCTAATCCATATTGTTTTACTAACTGTTGATATTTACCATTTAATGAATCTTTACCTGGCAATAACAATTTATATTTTTCATCTTTATCTACTAACAATTTCATTGATTCTATTAACATTTTTTGATTTTTTCGTTTTGATAACTCTGCTGGATATATTATCACAAAATCATTTTTAGCAATATGTAATTCTTTTCTTATTCTATCTTTTTCATCTTCTGAAATTAAAAAATCAAATTTAGTTTTATTTACTCCCACACCTTGTATATAATGAGTATTCTTTGCTTTAAATTTTTTCTTCGCTATCTGATAGTCTTCATTATTAATTGTAATTAAATCATCTGTATATTTAGATAAATATTTTTCTAAAGGATAATATATCAACCAATTTAATGTTGGTGCCCCTTTATAAAAATGAAAGCCATGTGCTGTATAAATAACTCTTGTTCCAGCTTTCCTTGCTTTCTTAGCAGCTAATCTTGTTAAAACTCCACCCACTGGAGTATGACAATGAATTATTTCATATTTATTTTGATTTATTATATTTTTTAATTCTTTATATGCTTTTATATTTTGTGGTTTTAAAGGAAATCTTTCAAACTGAATATCATAGTGTTTATCACAATACTCAACTTTTTCTTTACCTCTACTTGCAACATGAACTTCATAACCTTTTTCTTTAAACATTTTCAAATATGGTATGTGAAATGTATTTATATGATGTGTTACTGTTGCAACAAATAAAATTTTTTTCATTTATCTCTCCTGTTTTCTATTACTATTTTCTGATATAAGCTGGCACTCCTATATATATTCCTTCATCTTTTATATCTTTTACAACAACTGCTCCTGCACCAATTTTTGAATTTCCAGTTATATTTATATTGTTTTTTATAACTGAACCTATCCCTATATGTGTTAACTCTCCTATTTCTACTGTTCCACCTAATGAAGCATTTGGAGATATATGTACAAAGTCTTTTATTATGTTATCATGTTCAATTATAGCAGCAGTATTTATTATTACATGTTTTCCTATTTTAGCTGAAGAATTTATTACTACATTTGCCATTACAACTGTACCTTCTTCTATTACTACATCTAAGCCTATTTGTGCTGAAATATGTATTGCTGTATAGTATTTTATATTGTATTTTTCTGCTATATTTTTTCTTATTTCATTATTTCCTATTCCAATTATGAAGAAAACATCTTTATTTTCATATTCTTTAATTTTTTTAATGTTTCCTAAAACAGAATAATTTCCTATTATATTCTTTCCTACTATTTCTTCATTATCATCTAAAAAACCTAATAATGTATCATTATTTTTAATTACAATATCAGCTATTACTTTTGCATGACCACTTGCGCCTATTATTATAACATCTTTATTTGCCATGAAATTACTCTCCTTTTTTTGTTCCCATAAATCTATCTACTGTTACATTTCCTTCTTGAGATATTCCTTCTTTTACAAAAACTTTTTTTATTGTCATAAGAAATATTTTAATATCTCTATATAGTGTTATTTTATTAACATATTCTAAGTCTTTTTCAAACTTTTCTTCCCATGATATACTATTTCTTCCACTTATCTGTGCTAAACCTGTTAATCCTGGTCTTACATTATGTCTTTTCTTTTGTTCATCATTATATAATTCTAAATATTCTACTAATAATGGTCTCGGACCAATAAAACTCATATCACCTTTTAATATATTAAATAATTCTGGTAATTCATCTAAACTCGTACTTCTAAGAAATTTACCAAACTTTGTTAATCTAATATCATCAGATAATAATTTTCCTTCACTGTCTTTTTCATCTGTCATAGTTCGAAATTTATACATTGTAAATATTTTTTCGTTTTTTCCTGGCCTTTTTTGCTTAAAAATAACTGGGCTTCCTAATTTTATTCGAACTAGTATAGCTGTTAATATTAAAATTGGACTAAGAGACACTATTGCAATAAAACTAAATACAATATCAAACAATCTTTTTATATATTTTTTATACATCTCTTCTACTCAATCCTTTACTTTATTATTCAAATATCTTTTTAATAACATTTATAACTTTCATTTGTTCTTCTTTTGTCATTTTTGTATCACTTGGTAAGCATACACCTAAATCAAATAATTTTTCCGCTACACTTTTTTCTTCTACAACTTGTATGAAATCTGTTCCTTCAAACACTGGTTGTAAATGCATTGGTTTCCATACTGGTCTTGCCTCAATATTTTCATTTTCTAATGCTAAAATAATATCTAATGGTTTTACTTTTGAATCTTTATTTAATACAAAGCAAGATAACCAGTTATTAACTCTAGTTTCTTCTTCGTGTTCTTGCATTTTTATATCTTCTATCTTTTCTAATTCTTCTTTATATAAATTGTATATTTCTGTTTTCTTAGCTACTCTTTCTTCTAAAACTTTTAATTGTCCTCTTCCAATTCCTGCACATATATTACTCATTCTATAGTTATATCCTATTTCTTTATGCTCATAATGTCTTTCATTTTCTCTAGCTTGTGTAGCCCAAAATCTAGCTTTTTTAATTTTTTCTTCATCATCACTTACAAGCATTCCACCACCACTTGTTGTTATGATCTTATTACCATTAAATGAATATACTCCTAATTCTCCAAAAGTACCTGTGTGTTTCCCTTTATATGTACTACCAAGACTTTCAGCTGCATCTTCTATTAGTGGCACATTATACTTTTTACATATTTCAACAATCTCATCTAACTTCGCTGGTACTCCATATAAATGTACTACTACAACTGCTTTTGTATTTGGATATTTTTGTAATGCTTTTTCTAATGCTTTAGGACACATATTCCATGTTTCTTTTTCGCTATCTACAAATACTGGTATTGCTTTTTCATATGTTATTGGGTTTGCTGTCGCAGAAAAAGTAAGTGTTGAACACATTACAATGTCTCCTTGTTTTACTCCAACTGATTTCAAAGCCAAATGTAATGCTGCTGAACCAGCTGAAAGAGCTGCTGCACTTTCTATTCCTACATAACTTGCTAATTCATTTTCAAATTCATTTACGTTTTTTCCAAGTGGTGCTATCCAATTTGTATCAAATGCTTCTTGTACATATTTTTCTTCATATTTTTCTTGTGACATATGTGGTGAAGCTAAAAAAATTCTTTTATTCATATTATTATTTTCTCCTTACGTTTTATCATCTTTTTTACTACTAATATTATATTCTTTCCACTATTTTATTGCAAGCTTTTAACCCATTTTTATTAATTTATTTTGTGCTTTTTATACAAAAAAGTTGCCTAAACGACAACTTTTTAATTTTACTTATTCTAATCCACTATCTTCAATTATTTTCCCACTAATTTCTTTTACTGTATCTGATGGAAGATAGTACATATCTCCAAATAGATCTTTATGTAATTCTTTAACATTTGACTCTAATGTAACTGGTACACTATACCAAGCATCTAATAATGTACTTTGCACTTCATATGGCCAACCTTCACTTTCAGTAATTGATATACTCGCTGCTTGTGGTAATAATTCTAATATATCAAAAGTATCAATGTTTGTATAAACTTTTCCTAAACTAAAATCAACGAAATCATTTAACTGAAATAAATCATATCCTGCTACTTTGTTAGCAACTGCTTCTAATACTGTTCTTAGTCTTTCTGTTCGTGTAAAGTCTCCACCTTCTGCATATCTTATTCTTGCATATTTAAGCGCTTGCTCTCCATTTAAAGTATATGTTCCTGGTGAGTATATACCTGGTATTTTTGAGTATTCTTCACTATCAATTTTTATAGTTATCCCACCAACATAGTCTACAATATCTTCAACAGCATCAAAATTAACAGTTACAAATTCTGTTATATTTAAATCTAAATTTGTATTTAATGTTTTCATAGCAAGTTCTGGACCACCCCAGTTATATGCTTGAGTTATTTTATCTAATCCATACCCTTCAATTTCTACATATGTATCTCTATATACTGATGTTAAACTAACTTCTCCTGTATCTTCATTTAATGATGCTATAATTATTGAATCACTATATCCATCTTCATAATCATTACTATTTGCATCTATTCCATATATAACAACATTCCTATAACTATCTAACTTTTGTTGTATTTGCTCTGATATTCCAAGTTCTGCCTCATTTATTTCTATAGTTCCTACACGACTAATTTTATCATTTAAAAACCAGTATCCTCCTACTAAAATTCCTAAAAAGATCATTAATAGTATTAATATAACAAAAAATATTTTTCTTAAAATACTTTTCTTTTTTCTTCTTTTTTTTCTTGGACCTTCTATTTTTTCTTCATTTCTATCATATTTTTCATATTTTATTTTTTCTAAATTTTCCTTATCCATTTTTTCTCCCTTGTAATTTAATATTGATGTTAATATTATACTATTAAAGTTTTTAAAATACAAGGATATTATTTAAAAAACAAAGCTAGTTTTCTAACTTTGTTTTAACATTATTTTTCTTTTATTTTTTCTTTTTAGTTTTTTCTTTTTGGGTTATTTAGTTTGTTTATCTTCTGTTTCTGCATCCACAATTATTTCTTCCATTTTGTGTTATATCAATTCTTGTTGCAACTCCTGAATTGCTCATACAATTAAATGTTTCTGTATATGTATTAATTGTTTCTAAACAGTTACCATTTTCTATTTGATTACATCTTCTAGTATTAATTTGCACTACAATAATTGCTGTTATATAACTTATTATTGTGTATATAATTGTTGCAATTAAGTAATTCAAATCATTAATTAGAAATGTTATTACTAAAAATACTGCAAATGTTATACTTGCTACTAATAGTGGACATTTTAATATCTTTTGCAGTGCTACTGAAAATATAATAACTGCTATTGGTAAAGCGAAAAATACAAGTAATATATTCATAATTCAATTCTCCTTTTTTATATATTTTATGCTATTTTTTGTTCATTTGTTCATAATCTGAATACATAATATTATTTTATTTTTGATTTTTTTAATTTTTTTATTTTTTTTTAATTTTTTTTTTTTTTTTTTTTTTTTTCTTTTGTCTTTTATCTTTTATTTTTATATTTTGTTTTTATACTTTGTTTTTATATTTTTATCTCAACTCAAAAAATCACTAGTTTAGTAATACTAGTGATTTTTTGTTTTTTTCTTTTTTTCTTTTTTCTTTTCTTTTAAAACTTATAAATATTTGAATTTATTGTAAATTCATATTTTCCTAAAATTTCAGAAAAATATTTCTCTGCTCCATAGAAATTTAAAATCTCTGATATATGTTTCCTTGTATAATCAATATTTTCATAGAACTTAAATTTCCTCATATCCCATGCCTCTTCTGGTAAATTAATTTTTCCACAAATTAACTTTCGTATAGTATGTATTGAGAAAAATAAGTCTTGAGTATCTAATATTTGTGTATCTCCTTTATTATTTAACACAAATACATATTGAGTATCAGCATATTTTGATATATCCTCATATTCGCAGAATTCTAGGTCAAACCCTATCTTTCTAAGTTCATTATATATATCTATTTCTATTGGACACATGTGTATAGTTGCATGAAGTCTCAAATTAATAATTTTATTAGCTTCTGTGTTTTTCATGCCGTTTTCCCATAATATCGGTTCTACTCCATAAATAGCTTTTAATAGTTCCCTTACAGATTTCATTAAGACTTTAAATTCTAACTGTTCTTCCTTATTTAATCTTGCAATAGATACTACATGTCTTTTGGGTAAAATAACTAAATATCCTGGAAGTAAAGCACCAACACTTGCTTGTACAACAAAATTCTTTGTTTCAAATATGTTCCTATTTTTATGCACATATTCTTCTGATTGTAAGAATACACAAACTTTACAATCTTCTTTGCCTACTTCATACTCTTCAACTTTTAAACTTTCTTTAACTTTTTCAAATTTACTAGCTATTTTTTCGTGTTGTATTTTTACCTCTTTTGGTTTTTTCTTTATTTCATATTTAATTAATATCCGCTCAATTTCTTCTGCTATCCCATTAAATATGAAAATTGGATCTTGATGTTTGCCTTTTAAGTATTTAATCTCATTTTGGTGACTAAATACTGGTATAGTTATTGCTAATTTTTCAAGTTCTTTTGATACTGAAGTACAAATTATTGCATCTGCTTTTTTAAATAACTCTTTTGCTTTTTTTAAGTCTAACTCTCTTTCTGTAACTTCTACGTCTTTTAAATTAGATGCTTTTTTTAGGATTTGCCGAAACGCTTTTTCTGTTCCATTTTTCACACTTTTTAATACGAAAATCTTCTTATTATTTGGTAGCATAATAATACCTCCTAAAATTTAATATATACGTATTTTACTCTAATATTTCTTTAAAGTCAATTTAACTTTAATGGTTTTAATTTATTCTTCTGTTTTTTCTTTGTTTTTTTCTTCTTTTGCTTTTCTTTACAAAAAAAATCCCTACTAACAAATATTAATTTATTAGTAGGTTTCAAGTTTTATTTACTTAAATATTTCTTTATTACTTGTAAAATTATATTTTTCTATTAGAACTTCAAAATATTTTTGCATATCTACTTTATTAAAAAAATTAGCCAAATTGTTTTCTGTTACTTTGAAATTTTCTAAATAATTGTACTTCCGCCAATTCCAATGTCCTTCTGGTAATCCATATCCATCTGCTATTAGTTGCCTTACAAACTGTCTTGGTATATATACCTTATCTGTTTGTAAAATTTGCTTTCTATCATCTTTTTCCCATAAAAATAAATATGGCTTTTCTACATATTTTAGTATTTCATTTAATTCAATTTCTTTGAATTCTAATTTATACTCTTCTATTTTTTCTGTTATATTTCCATTAACACAACATAGATGAATATGTGCATGTACTACAGATGTAGCTGGTTTACCTTTTAGTTCTGTTCCTGATCCATTTTCCCAGATTAAGACTTCTTTTCCATATATGTCTTTTAACATATCTCTTAAACTAAGTGTCAAATATTCTAGTTCTTCAACATGTTCTTCTTCTATTCCTCCCATTGAAAAGATATGGGCTTTTGGTATGATTATTAGATATCCTGGAACAAATGCTCCAACTGTTGTAAATACTATAAAGTTTGTGGTTGAAAAAATAGTTGCCTGATTATATGTGGATTTTTCATCTTTTATCATGGCACAAAACTCACATATTCTATCTGGGTCTGAATGTGGATCACCTTCAACATAATCTCCAATATCAATTTCACACTGTTTTGCAATTTCTTCAAATTGTTTTTTGATATTTTCTTTTACATTAATATCAAAAAACGAATCTGTCTGATAATTTACTAGATTAATCTCAATTTTTTCTTCTTGTATTTGCTCTGAAATTCTAGTACATATTATACTTTTATTTTTTGCAAATATATATTTTGACTCTTCTAGATTTAAAACATTTTGAACGCATTCTACTGCTTTAAATTTGTTTAATGTCCGCAAAACCTCTTGAACTTTGGCACTTTCTAGTGTAGTTTCATTTAATACAAATAGTTTTTTAGTCTTAAGCATAAATATAACTTCCTTTCAAATTTTATATGTCTTAAATCTAATATATTTGTATATTTTTGTCAAGCATTTTGTTGCTAATTGTTTTATTCTATGATAATATTTAAAATAAAAATAGAACGAATAAAAAAGGAGAAAGAAATGAAATATTTAATGTCTATAGCATGGAGAACATTACCATATATTTCGATTGATGAAATATTAACTTTACTAGATAATTCTAAGTATAAAAAGTATGTGTCTGGATTAGAACTAGCTTCACCAGATCTTTTAGATATGGAAAAAGCTTTGCAATATATGATTAAAAATAATATGGTTTTTAGATGTCATATCCCTAAATTAAAAGATGATGAGGTATTTAGCTATCTTGATACTGTAGGATATTTAGCTGAGAAATATAAAACATATTTAAGTATAACTATCCATAGTAAAGAAGATGATAATTTTGATAAAACTCTAGAGCTTACAACTTCATATCTATCTTCTTTAGTTTCATATATTAAAGAAAATAACTTACGTATACTACTTTCTTTAGAAAATTTAAATTTCCATCATGATCATAGAAGAATTAATATTGCTGAATTAGATGAGTTTTTTAGAGAGTTTCCTGATATAAAATTTACATATGATATTGGTCATGATATTTACGATAACAATACACCTTCTACTTTAAGTAATTTACAGGTTAATTTACTAGAAAATATACACCTTCATGATGTTAAAAATATGAAAGATCATTGTTTAATTAATACTGAAAGTGAGCATATTTTAGAATTAAAACAAGCTATGAATAATCTAAAAGAACTTAATTTTTCGAATACCATTGTAATTGAGGAAGCTGTTTCTTTATATGAAGGAGATACTTATACTGAAAAAATTTCAAAATATCTTGAATCTTTTAGCAAACTAGATGATTTATTCTTTAATTCTTAATAGCAATCTTATTAATATAATTTTTCTATAAAAAAAAGACCCATACTAATAGGTCTTTTTTTTTAGTTAATAACGTATAATATATTATTTGAAGCTATAATAGTTTTTCTTATTTTGGTTATTTTAATTCTATTATTTGTATTAGTTTTTCGCGAACATTGCGAATACTATTTGTCAGATTATTTAGTGTTTTGAAACTTGGTTTTTCATAATGACATTCAAACTTTTTCATTACTTTACTCTCTGTCATTTTTATAATATACTTTTCATCACATTCAAAAAGTTCACTAACTTCTTGTATTTCATGTTGAACCTTTTCAAAATCTTCTTTTTTTAATGCGCTTACTTGTATTTTCTTAATAAATGCGTCAAGATCTATTTCAAAAATATTAGTTATTATACAGAGTTCTCTTAATGTATAGTATTGTCTCAATATTTCGAAATCTTTTTCAATAGATCTTTGCATAAATATATCTGCTACTATTTCATGATCCAAGTGAATCCCTCTATGTATACATTTATTTTCGATAACATATGCATATCTCCTTGCATTTTCAAATTCTAATACCAATTCTTCATCATCTATTAACAATTGCTTTAGAATTGAATGTTCTTCTACACAAAACCGACCATATGACATTTCTGTAATAGTATCTCTTATATGTCTGCCTATTTTTTTAAATTTCTGAACTTCTCCTATGATATTACTATTCTTGATGTTATTTTTCATAGTGTTCTCCTTTTTTTCATTATTAACTTATATTGTAATTATAGCGTCAATATCTAGTATACATAATTATTTAGAATTTGTCAATTTTTCCTATTCCATATATTCCTGTACTTTGTTCTTGAAATAATTTTAATTTAGGTGGATTAAAAGTGAATATTATAAATATTAATGATAATATAATTAGTACTATCACACTTACTGTTTTATTACATTCCCAGCCATTTAACATATATACATATGCTATATATTCACCAATTATTATTGCTATGAAAAAACTTAATATATCCATAAATAAATTGTGCGTACCTATTATTCCTGTATATGTATAAAAAAATACTGGTATAAATACAATACTAAATATTATACCTATTGTTTTTGCACATATAAAATTTGGTACTATATCTCTAAACGCAAAATATCCTATTATAGTTGTTATTAACATTGGGAAAAAAACTAATTTCAAATGTTCCCATACACTTTCATTTACTGCACTAAAAGTTGCTACTATAGCGTTATTTCCACTTAATTCATATGTAAAATGTAAAATCGATCCAACTATAATAGAAAAAATTATTGATGCTATTTGATATTTTAAAATAGAACTCATTTAAATCACCTTATATATTTTATGCTACATATTTAAAATAATTCTTTAAATATTTAAAACCTTAGATTATTAATTTTTATCAATAATCTAAGGTTTTATTTTTACTTTCTTTTTAGTATTTTTTCTTTTACTTGTTAATACTTAGTTTCTATAAGATATAATCCTTGTGGCAGAAGTGTTTTTCCTGCTTTTTCTCTATCTTTACTTTTAATTATTTCTTTAATATCTTCTGGTTTTATTTTTCCTGTTCCTACATCAACTAAAGTTCCAGATATTATTCTTACCATATTATATAAAAATCCATTTCCAGTTAATTCTATATGTATTCTATCTTTTTCTTTTATCACTTCTGCTTTATATATTGTTCTTACACTACTTTTTGAACTTGTTCCACTTGATTTAAAAGCTTTAAAATCGTGTTCTCCTTCAAAATATTTAGCAGCTTCTTCCATTTTTTTAACATCTAGTTTTTGACCAATATGTGTTTCTAAATTTCTATATATAGCTGATGGAATTTCAGAGTTATTTATAACATATCTATATGTTTTTTGCTTGCATGAAAGTCTACTATGAAATCTTTCATCTACTTCTTCTGCACTTTTAATTACTATAGATTTTTTAATATTTGAATTAATTGCTATTGCAAATTTTTCTATTGGAATATTTGAATTAGTTTTAAAATTAGCTGTCTGCCCTAGTGCATGAACTCCTGCATCTGTTCTTCCAGATCCGTTTAATTCTATTTCTTCACCTGTAATTTGTTCTATTGCCTTTTCTATTGTACCTTGTATATTTAATTTATCTTTTTGTTTTTGCCATCCATTAAAGTCTTTTCCATCATATTCTATTACTAATTTTATATTTCTCATATTATTCCTTATTCTCTCCAGCTTTTTCATTTTCTGGTTCTTCTTTATTTTCTTCTACTTTTTTATTTTCTGTTTTATTATTTTTTTTACTATTATTTTCTTTTGTAACTCTTTCTTCTGTAAATCTTTTTGTAACTATATTACTAATTAATATTTTTTTAAGTACATCTTCTCTTACATCTGCAATTAAAGTTCCATCTTTAGCAATAGATACTTTTCCTGTTTCTTCTGAAATAACTATAACCAAACTATCTGATTCTTTAGACATACCTATAGCTGCTCTATGTCTTGTTCCTAATTCTCTTGAAATGTCTTTATCATCTGAAAGTGGCAACACACATGCTGCTGCTGCAATTTTATTATTTGATATTACTATTGCTCCATCATGAAGAGGTGTATTAGGCTCAAAGATATTTACTATTAATTGTGGTGATACTTCTGACTCCATAACAATACCTGTATTGATTATATCTTGTATTCGTATATCTCTTTCTATTACTATTAATGCACCTTTTTTATTTTTAGCTAACTCTGATACCGCTATAACTATTTTATATATATCTTCTTTTGTCTTTGTTATCATATCTGCTTGTATACCAAAAAACTTGGTTAATTTATTTGTTCCTAATTGCTCTAATGCTCTTCTTAATTCTGGTTGGAATATTACAATAACTGCTACAACCCCTAAATTCATTATTCCTGTTAATATCCAATTTAATATTCTAAGTTCTAATATACCACTTAAAAAAGTTATTACTACTAATAGTATTATTCCTTTTACAAGTTGCCAAGCTCTTGAATCTTTAACAACTCTCATAAAGCAATATATTAGAAATATTACAATGGATAAATCTATTATTAATGTTAGTAACTCTAATGGTGACTCTTGAAAAGATTTTATATATGCTAAAATATTTTCATTGTAGAATTGTTCTAAATTTAATCCTAAATCAATAATCATATGTTCTAACTCCTATTTTTTACTTTTTCTTTTATTTCTTACTTTTTATTATTTTTTTATTTATTTTTATTATTTTTTTATTTATTTTTATTATTTTATTTTTAAAAGACTTTTATTTTGTACAAATAAAAGTCCATTTTGGTTATTTCAATTATTTAAACTAATTGAAATATTAATGATGCAAAAGCTGCTACTACCATCATTAAGCATAATATTCCAGCCATAACTTTTACAAATATTCTTCCTTTATCATATTGTTTTTTTACTTTTACTTTTTGATTTTTTTCTTGTTTATTTTTCATAACTTTCGCTTCCTTTTCTTTTATACTATATATATTATACCACAATTTTATTGTTTTTCAACTTTTTGTTGACTTTTATATTTTATTTTACTTTTTATATTATATCTAATATATGATCTATCTTTTTAATATCTTTACCATTTGTATCTATTTTTATTATATTTTCTAATCTTAATTTTATTTCTTGTGCTTTATTTTCTTCATCAGCATATATATATGCTAATATATCTCCCTTTTCAACTTTACTTCCTATTTTCTTTTCTAAAACTATTCCTACTGCATTATTTATCTCATCTTCTTTTTTTGTTCTTCCTGCTCCTAAATAGTTTGCACATTTACCAATTTCTTTTGCATCGATTTCATATATTGTTCCTGACTCTTTTGCTTCTACTTTTTGTATATATTTTGCTTTTCTAAATTTTTCTATGTTTTCTATATATGAAACATCTCCTGATTGTTTTTTAACTAACTCACATAATTTATTAAATGCTTTTCCATTTTCTATGTTTTCTAACATCATTTTTTTATTTTCTTCTATATTATTACCTAATCCACTTAGTTTTATCATATATGCACCAAGAGCTAAAACAACTTGTTTTACATCTTCTTCCATATTTCCTTTTAAAAATTCTATAGCTTCTATTACTTCTAAAGAATTACCTACTGATTTTCCAAGTGGTTCATCCATATTTGTTAATATACATACTGTTTGTCTATTTGCTAATTTTCCTATTTCTATCATTTTTTCTGATAGTTTTTTGGCAGCTTCAATATCTTTCATGAATGCACCTTTTCCTACAGTAACATCTAATACTATTTTATCTGCTCCACTTGCTATTTTTTTACTCATAATGCTAGACGCAATTAATGATATGTTTTCTACACATCCAATACTATCTCTTAAACTATATATTTTTTTATCTGCTGGAGCTACGTTTAGTGTTTGTGTTATCATACTTATTCCAATTTCTGATATATTTTTTCTAAACTCTTCCATAGATATTCCTGTATTATATCCTGGTATTGCTTCTAATTTATCTGCTGTTCCTCCAGTAAAACCTAGTCCTCTTCCAGACATTTTAGCTACCATAACTCCACAAGAACTAACAAGTGGTAATAGTATTAATGATACTTTATCACCAACTCCTCCTGTTGAATGTTTATCTACTATTATTTTTCCCATCTCTGAAAAATCTAATATTTCACCTGAATTTGCCATAGCTAGTGTTAAATTAGTGCATTCTTCTCCTGTCATATCATTTAAATATATTGCCATTAGAAGTGCTGCAGCTTGATAATCTGCTATTTCACCTTTTGTATATCCTTTAATAAAGTATTCTATTTCTTCTTTAGATAATTCTTTTTTATCTCTTTTTTTCTCAATTATTTCTATTATATTCATCTGTGTACTCCCATTTAACGTTTTTGTTTTTTTGCTTTTTTATTTTTCTGTATTTTACTTTTTTACTCTTTTCCTTAAACAAAATTTTTAGTAAAACTTCTTCTATGTATTGGACATAATCCATATTCTTTTATTGCTTCTATATGTTTTTTAGTACCATATCCTTTGTGATTTATAAAGCCGTATTGTGGGTATATCTCGTCCCATGAACTAATTATTCTATCACGTGTTACTTTAGCTAGAATTGATGCTGCTGCAATATTATATGATTTAGCATCTCCTTTTATTATTGATTGATACTCTATACCAGAAGTGTTTATATTTGTTAATGCATCTACTAGTATCATATCTGGTTTTATTTTTAATTCTTCAACTACTTTCTTAACACCTAATTTTGTTGCATTTAATATATTTATTTCATCTATAACATCTTGTCCTATTACTGATACTGAATAACTAATTGCTTCTTCAATAATTAAATCATATAGCTTTTCTCTCTTTTTTTCAGAAACTTTTTTTGAATCATTAACACCTTCTATCATAGAGTCTTGTGGCATTATAACTGCGGCAATTACAACAGGACCTGCAAGTGGTCCTCTTCCTGCTTCATCTATTCCTGCTATTTTTTCTACTCCAGTATCATAGATTGTTTGTTCAATTTCTTTTAATTTTTCTAATCTTTCTTTTTCTTTATCTTTCATTTAGTCCCCTTATTTATCTCTATATTATATATCTATTTTTTCTATATCTGTCAAACTATATTTCCCATCAAAACCTTTAGTGTTATATACTTCAACACTTTGTGTTTTTTCATTAAATTTTATTAGATAATTTTCATTTGAGCTTAACTCTATATCATCTAATCCCCAAGAAGTAAGTACTGATTCTGACACATAATATAGATCATTTTCATATCCTACAAGTTCAAGTGGTAGTTCTACATTTTGTGATGAACTTACCTTTTGAAGCCCTATCCCTCCATAAATTTCTGTTCTTGCTGCTTCTAATCTTGTGTTATATTCTTCTTCAGTTAATGAATCTTGATTTACTCCAATTTTAAAATCAACTTCTTCTACATATCCTTTTGCTTTTGCTTCTATTAGCATTAAGTTAGTTTTTATACTTTCTAATTGTATGTTTTGTAAAATTCCTGTACCTGTATTAATTGTTATTCCTGCTAAAATTAAAATAACAACTATTGTTACAATAAGTGAAATCATAGTTATCCCTTTTTGATTTTTCATTTTTATTTCTTTTTTCATCTTTCGAATCTCCTTATTAAAAATTTATTTTTATTAACTACTTATTTTTTCATTATATATTTTAATATTAATATTTTCAATATATTCTACAGAAAAAACTAAGTTTTTTCACAGTTTTTTCACACAAGTGCATTAATATATGGTATATTATACAAAATTTAAATTTGGAGGAAATTTTATGGAAGAAAATAAAAATGAAAATTTAGGTGGTTCTACTTTTAAAGCAACTACCGATAAATCTGTGTATACAACATACACAAACAGTTCAGAGAATTCTAAAGGAGGAAGTGGATTTTTAATGCCATTTTTTAGTGGTGTACTTGGAACAACTTTAGTTCTAGGAATTACATTTGGTGTTCCACCTATTCGTGATATGATTCTTGGAGATAGTTATACAAATAGCTCTAATACATCATTATCTAGTCCTACAGAAAATTCTGGACTTGTTGATCAAGTTTCTTTAACAGAATATTCTGATACTTCAATATATGCAGCAAATAAAGTAATGCCTTCTATTGTAGGTATAAAAGTTGAATATATGGTAAATAGTAATATGTCTTTCTTTGGAAATACTCAATCTTCTACTGCTACTGCTACTGGTTCAGGTATTATAATTAGTAACGACGGATATATCTTAACTAATAATCATATAGTTTCTACTTCTTCTAGCTCTAGTAATAGTTATTATGAAGTTTCTGATGCTACAAAAGTAACAGTTACATTATTTGGAGATGAAACTGAATATGAAGCTACAATTGTTGGAATGGATGAACAAACTGATTTAGCTGTTATTAAAATAGAGAAAAGTGATCTAATTCCTGCTGAATTTGCTGATTCAGATAGTATTAAAGTTGGTGAATTTGCAATGGCTGTTGGAAATCCCTTAGGACTGGATAGTACTGTTACAACAGGTATAGTTAGTGGTATAAATAGAGAAGTAACTGATTCAGAAGGTCAAACTTTTAATTTAATTCAAACAGATGCTGCAATTAATTCTGGTAATAGTGGTGGTGCACTAGTTAATAGTAAAGGGCAAGTAATTGGTGTTAATACTTTAAAAATGTCAGGTGATGGTGTAGAAGCTATGGGGTTTGCAATTCCAATTAACTCTACTATTGATATTACATCACAATTAATTGAATTTAATAAAGTTAAAAGACCATATATTGGTATTACTGGACTTGATTTAGATGAGACAACTGCAAAAACATATGATTTAGTTGTAGGTGTTTATATAAAAGCTATTGATGATTTTTCTGCTGCTGAAAAGGGTGGCCTTAAAGTTGGAGATGTTATAACTCATGTTGATGGAAGAGAAATTAAAACAGTTGATGAAATGAATAAAATTAAAGAAGAATTTAATATTGGTGATGAACTTAAAATTACAGTTAACAGAAATGGTGAAACAAAAGAATTAACTATAACTTTAGGAGAACAACCTTAGTTAAAAATATATATTATAAATTATTTTTCAATTTAAATACTTTTCACTTCTAGTTCACAAAAAGGACAAAATTGATTATTATAATAAGTTTACCAGTAGAGAACTGGTAAACATCCCCTTTTATTTGAACTAAATAGTATTGTACTACTTAAATACTATTTTAAAAAAGCAATTCTTATCCCGAATTGCTTTTTTCTTTTTATTATTTTTATTTTATTTTTTATCTTTATTTTTTGATCTATATTATAAAACTATAATATCTGTTTCATTAGTTAATGCATTATTTCCATATGCAAATATTAAATATATTTCATTATTTGTTATATAAAATTGTTCTATATTTTTAATTAAATACATTTCATTTTCTATATCTCTATCAAAAGTTTGATATCCGAGTGATAATAAGTCATTTGCTTTTTTTTCTTCTTCTTCTATTTTTTCATTTATTTGATTTTGTACATTTCCTGTATTTAAAGCTTCAATATCTAAGACTTCTTCTAATGATATTTTTTTATTATTTCTTAAATCATAATTAAAAGTTTGTACTATTTCTCTTTGAGCACTACTTCCCTCTTTTAATGTTGAACTTAATACAAGTGATAATATATCATTATATACATTTGCTGTATATGTAACTGTATATATAACATTGTTATTATCATCTGCTTCTAATATGTCTATTGCTTTTTTATAAAAAGTTTCTGCTGTTTCTAATGTGAATTTTTCTACTTCTTCATTATCAATATTTATTATTGGTATTTGTACATCTATATAATATTCATTTTCCACATTTACTGTGTTTTCATATCCAGTATATACTAATTCTACATTTTTATCATTTCTTTTATTATTATTTGCTTCACTTACATTATGAACCATATTATCAAATATTTTAGTAAATTCATTTTCTAATCTTAGTTTTTCTTCTGATGTTTTTGCTTCATATTTGTTTTGCTCTTCTGAATTTCCAAATAAATCTATTCTAGCATAAAACTGAACTTGCATAGCTAATATTACAGCTAATACACATACTATTATTGATATTAAATATATAAATATTTGTCTTTTTTTTATTTTTCTCTCAGGTACTATTCTCATCTTTATTTCACTTTCCTTGCTTTTTTACATTTTATATTTTTAGCTTCTTTATTCTTTTATTTGCTTTTTATTTTTTTATCTTTTTCCTTCTTCTTGTTTAGTATATCATCTTAATAGTTTTTTATCAATTAAAAAATTAAAAAGATTCTTCTAAATTAAGAAGAATCTTTTTATATGAAAATTTTTACTAAATTAAGAAGGACTCAGAATTAGTATAAGAAAGAGAAAGCCTATAATAAATGCCCTCATTCTAAAATCATACCATAAAACTTCAATATTAGTAATTGTTTTAACATCTAACTCTTCGTGGACTTCTACTTCTAATTTAGTTGCAGAATATCCCTCTAAAGTTTGCTCACTAAACATATTTCTAATATTGATTACTTCTCCATTTTCTGTTGCAACATCATAACTTACAATTATGTCTGTTGTTTTTTCTTTGTTTCTATTAACTGCCACAACATTAAATTTATCATTTCCTATTTGGTCTTGTACGACTGCAGTTAGTTCAGATTTGTTCTTTACCTCTAAAATGAGTAAACATGCATTTAATATCATAGCTATCAGTACCATTATCTTCCAAATTTCTCTTATGTTTTTTTTCATATTATTCCTCTTTTCTCATCTTGTCTTAATTTTATTTGTATTTAAACATATATACTTATATATGTAGCATAGGAATTTAACATACACCAACTTTATGTATACTATTATATACTATTACATCTATTTTGTCAAATTCCCGTACTATTAGCTCTAGCTTTTTATGTACTTTATTCATATATTTCCTTATATATTTTCTTGACTAATTTAAGGTTTTAGTATATTATATATTGAATAAAATATATCAATAAATTTGTTATTATTTAACATGTTTTTTCAATATATTTTATATAAATTTTAGAAATGAGGAATAAAGTATGTTATGTTCAGAATGTAATAAGAATCCAGCTATACTTTTTTATAAAAAAATAGAAAATGGTAAAGAATCAATGGAAGGATATTGTCATAGTTGTGCAACTGCAAAAGGATTAAATCCTACTGAAACGTTAAATGCACAAAGAAATATAGCTTCTAACAATATAAATGATATGTCAAAACAATTTGAAAGTATTTTTAAAGATTTAGCAGAAAATATGAATTTAGAAGATTTAGAAAATATTGATGGAGCTATAACTTTTGAAAACAAATCAATTGATCCAAATGATGAAAATGCTCCTAAAGTAAGTGGTACTGCTATCCCCCTTGGTTCAATTTTTTCAAATATGTTTAATAAAAATGCAGCTTCTGTTAATGGTGAAGATGATGAATTAGGAAATTCTAGAAAAAAAGTTAAAATTGAAAAAAAGAAAAATATAAAACAATCTAAAAAGAAAAAGTTTTTAGATACTTTTGGTACTAACCTTACTGAAAAAGCTAAAAATAATTTATTAGACTCAGTTATTGGAAGAGAAAAAGAAATATTAAGAATAACACAAATATTAAATAGACGTTCAAAAAATAATCCTTGTTTAATTGGTGAGCCTGGTGTTGGTAAAACAGCTATTGCTCAAGGATTAGCTCTTAAAATCGCTAACCAAAATGTCCCTGCTAAATTACTAAATAAAGAAGTATACTTATTAGATATGACTTCTGTAATTGCAGGTACACAATTTAGAGGACAATTCGAATCAAGAATGAAAGGTATTATTGATGAGTGTAAAGAATATGGAAACATTATATTAGTTATTGATGAAATACATAATATAATTGGTGCTGGTGATGGTGAACACTCTATGAATGCTGCAAACATCTTAAAACCTGCCCTTTCAAATGGTGAAATACAATTAATCGGTACAACTACAATTAGAGAATATAGAAAATATATAGAAAAAGATTCTGCATTAGAAAGAAGGTTCCAACAAGTTATTGTTGATGAACCAAATATTGATGATACTATAGGTATTTTAGAAGGAATTAAAAAGTATTATGAAGAATATCATAAAGTTAAAATTTCTTCAGATATAATTAAACAAGCTGTTCTTATGTCTGAAAAATATATACATGATAGATTCCTTCCAGATAAAGCAATTGATATTTTAGATGAAGCTTGCTCTAGAATAAATTTAGAAAATACTGAATTATTCAAATTAGAACTTATGAAACAAGAACTCTTAAAAGTTCAAGCTGAAAAAGAAGAAGTTATTGCTGCTGACTCTACTGAAGATTATCAAAGAGCTGCAGACTTAAAAACTAAAGAATGTCAATTAATAGAAGATATTGATACATTAAACTCAAAATTACAATTAAAACAAATAACAATTCAAGATATAGCTAATGTAATTGAAAGTTGGACTAAAATTCCAGTTAAAAAAATCACTGAAGCAGAAACTCAAAAACTTTTAAATTTAGAACAAAATCTACATAAAAGAATTATTGGACAAAATGAAGCTGTTAGTAGTGTATCTCGTGCTATTCGTAGAAATAGAGCTGGTCTTCAAACTTCAAAAAGACCTCCTTCATTCATCTTTGTTGGACCAACTGGTGTTGGTAAAACAGAACTTGCTAAAAGCTTAGCATTTGAAATGTTTGGAAGTGAAGATTCAATGATTAGAATTGATATGTCAGAATATATGGAAGGACATTCAACTTCTAAATTAATTGGTTCTCCTCCAGGTTATGTAGGTTATGATGATGCAGGACAATTAACAGATAAAGTTAAAAGAAAACCATATTCAATTATTCTTTTAGATGAAATAGAAAAAGCACATCCAGATGTATTTAATGTTTTATTACAAGTATTAGATGATGGTAAATTGACAGATAGTCAAGGAAATACAGTTAATTTTTCAAATACAGTAATTATTATGACTTCTAATGCTGGTTCTAATTTAAATACAAATTCTATTGGTTTTGGTGGAAACTCTTTAAATAAAGCTAAACTAATTGATACATTAAAAGATGTTTTTAGACCTGAATTTTTAAATAGGATTGATGAAATAATTGCATTTGATCCATTAAATCAAGAAGAATTATTGCAAATTGTTGATTTACTATTAGCTCATACAATTACTGCTTTAAAAGATAAGGATATTAATTTTAATATTTCATTACCAGCTAAAAAGTTCATTTTAGAAAAAGGGACAGATATTAAATTTGGAGCAAGGCCTCTAAAAAGAGCAATCCAAAGACATCTTGAAGACGAGTTATCTGAAATGATTTTAAAAGGTGAATTAAATTATGGGCATACTGTTAATGTTAGTTTAAAAGATAATAATTTAGAATTTACAATAAATTAAGAAAAATTAGGAGATTTTTATGTTGAAATATATACCAAATATACTTACACTATCTAGATTAGTTTTTATACCTTTTATAGTTCATTATATTTTTTCTGATAATTACATCTACGCTTTTATCTTATTTACAATATCAGGAATAACTGATGTTGTAGATGGATTTTTAGCTAGAAAATATAATTTAATATCAAATTTCGGAAAATTAATGGATCCTTTAGCAGATAAACTAACTCAAATTTCTGTTATAGCTTCTTTAGTTATTTTAAACATTATTCCAGAATGGGTATTAATTATTGTATTTATTAAAGAATTTTTTATGATTATAGGTGCATCATTTTTATATGGTAAAGATGTTGTTGTATACAGCAGATGGTATGGAAAATTAGCTACAATACTATTTTATATAGCTATTGTTGTTTCACTTATAACTAGCCAATATATATTTAATAATATTGTTGATAATATTGATTTAATTCTATACATATTAGCATCACTCACAACTATTTTTGCATTTATAATGTATTTTAGAGATTTATATAAAAAAGGAATTTTAGATTCTTATGATTTAAAAAAAGATGTTAAAATTGAAGAACAAGATACTTTAACTAAAAAATTTAAAAATAGAAAATCAAAATAACTACTAAAAGAATAACTATGGAATTCATAGTTATTCTTTTTTATATCTTTTCTATTTATTTTTCTTTTTTTGTTCTATATTCTTTACTCTTTTAGTTTTAACTATAATCTTCTAGGAATTTTCTTAATTCGTCTTTTCCATATACTTCTATTCCCTTTTCTATTTTAAGTTTGTCTGTTTCTGTTAGATAAAATGTTGATATATCAGTTTTTTCATATAATATTTCTTGATTATCTACTATGTTATATACACTAAGCAATTCATTTTCTGCTTTTATTATATAATGATTATCACATTTTCCAATTATACTTTTAGATAATATAATTTTAGAACTTGTAAATTCTTCTATCTCATAATCTGGATACCAAACTTTCAACTCTTCTTCTGTTTTATTAATTAATTCTTCATTTATTTTTTGACTTACCTCTATGGTATGTCCACATTCTGTATACTTATCTTTTATTATAATATTACAGTTTGCACTTATTTTTTCTTCTATGCTACTTACATCTACTATCTCTTCTATTTTGCCTATTTCTTCTTCAAAACTAACTTCCTCAAGTTTTGCAATATCTATTTTTTCTTGCGAATTTTCTATATATGTTGTAACAATAATTCCGCCTAGTATTGCAGCTATCATCATAACCAATATAATTAATAATATTACTATTATTTTGTTCATAATAAATCTCCTCTTTTAATGCTATTTTTACTATTATTTACATTTTTGGATGATTTATACTTATTTACATATATTTTAATTATTTCTAATATGTGTTTTTATTTTTATGTTAGATTTATTATCTACTGTAATACTTATTTCACCATTTTCATCTGTTCTATATATATCACAATTTAAAGACTCTAGTCTTTCTAAAACTTCTATACTTGGATGATTAAACATATTTCCTTTTCCAACACCAATTATTGCAATTTTAGGATTTGTTAATTCTAAGAACTTTTGAATACTTGAAGTTTTGGAACCATGATGTGCTACCTTTAATATATCCGCTTCTAACTCTATATTAAAAACATCTTCTACTATTTCTCTTTCTGCTATTTCCTCTATATCACCTGTAAATATCATAGAAAATTCTTTATATTCTAATCTAAATACTAATGAATTATTGTTTAAAATATTATTCTCAATTTGCTTTTCTCCTGGCCATAAAATATCTATTTCTATTTTCTCATCTATTATGATACTATCTCCCTTTTCTAATTCAATAATTTCTACTTCTTTTTCTTTAGTTATTTCTAATAACTTAGTATAATTATCAGTTGTTTCTATTTGCTTAGATATAAATATTTTATTAACTTTTAATTCTTCTACAATTGTGAGTATTCCCTTTACATGATCTGAATCAAAATGACTAATAAATATATAATCTATTTTTGTATAACCTCTATCTAATATATATGGCAGCAATATATTTTTTCCAATATCAAAATCTAAGTTACTACCTCCTCCATCTATTAATATTGTTTTATTATTTGGAGTTGTAATAAAAGTGCAATCTCCTTGTCCTACATCTACAAAATATATATTTAGAGTTTTAGTAGATATACTAATAACTGTATATATTCCTATTATTAACATTAGATAAATTATATACTTTAACTTATTTTCATTAATTTCTTTCTTAATTTGTTTTTTATATTTTTCTCTATATTTTATTTTTAAATGTAAAAAACTATTCTTTATCCTATTAGTAGTATGATTACTTTTTTCATTAATACAAATATTATACACACAGCATATCACTAGTAAAATTATGTAATAAATTATTACACTTACAATGTTAGGTGTTTTTACATATATTATTGATAATGGTAATTGTGATATTTCCGATATTTGTATTATACAAGTAATTCCTAATTCTAAGTAAACTGCAAAAAATCCAGCTACTTGCATACTTATTAAAGATAGAAATACTGTTAAAAAAGATAATATAATAACAATTCCTATTATAAAACTTATTAATATATTTGATATAAGAAAATATATTGGTACAATATTAAAATGCAGTATTACTAGTGGTAATATTACTATTTGTACTGATATTATTGATACTATTATTTCTTTAATTTTTGCATATACATTATTTTGTATTTTCAAGCTACTTCTATCTAATTGTTTCATTATTTTTGATTTTTTTTCTACTAATGATATTAAATATTTGATTTTTTTATTAAATACTATAATTCCAATTGTTCCTATATATGAAAATTGCAAACCTATATTTTGCATTAAAAATGGATTATATATTAACATACCCAATAAAGTTAATGCTAGTGAATTAAATATATCATTTTGCTTATATACCTTTTTTGATATAAGTAAAATAATCGCTGTAACTCCAGCTCTAATAATCGATGGCGAAAAGCCTGTTATTAATATATACATTAATATAAATATAATTACTATGTATATTCCCTTATTTCTTCCTATTAGTTTATTTGTTAACCATGTTATTCCCATTATTAAATATGATATATGCATACCTGAAATGGCTAATATATGTGATATATTTACTCTTTTAAAGTTTTCTTGCAATTCTTCATCTATACTGCTATTTCCACCTAATACTAAGCCATTAACAATTGATGATGTTTGCTCTGAAAGCATTTTTTCTATATTTTGACTTAATTCTTCATTTAAGTTATATATTTCTCCTAATAAACTATTATCTTCATTGTATAAAATATTAGTTACTTTTGAAACTTCAATTGTCCCATATATCTGTATCTGTTTTAAATATTCAAAGTAACTAAAACCAAAATAATTTCTATCTACATTTGCTTTTTTAAAAATACCTGTTAATTCAATTTCATCTCCATATTCAAAGTTCTCTTCCTGCTTATTATATTTACTAATTTCTATGTATACTTGTGTTCCCTTATATTTAGTTTCATTCTCAATGCTAATTATCTGTACAATATATTTATTTAAATATTCATGTTCAATTTTACTTTTCACAACACAAATAACTTTTTCATATTCTTTATTATCTATATATAAAGTTTGATATTTATCATTTAAATACATTGTATATATATTAGATACTATTGATACAATAATAATTACTAGTAAAACTTTTTTATTATATATAACTTTTATATATCTCATATATCTTTTTATATTGAATATTTTGAATTTAGTTTTTCGTTTTACTTCTTTTTTCTTTCTTAAAATTGTTCTACTTATTATTATCACTATTATATACATAACTAGATAAAAAGGAGCTATACATATTTCTATGTATAACCCCCATATTATTCCTATTATATATCCTATTAAAATATTTATAACTGTCTTTTCTATATTTGTCTCTCCTCTTGCTATATAACTCTTCTTGCTCCATAATAATTTGTAGCATAATACCCTGAATTTATTGTATCTATTACTACTCCTCTTTGTGGATTAGCTGCATGAACCATTTGACCTCCACCAATATATATACCTACATGATATATGCTTGATTGGCTTGAACCAAACATTACTAAATCCCCCACTTGTAGTTCTGCTTTACTTACATAATATCCGTTTGAATACTGTGCAGATGCTGTTCTACTTAAACTTATTCCTTTTAAACTAAATATATATTTAGTAAATCCTGAACAATCAAAACCTGTACTAGGTGAACTTCCACCATATGAATATCCATATCCTAAATAACTTTTAGCAGTATCTATTATACTTGTTCCTGATGAAGTTGCTACAGCCAAAGTAGCCTGAGCAACTGGTGCTTCATAAGTTGTTGTCATACTTCTTGAAGTTACTTCTTGTTTTTCAGAAGATAATAGAGTTGAAGAAATATATCCTTCTTGGTTACCTAACTTAACTTTACTCCATCCATTTTCTTCACTTAATACTGTTACTTCTTGATTTATACTTAATTGTATAATAATTTCTGAAGTAGTACTAGCTTCTCTTCTTAAGTTTATTGTTATTGAATTAACATACATCGTTTTTTGTGAATTTTCTACTGGCACATCTTGTTCTTGCGTCTGAATATTTTCATCTTGAACAACTAAATCTTCTGTTTGCGATTCAGTTTCCTCTTTTTGTATATTCTCTGCTCTTATCCATCCTTTTAATGAATCAGTTTCTATATATATCCAATCTCCTAAAATTTCAGTTACCTGTACTTCTGTACCTTCTGTTATTTCATTCATATCTGTTGCATTTATTACTGGTACTAATTTTAATCTTGTAGTTTTCCCTAATGTATTTTGTCCTAATGTTATTTCTAAATTTTCTTCTAGATCAGCTACTGGTACATTTTCTTCTTGTGGTATTTCTGGTACTTCAGGCTCAGGAACTGGGTCAGTTTCCACACTTTGTTCATCAACTGTTAATAAGTCATCTCTAATATACCCTGTTATTCCTTGTGCAGTTACTCTATACCAATTATCTGTTTTATCAAGTATTTCTACTTGATCACCTTGAACTAATTGTACTAATATTGAAGACCCTGTATCTGGAAATCCTCTCATATTTACAGTTTCTGCACTTATTGTAGCCATATTTGCTGCAAAACTAATATTTAAATTAATAAAAAATATTACTAATATATTTATACATATTACTCCAATTATATTTTTTACTATTTTCTTTCTATTCATTTTTTACTCCTCATATGTTTCATTTTTTACTTTAACTTAAATTACAAAATAAAGTATATATTTTATTTTGATAAAAGTCAAGTTGATATCTTCCTATATATTATGATTATTCTTGAATTTAGTCTACTATTTCTAAAATACTTCTATTTTCTTATACATATCTTTACTTTACTTAATTATTCTCTTTTTTCCTTATCATTTTGTTTTTATTTAATAGTCTATTTTCTAAACTATCATTATCCTTGATTTATCAATATTTTTTAATCTTTTTCTATTGACAAATTTTAAATCTTGTAATATAATATTATAGCAATTATATTGAAATATGATTAAAATATAAACTTCTCCCCGGTAGTTTTATTTTAATATCATATATATAAAATATTAAAAAAAGATTATATTAAGGGAGGGTATGTATTACCATGAATAATACAACATATAGCGCTAAAAAAAGCGAAATTGAAAGCAAATGGTACATAATTGATGCAACTAATAAACCATTAGGTAGAGTTGCTACTGAAGTTGCTAAATTATTAAGAGGAAAACACAAACCAACATTTACACCACATATTGATATGGGAGACCATGTTATAGTTTTAAATTGTAAAGATGCAATTTTAACTGGAAACAAATTAAATCAAAAACTTTATAGACGTCATTCAGGATATATTGGAGGAATGAAAGAAGTTTCTGCAAAAGTAATGATGGATAAAACTCCTGAAAAAGCTATGACTTTAGCTGTAAAAGGAATGTTACCACACAATTCTTTAGGAAGACAAATGGCTAAAAAATTAAGAGTTTATGCAGGTAGTGAACACGAAAATCAAGCACAAAAACCTGAAATTTGGGAGGTAAAATAATATGGCAAAAAAAGATAATACAGTTTTTTTAGGTACTGGTAGAAGAAAAAGTTCTGTAGCTAGAGTTAGAATTACAGAAGGTACTGGAAAAATAACAATTAATGGAAAAGATATTGATACTTTCTTTTCTTTAGAAACTTTAAAAGTTATAGTTAGACAACCACTTTCAGTTACTGATACATTAACTAAATATGATGTTATTTGTTCAGTTAACGGTGGTGGATTTACTGGTCAAGCTGGAGCTATCAGACATGGTATAGCTAGAGCTTTAAATGAAGCTAATATAGAATTAAGACCAGCTTTAAAATCAAACGGATTCTTAACTAGAGATTCTCGTATGAAAGAAAGAAAAAAATACGGTCTTAAGAAAGCAAGAAAAGCTCCACAATTCTCAAAAAGATAGGATTAGAGTTATATATACAAATAGAAACCTTAGAAGTTTACTTCGAGGTTTTTATTTTTTATTTTGTCGCTAGTATTAGTACATTACAAAAAAGCTAAAAAGTTCCACTAGTTATTCTTGGACTCTTTAGCTTTTTACTTTTTTATCATGTATTGACTCTATAATTTATGCCGATATTTTTTCATATTCAAATATTGCAATTTCTGTTACAATTGGCTCTAACTTTTCTAAAATCTTTTCTAATTTTAGTGAAATTTCTAAGCTATATGACACTTCCCCACATTGTTTGCAAACTTGAGATGGGACATTTTTAATTATTATTATTGCATTATCATTCTCTACCATAAATGTAGATAATTTATTTTCTAATTCTCCTTTACAAAGTAAACAACTCATTTTATATTCCCCTTCCTTTCTTTAAATCCTTCTTCCCACATATTAGTATTAGGATAATATGCTGACATTATCCATATTTCTTCACTTATTCCGCATACTATATGTATATCTAAATCTTTACTATCTTTACCTAATATCAAACAACTTGGATATGGATAATCGTCTCTGTATTCTTCAATAATTTCACCTGTTGTTATTCCACTTATTATATCTTTAATTTTAATACTTCTTTCATATAATCTTTTTATTGCATGTTCTGTGAATCTAATCTTATTATCTATAAGTAATTTTTTCATATTCTCAATATTCACTACCGTATCACTTCTTTCTTACTACATAATTGTTTAATCTTTCCTCTTTTTTTATTATTCTATTAATATTATACTACAAATTATTAAAATATTAAACAATTTCAATAAAGTTTTTTAATAGATTTCTTACATACAGATAACTTTTAATTTTTATAACCTTATCAACTTATTTCATTAATAACAGCTACTTAAATCTACTACACAATATACTAGTAATATACAAAATCTCATCTAGTCGTTGATGTTACTCACTTTGTTTTTAACAAAAAGATAGGATTAGAGTTATATATACAAATAAAAACCTTAGAAGTTTACTTCAAGGTTTTTATTTTTTTACATGAAATTCTTTTTCTATCTTCTCCCCTCTTTTTTATTGCATTTTATATTTATATTTTATATAATAACGAAACAAAGTATATTGGAGTGTGAAAAATAATAATGAATAAAAAATTAGTTTTAATTTGTGGATTGACAGTTATAATTTTAAGTATAATTTACTTCTTTTCTTGGAATATTAAAATTATTCCAGAGAAAAAAGAAAATACTTATAGAATAGTAAATTATAATATAAAATATGCTGAAGATTGGTTAGATGATTTTGAAGGACGAAAAAACATTATTTTAGAACAGTTACTAAGTTATGAAGCTGATATTATAACACTTCAAGAGGCAAATTATGGATGGATGAACAATTATGATGGATTACCAGTATTACTAGAAGATTATAGTTTTGTAGGCGTTGGTAGAGAAAATGGATTAGATGAAGGTGAGTATGTTCCGATATTTTATTTAACTGATAAGTTTGAAATTATAGATAGTAATACAATTTGGCTATCAGAAACACCTGAAAAAGTTTCCATAGGCTGGGATGCCTCAACATATAGAATAATGACAAGTGTAACTCTTAAAAATGTGGCTACTGGAGAAATCTTTTCTATAAACAATACTCATTTAGATCATGAGGGGTCTATAGCTGTAGATGAATCGATTAAACTTATAAATGAGACTATATCAAAAAATGACTTTCCATATTTATTAACTGGTGATATGAATGTACCTAGTATCTTTTGGGATTATAATAAATTTGCAAAAAGCTTAGATGACACACAAAATATTGCAAAAAATAGTATGAAATACGGAACTATAAATTATAATTCTAATAATAAATTATTACATTGTATTACTATTGATTATATTTTTGCTAGTAAAAATAATTTTGAAGTTTATAATTATAGAGTTGACCCTAGTTGGTTGTACTTAGATAAACCAGTAAGTGATCATTTTCCTATAATAGTAGATTTTAAAGTTAATAATTAATTGACCGTAAAATGAGTATGATCTGTATATAAAACATTAGATTCTTCTACTATTTCAATCACTTCTAACTCTCCCTCACATCTAATATATAATATACACGTAATATACAAAATCTCATCTAATCATTGATATTACTTACTTTGTTTTTAACAAAAAGATAGGATTAGAGTTATATATA
>CAYJKK010000001.1:54355-179178 GCA_964370905.1 uncultured Clostridium sp. | reverse complement strand
TTATTACCAGCTGCCCAAACAAGAGATAAAAGCGCTGTAAATGAAGAACAAATGAAGGAATTAGTGGGAAAATTAAAAGAAGAATTTGATTATATAATAATAGACTGTCCAGCAGGTATTGAGCAAGGATTTAAGAATGCAATAGCTGGTGCAAACAGAGCTATTGTAGTTACAACAGCAGAAATTTCGGCAATTAGAGATGCAGATAGAATAATAGGATTATTAGAATCATCAGAAATTAGAAATCCAGAATTAGTAATAAACAGAATAAGACCTAATATGGTAAGAAAAGGTGAAATGATGGATGTAGATGATATAGTAGACTTATTATCTATAGATTTAATAGGGGTAGTACCAGATGACGAATATATAATTACACAAACAAACAAAGGAGAACCAGTTATTCAAAATAAAAAAGCTCCATCTGGAAAAGCATATATCGAAATAGCTAAAAGAGTTTTAGGTGAAAAGATAGAAGTAACAATACCAGGAAAAGAAAGAGGTTTGTTTGCTAAATTAAAAAGTTTATTTAAAAAATAATAGCAGATGGAAGGAAGTAAAATAATGTTTGAAAATATAACTAGCTTTTTTAAGAAATTCAATAAAAAAACAACATTAAAAGATCCTAATTCAAAAGAAACAGCAAAAGAAAGATTACATTTAGTATTAATGCAAGATAGAGCAAATATGTCTGTAGATTTCTTAGAATTAATGAAACAAGAAATAATTGAAGTTATTAAAAAATATATACAAATTGACGAAAATGCAATTGATGTTAGACTGACTAATAAAGAAAAAAATGATGGAGGTGCAACTGCACCAGCATTATATGCAAATATTCCAATACTTAATATAAAAAATGAAACAGTAGAAGTAGCTGAAATAAAAAAAGAAAAAGAAGGAAAACAAGAAGTAGAAGTAAATAAAAAAAATGAAGAAAAAATAGCTAAAAAAATTAATGAAAAAGAAGAAGTAACTGAAAAAAAAGAAACAATAGAGTATAAAGAGATAAAAAAAGAACAGACTAAGTTAGATGCAAAAAAGCAAGTTACAGAAGATACAAAAGAAGAAAAATTAGATCAAAATCTTAAAAAAAATAAAGAAGATTTAAAGCAAAACATAAAAAAAGAAAAAGTGAGTGCTAAATCAGAAAAATAAAAGAAAAAGAGAGATTTAAGTGAGAAAAAAAGAATTGAAAAATGTGGAGTGGAAAATATTAATAGCTGTAATTATCCTATGTATATTTGGGTTAATTGCACTATTTTCTGCTACTCAAGCTAATAATTATGATGAATTTAACAAACAGTTAATATGGCTTGTTGTAAGTGTTATAGCTATGATTATATTTCTATTTGTAGACTATGAAAAACTAGGAAGTTTTGCATTAGTATATTATTTAGCAATAATAGTTTTGTTAATAGGTGTATTATTTACAACGCCTATTAATGGGGCCACAAGTTGGTTTGATATTGGATTTTTTTCTTTTCAACCAGGTGAGTTTGCTAAAATAGCGGTTATATTATTTGTTGCATATGCAATTGTTAAAGTTCAAGAAAAAGGAAAAAATGAAATAAACAATCCATTAAAGCTTCTAGCGATTCTAGGATTAGCAGCAATACCAATATTGTTAATAGTGGTACAACCAGATTATGGAACTGCTATTGCTTTTGTTGTTGCTATAGGTTTAATGATTATTATGTCAGGATTAGATAAAAAATATATATTTGTAATATCTATAATAATTATAATTGCTGTACCATTAATATATTTATATGTACTTCCTGACCATGCTAAAACAAGAATAGAAGTATTTTTAAATCCGGAGTCAGACCCAAGGGGAGCAGGGTATAATATAATACAATCTAAATTAGCAATAGGTGCAGGAGAGTTAACAGGTATGGGACTGCTAAATGGAAATCAAACACAATTAGGTTTCTTATACCCTAAAACAACAGATTTTATATTCTCAGTTATAGGGGAAGAAATGGGATTTGTTATATCAGGAAGTATAATATTAATATATGTATATTTAATATCAAAATGTATATATATTGCTAAAACAGCAAAAGATGAGATTGGAATGTTAATTGCAACAGGAATAACGGGAATATTTATATATCATTTTGTTCAAAATGTAGGGATGGTTATGGGGTTACTTCCAATTACTGGGGTACCACTGCCTTTTGTAAGTTATGGGGGAAGCTCTTTAATTACAAACTTTATATTTATAGGGATATTATTAAATATTAGTGGAAAAAGACAAAAAACAATATTTTTTGAATAATATATAATTTAAAATGGAGAGATAAATGTCATATTTAAAAAAAATAAAAATAGGAAATATAGAATTAGAAAATAATATAATATTAGCACCAATGGCAGGGATAACAAACCTGCCATTTCGTAAAATATGTAAGAAGTTTGGAGCAGGATTAGTATATACTGAAATGGCTAGTTCTAAAGCTCTATTTTATAAAGATGAGAAAACAAAAACATTATTAAACACAGATGGAGAAAAAAGACCAATTACATTCCAAATATTTGGAAGTGATGAAGAAACTATGGCATATAGTGCAAAATATGTAAGTGAATATGCAGATATAATTGATATAAATATGGGATGCCCAGCACCAAAAGTAGTAAAAAATGGTGATGGTAGTAAATTACTATTAGATCTAGATAAAGCTAGAAAAGTAATAGAAGCAGTAGTAAAGAATGCTACTGTGCCAGTAACTTTAAAAATAAGAAAAGGTTGGGATAATAGTAATATAGTAGCAGTAGAAATTGCAAAAATAGCAGAAAAAGCAGGAGTTTCATTGATTGCAGTACATGGAAGAACAAGAAGTGAATTTTATTCAGGCAAAGCAGATTGGGATATAATAAGAGATGTTAAAAACGCAGTTAAAATACCAGTTATAGGAAATGGTGATGTAATAGATGGAAAATCAGCTAAAGAATTAATAGAGCAAACTGGTGTAGATGGAATAATGGTAGGAAGAGCAACTTTAGGTAATCCGTTTATCTTTAGAGAAATTATACACTATCTAAAAACAGGAGAAGAAATAGAAAAACCAACTAATGAAGAAAAGCTAGAAGTTATGAAAGAACATATAAAATTAGCTGTACAAGAAAAAGGTGAAGTAGCAGTAAAGGAACTTAGAAAACATATTTCTGGATATACAAAAAATATGAAAAATGCTACAGAATTAAGAGACAAAGTAAATAAGATTGATTCATCTTATGAATTAATAAAAGAGCTAGAAGAATATTTTAAAAATATATAAATAAAATTAAAGTAGTAATACAGTTAATGTATTACTACTTTAATTTTTAGGAGAGATATATGAAAATAAGTATTGTTAAATTTAAAGAGAGTATAACTAAAAATAAAAACAAAGAAGAAATAAAAGGAAAAGAAAATGAAGAAGAAAACAAAAAAAAGGGTGAAATAAAAAAAACTCTAGTATATAAAACTATAGTAAGTGTTCTTATTTTCATAGTCATCTATAAAATAGTTACTTTTTTTGTTAGTGATGAGATTAAAAACTTGAATTCAGTAAATAATGTAAGTAGTCAAGGAATTGTGGAAAACATATTGAATATTGCTTCATATGATGTAATAGCAGAAATTGAAATAACAGGAAATAAAACAATTAACAAGTATCTTGTGAATCAGAAATATACTATGCCAGATATAATAACTCAAGAAATATTAGAACCAGAAAACATGCTAGGCATAAAAATAACAAAGATAGGAAATGAATTAAGATTAGAGAATACTAAATTAAATATAATATCAATATATGAAAACTATAACTATATATCAGAAAATATTTTAGATTTATGTAAGTTTTTAGAAAACTTTAAAAATCAAGGAATAGTAGAATATGTAGAAAATGATAAATACATAATATTAGAATTAGAAAATCTAAACCAAACTTTATATATAGATAAGTTAACAGGTAATCCACATAGTATGCAAATAAAAGATGCTAACGAAAATAATATAATTAACATATTATATACCAGGGTGGAATTTAATCTAGTAAACTAATTTAAATTGCATCTAACAACTAATTAAATAGCATAGAATATACTTGACAATAATGGAAGTAATAGGAGTGAAATAGATGGAAATAAAAAGAGGAGATATGTTTTATGCTGATTTAAGCCCAGTAATTGGGTCAGAACAAGGCGGAGTAAGACCAGTTTTGATAATACAAAATAATGTAGGTAATAAATATAGTCCTACTGTAATTGCAGCAGCTATAACTTCTCAAACAGGAAAAACAAATTTACCAACTCACATAAAAATTGACTCTGCATCTTGTGGACTAAAAAATGATTCTGTAGTACTTACAGAACAAGTAAGAACAATAGATAAAAGTAGATTAAGAGAGCGAATAGGTCATATAGAAAGTTTAGAAGTTATAAATAAAATAAATAATGCATTAGGAGTAAGTTTTGGGTTAGAAGAAGCATAAAAGGAATTAGTTTTTACTAATTCCTTTATTTTTAAATAAATAAAATATTATATAGATTTTCTTAATTGTTTTATAATTTTTATTTCATTATGAAGGTTATCTATTATCTTTTTTCTATTATCAAATGAAGTTATAAAATCATTACATATTGTATCAAAGTTTTCAAGAGTTTCAGTTGGTTTTAAGAGTATTTTAATACCTTCTAAATAATAGTTCTTATCTTTTTCATTTTTGCTAGATAACATTTTTGTTCTATACTTTTCAATTTCTTCACATCTTTTTAAATCTTGTTTTAAATCTGAAAGATAATTATTTCCACAATATATTTCATATTCAATATTATCTATAACAACATTAAATAAAGCCTTTACAACTAATGGATTGTTTTTTCCACTTTGAGTACTTTGTGCAAGGGTTTCTAAAGCATGAGATTCAGGGACTTTTTTTAAAGAAAAATTAGGTTTTGAAACAAATTCTTTTAAAGTTTCTGAAACACCAATATGTGACTTATATTGCTTTGTATTTATCAAATTATCATATTCATTTGCAACACGTATTATTTGTGCTTCAAATGGTATATCTTTTTTTGTGTATCCATTAGGGTATCCTGAACCATCTAAGCATTCATGATGATATAGAGCGCCAGCAGAATAAGGTCTTAAACTTTTATCGTTTTTACAAACATTAAATCCAAGAGCTGGATGTTTTTTTAGCTGTTCTATTTCTTCTTCTGTAAGTGGTTCTTTTTTCTTTAGTATTTTTGGTGAGATAAATAATTTACCAATATCATGTAGATATGCACAAATAGTAGCATATTCTGTAAAATCCTTATTACAATGGAGATATTCACATATCCTGCAAGTAAGGTCAGCTACATTTTCTGAATGTCTTCTTGTAAAAACATCAAGAGAGTCCAACATATTTAGTTGATATTGCATTGTTTTATCTAAGTTGTATGACTTTAAATTAGTTTTATCGTAAAAATCAAAAATATCCATTTCTATATATCCTTTGTTAATTGTATTAATAAATATAATAATATCATTAAAAGAAAAAAACTGCAAGGAAAATTTGACAAATTTCTTCATAAAATTTAAAAGCAAATGATAGGTATATATATACCCTTAAACCTTGACATTTAGCATAAAATAATATATTATGATATACATAATATATTGGAAATATATGTGAATTATAAATAAAAAAAGTATATAATAAAATATAGTGAAATGTATAAAAAATTAAAATTAATATAAAATAGGAGGCAAATCATGTATAGAACTAAAACATGTGGAGAATTAAATATAAATAATGTAAATGAGATTGTAAGTTTAGCAGGATGGATACAAAAAATTAGAGATTTAGGTCAGGTGACTTTTATAGATTTAAGAGATGAATTTGGGATAACACAAGTAATTATTAATCAAGAAACAGGTATAAATGTAAAAGAATTATGTAATGAAACTTGTATTAGTATAAGTGGAAAAGTTGTGGAAAGAACAAATAAAAATCCAAATATTAAAACAGGTGAAATTGAAATAATAGTAGAGAAGTTAGAAGTATTAGGTGAATGTAAAAATGTATTACCTTTTGGTGTAAATAATGAACAAGAAGTAAGAGAAGATTTAAGGTTAGAATATAGATTTTTAGATTTAAGAAATGAAAAACTACATAATAACATATTATTACGTTCTAAAATATTAAAAGAGTTAAGAAACAAAATGGATGAATTAGATTTTACTGAAATCCAAACACCAATCCTTGCAAATTCTTCACCAGAAGGAGCAAGAGACTACTTAGTGCCAAGTAGAATAAATCCAGGAGAATTTTATGCACTTCCACAAGCTCCACAACAGTTTAAACAGTTATTAATGGTATCAGGATTTAATAAATATTACCAAATAGCACCATGCTTTAGAGATGAAGACCCAAGAGCAGATAGAGCGCCGGGAGAATTTTATCAACTAGATTTTGAAATGAGTTTTGCAACACAAGAAGATGTATTTAAAGTAATAGAAAAAATTGTACCTCCAACATTTGAAAAATTTACAAATTGGAAAGTTGAAAAGGGAGAGATACTTAGAATTCCATATAGAGAAGCTATGGAAAAATATGGTATAGATAAACCAGATTTAAGAAACCCATTAATAATACAAGATATAACTAAGTTATTTGAAAATACAGAATTTAATGCTTTTAAGGGCAAAACTATTAAAATGATATGTGTACCAAATGGAGCCAAAGAAGGAAGAAAATTCTTTGATAAGATGAATGAGTTTGCAATATCAGGAGATGTTGGAGCTAAAGGATTAGCATGGGTTAAATTTGAATCTACTGGAGAAGTTACAGGTGGAATTTCAAAATTCTTAACAGAAGAAATTCAAAAATTATTAAAAGAAGAGTATGGAATAGAAAATAATTCTGCAATTTTCTTTGTAGCAGATGAATTTTCAAAAGCACAAAAAATAGCTGGTTTAGTGAGAATAGAACTTGGAAAAAGATTAGATTTATTAGAAAAAAATGTATATAAGTTTTGTTTCATAGTAGATTTTCCAATGTATGAATTATCAGATGAAGGAACAATTGATTTTAGCCATAATCCGTTTTCAATGCCACAAGGAGGAATAAAAGATTTAGAAGATAAAAATCCTTTAGATATACTTGCATATCAATATGATTTAGTATGTAATGGTTATGAAATGGCGTCAGGTGCAGTTAGAAATCATAATCCGAAAATAATGTTAAAAGCTTTTGAAATAGCAGGATATACTAAAGAAGATGTACAAGAAAGATTTGGAGCGTTATATAATGCTTTTGAATATGGTACACCACCACACGCAGGTGCTGCTCCAGGTGTAGACAGAATGGTAATGTTGATTTCAGATTCTCAAAATATTAGAGAAGTAATTGCATTTCCAAAAAATAAGAAAGCACGTGATGTTCTTATGAATGCACCATCAAAAGTTTCAAGTGAACAACTAAAAGATGTACATATAACATTAGTAGATTAATTGAAAAGTAAAATGAAGAATAGAGGTAAATATGAAAATAGATTTTAAACCAGATAATAGAGTATGTGCAAGAAACTTTGAAATAGAAGTAGAGGAAAATGTAATAAAAGATATAAAAATAGTAGGAGGATGTGCAGGAAATACACTAGGAATTTCAAGTTTAGTAAAAGGTATGAAAGTAGATGATGCCATAAAAAAATTAAAAGGAATACCATGTGGAGAAAGAGGAACATCTTGTCCAGACCAATTAGCAAGTGCACTAGAACAAATTAAATAATCAAATATTAGAAAGAGATGAAATTTGATATGAATAAAAAAAGAGTATTACTAGGAATGAGTGGAGGTGTAGATAGTTCTGCATCAGCTGTTATACTGTTAAGTCAAGGATATGAAGTAATAGGGTGTACACTAGACTTGTGGGGAGAAGAAAAATCAAATCAAGCAGTAATAGATGCTAAAAAAGTGTGCGAAAAATTAAATATAGAACATTATGTATTTAGTATAAAAGAGGAATTTAAAACAAATGTTATAGACAACTTTATATTAGAATACGAAAATGCGAGGACACCAAATCCGTGCGTTGAATGCAATAAATTCATTAAATTTGGATATTTATTTGACAAATTAGAGGAATTAAAATGCGACTTTTTAGCAACAGGACATTATGCAGGTATAGAGTTTTCAGAAAAATATAATCAATATGTCTTACTAAAAGCTAAAGAAATAAAAAAAGATCAAACATACTTTTTATACACGATAAAAAAAGAGCAATTAGAAAAAATAATTTTTCCATTGGAAAGTTATACAAATAAAGAAGAAATAAGAAATATTGCAAAAGAAGCAGGACTAGAGGTGGCAACAAAAAAAGAAAGTCAAGAAATATGTTTTATACCAAATAATGATTATCAAGATTTTTTACAAAAAAATTTAAAAATAAAAAATAAAAACGGAAAAATAGTTTTAAAAACAGGTGAAATATTAGGAGAACATAAGGGGATAATAAACTATACAATAGGTCAAAGGAAAGGTATTGGCGTATCATATAAAGAGCCAATTTATGTTGTGAAATTAGATAAAGAAAAAAATTCAGTCGTAGTAGGATTTGAAAAAGATTTATACTCAAAGGAATTAATAGCAAATAATGTAAATTGGGTTATAGAAAAAGAAAAATTTGGTAATGAGTTTGAGTGTTTTGCAAAAGTTAGATATAGAGCAAAAGAAGCAAAGGCAAAGGTTATAGTTCTTGAAGAAGATAAGATTAAGATGAAATTTGAAGAAGAACAAAGAGCGATAACTAAAGGACAATCCGTAGTTTTATATGATGAAAATAACATTTTACTAGGCGGAGCCATTATAATGTAGAAAAAATAAAAAAAAACTTGTATATTAAAAGATATTATGATATAAAGATAATATAATAATGCTATAGATGGGAGCGGAATTTTTGGTATGAATGAAATAAATATAAAAGAAGCCAAAACAATATTAATAGTTGATGATGAGCAGCCAATAGTAGATATATTGGTATACAATTTAAGAAAAGAAGGTTATAACACAATAGAAGCACATGATGGAGTATCAGCAGTTGATATAGCTATTGAAAAAAGACCTGATTTAATATTGCTAGATATAATGTTACCAAAATTAGATGGATTAGCAGTATGTAAAAAAATTAAAAATATATATAATATTCCGATAATAATGTTAACAGCAAAAGATGGTGAAATAGATAAAATATTAGGATTAGAGTTAGGTGCAGATGACTATATTACAAAACCGTTTAGTGTTAGAGAACTTGTAGCACGTGTTAAAGCTAATCTTAGAAAAATAGAAATTGTAACATCTTCTGAAAGAAGACAACAAGAAAAGATTGAAGCTAAAAAAAGTGAAAATCTTGTAACAGTTGGAGAGTTAGAATTAGATTTAGATAAATTCGAAATAGCTGTAAGAAATAGACCAATAGATTTAACATTAAGAGAATTTGAAGTTTTAAGATTTTTAGCTACACAACCAGAACAAGTTGTTACAAGGGAAACATTACTTGAAAAAGTATGGGGATATGAGTATTATGGAGACATACGAACTGTAGATGTAACTGTAAGAAGAATTAGAGAAAAGATAGAAAAAGACACATCAGCTCCAAGAATATTAATGACAAAGCGTGGAGTAGGATATTATATATCAAATAGAGATATGATCTAAATTAGACATCATTTTGATGTCTTTTATTAAAGGAGAAAAAATGGAAATAGTAGTTGGAAAAAATGCTGGATTTTGTTATGGAGTAAAAAGGGCAGTAGAAAGTGCAACAAATGATATATTGAATTCAAAAGAAAGTATAAATTGTTTAGGAGAAATTGTACATAATAAAGCAGTTGTAAAAAAATTAGAGGACTTAGGTGTGAAATTTGTAGAAAACATTGAAGATGTTGAGCAAAAAACTATAATTCGAGCACATGGTGTTCCTAAAAGTATATATGAATATGCAAAAAACAATAAAATAGAACTAAAAGATTATACATGTCCAAGTGTTTTGAAAATTCACAATATAGCAGAAGAATATGTAAGTCAGGGATATTACATATTTTTATGTGGAAGTAAAGTACATCCAGAAAATATAGGAACAATTAGTTATTGTGGTGAAAATAGTTTTAATATAGAAAAAATAGAAGATGTAGAAATTGCTATAAGAAATTTAGAAAAAAGCAATATAAAAAAAGTAGCATTAATTTCTCAAACAACATTTAGCTTGAAAGCTTTTAAAGAAATAGAACAAAAAATTAAAGAAATTTTAGAAAAAGATTATGAGGTTATAATAAGAAATACAATTTGTAATGCAACAGAAAAAAGACAAGTCGAAACAGAAGAATTAGCAAAAAGAGTTGATTTTATGATAATTATAGGTGGGAAAAATAGTTCAAATACTAAAAAGTTATATGAAATATCTAAAAAAAATTTAGAAAAAACAATTGTAATTGAAGATTACAGAGAAATTGACTTAAAAGAATTAAATGGAATGAAAAAAGTAGGAATAATGGCTGGTGCATCAACACCAAATCAAAGTATAGATGAAGTCATAGAATTATTAAAAAAGAAAATAGAAGAAAAATAAGATAGAAAAAAATGAAAAATAAATGGAGAAAATCAATTTGAGTTTCTCCATTTATTTTTTTATTCTTTATTATATTTTAATATATAGTCTAAATATATAATAATTACTGTGCATCAGTTAAAGTCGGTTTTAAAGTAACTTTAACAATTGTTCCCTCGGGTACATTTTCATCTTTTTGATAATCTTGACTAACAACAATACCTGTACCTTCAATTGAGATATTAAGTTTATTTGATTTTAAAGTAGCTGTTGCTTGAGATACAGACATACCATTTAAATCTGGAACTGTAACGGATGTAGCAATATTGTTATCAGTACCATAAAGTACAATTGTAGAATCTTTACCTAAAGATGCACCAGGCTTTGGATTTTGATTAGCTACTAATGTATTATTATAATCTTCATTAGAATAAATAGTAGTATTAAATCCAGCTTCTTCTAATATTTTATTTGCTTCAGTTATTGTTTTATTTTGTATATTAGGAAGAGTTATTAAATTCGTATTTTCAACTTCAACATTATCAGAAGGAACATTAAGATAAGGTAAAACTTCTGATAAAATTTGCGAAACAACTGGTGCTGCTACTTGCCCCCCCTGATAACCATATTTTTCATTTGTTGGATTATGAAGAGTAAGTAATATAACAACATTTGTATCTTCAACAGGTGAGATACCTACAAATGATGCTATATAGTCATCATAATCAGATGATGCTACTGATAACAAGTTTTCAGATGTACCTGTTTTTCCACCAATAGAATAACCATCTACCGAAGCATTAGATCCAGTACCAGTAACAACTACAGATTGCATTAAACCTACAACTTCATTTGAAGTTTCTTCAGAAATTACTTGTCTTACTTCTGTAACAGGTATTTCTGTGATAGCTCCAGTATCTGAATTTATAACAGAATCTACTATTCTAGGTTGCATTAAAATTCCATCATTTGCAATACTAGATACAGCAGTAATTAATTGTAAAGGTGTAATATTTAATCCTTGACCAAAAGACATAGTTGCTTCTTCTACAGGCCCAACTTTATCAGCAGCTAAGAATATACTACCTTGTTCACCATATATTGTAGAGTTTGTTGAATCAAAAAGTCCAAAAGCATCATAATATTTATACATAGTAGAAACTCCAATTCTGTCTCCTAATTGCATAAAAGAAGGATTACAAGAATTTTCTAAAGCGCCTCTTAAAGATAGAGCACCATGAGGCTGAACTCTCCAACATTTTATTTTTAAAGTAGAACCATTAACATCATCAAATTCTTCATACCCATTACAATAAAAATCATTTGCAATATCAGTTTCGGTAATGTTTTCCTCTAAAGCTATAGCTGATGTTAAAATCTTAAAAGTAGATCCAGGTTCATAAGTATCTGATACAGTTCTAGTTGCCCACATCCTATAGATAGATTCTTCAGCAAATTCGGTACCTAAATCAGATATTGGTGTAAAAGGGTCGTTTAAGTTGTAGTTTGGATATGAGGCCATAGCTAGAATATTTCCAGTTTGTGGATCCATGATAATAGCATTACCACCTTTTGTAGCTTCATATGTAGAAACAGCTTGCTCTAAATATTTTTCTACAATTTTTTGTACATTGTAATCAATAGTTAAGATTATATCACTTCCATTTTCTGCAGGAATGTAAGTTTCTTCTGTATTAGGAATTTCTTGTAAGTTACTACCTTGAGAACTTACAAATTTACCAGGTGTACCTGTTAGAACATTATTCCAAGTATATTCTAATCCAGATAATCCTTGGTTATTAGTTCCACAAAATCCAAGTAGGTTAGATGCTACAGTTTCATAAGGATAATATCTCTTTACATCTTCATCTATATTAATTCCAGTTGAAATTTTGTTTTCATCCATCCAGTTTTCTAGCTCGTCAATTTTATCTTTTTCAACTTGTCTTGCTATTGTTTCTATATTATTGCTACTATATACTTTGTCAAAAGTTTCTTGGTAATCTAAAGCAAAAATTTCTGAAAGTCCAGTAGCAATTAATTCTTTATATGCTTTAGTATCTTCATCAGTTTTTTTAACTAATTCTTTAGGTGCGATAGTAACAGTATCAACCTTTGCACTTATTGCTAAAGACTTACCAGTAGCATCATAGATATTACCTCTATCTGGATTTATTATTTCATTTATTGTTTGTTGGCTAAAAGCTTTTCTTTTTAAATCTTCACCATCGACGAATTGTAAGAATGCAATACGCACTACAAGTAAAACTAGTAGTATTGAAAATATACTAGCAAAAGCAATAAAAACTCTAGAATCTAATCCTGTTTTTGGACTTTTAAATGTTTTCAGTTTAACAATATTTCCCTCACCTTTAGCTGAAATTTGCTTTATTTTTTCGATTGGATTTGTTGTTATATCTTTATTTTTATTATTAATATCTTTTTTCATATATATACCTCTTTTGTTTAAGTTGCCCTTATTTTATACCAAATAAAATTAAAATGCAATTTTATGGAGAAAAAATATAAAAAAACTTACGGAATTCTAATAAATATGATATAATATTTGTGAAAAGAAAAGAGGAATAAATGAGAAATATATATGAAGAAACAAAATTTTTAATGAAAAAATATAACATAAAAGCAAATAAAAGTTTAGGTCAGAATTTTTTAATTAGTTCAGAAGTAGTAGAGAGTATAGTTAATGCAAGTGAAGTGACAAAAGAAGATTTAGTAATAGAGATAGGTCCAGGGCTAGGAACTTTAACAAGCTTTTTATTAGAAAAAGCAGGAAAAGTTATTTGTATTGAATTAGATGATAAAATGTTAAATATATTAAAAGACAGATTTAGTATATATGATAGTTTTGAACTAATACATGAAGATGTATTAAAAGTTGATTTGAAAAAACTTATTGCTAAAGAAAAAGAAGTAAATAAAGAAATAAAAAATGTTAAGATTGTTGCAAATCTTCCTTACTATATTACGACACCAATAATTATGAAATTATTAGAAGAAAAACTAGATTTAAAAAGTATAACTGTTATGATTCAAAAAGAAGTAGCAGATAGGTTAATTGCAGTTCCAGGTGATAAATTAACTGGAGCAATAACATATGCAGTATACTATTATGCAACATCAAATGGGGTTTTAGATGTACCGCCTGACTCATTTGTGCCAGAACCAGAGGTTACTTCTAAAGTAATTAGATTAGATATTAGAAATAAGCAAGAATTTAATATAGATAATCCAGATAAGATGTTTAAAATAATAAAAGCTGCATTTTTACAAAGAAGAAAAACTTTGTTAAATGCATTAGTTAATAGTAATATTTTTGAAAGTAAAGAACACGGAAAAATGTTACTAGAAAAATTAGGGATAGACCTAGAAATACGTCCAGAAAAATTAACAATAGAACAATTTGCAGATATTTCTAATGAGTTGAAATAAAAAATAGAAAACAACAACAAAAACAAAAAAATGAAAAAATATAATAAGAAAGAGGTGAAACTTGAATGAATCAAATTCTGATAACTAAAAAGCTGTACATTACACCAGAGTTAAAAAGAAAAAAGAAATTATATAAAATTAGATTTTGTCTATCAATATTTTTAGTAGTTGCATTAATGTCAGCATATGTGTATTCGGAATATGATAGAACTAAAAATGAACAAGTTTCAGCAGACATTTTAAGTGAAATTGAAAATAATATAGAAGAAGAGTATGATGTAACAGCTATGGAAGATGAGGGAATATTAGTAGCTATATTAACAGAAGATGAAGAAACTGTTATTGTAAATGATTCAAATACAATAGAAGTAACTGATATTACTGAGGAAACTGAAAACACAATATATCAATTCCAAGGGTATAGCTATAAGATAATAGGGATGATTTCAATACCGAAAATAGACTTGAAATATCCAATCTTAGATGGGGAAACAGATACTGTTGAAGAAACAGATAAATTATTAGAAACGTCACCAGTAAAATTTTGGGGGCCGGATTTAAATGAAAATTGGGGAGAGAGCCCTAATAAAGTTGGAAATTTATGCATAGTTTCTCATAATTATAGAAATTCTAAGTTTTTTAGCAAAGTGCCAACACTTGAAAATGGGGATATTATTGAGGTTGCAGATATTGATGGAAATGTAATACAGTATAGTGTATATGATAAATTTGAAGTAGCTATTGATGATAGAACTGTAACATCTCAAAAAACAGATGGAAAAACAGAAATAACTTTAATTACTTGTACAGATGATAATACTCTTAGAGTTATAGTAAAAGCTACAAAAATATAATTAAATAACTAACAAAAATGTAAAAACTTTCATAATATATATAAGTAAAGAATTTATGGAGGTTTTTATGGCGAAGATATTAGTTTTTAATAATGATACAGATAGAATGGAAACATATTATAGGAATGAAGATGAAATGATGCCATATAATACAAATGGTACATTAAGAGTTGGAGAGTTTAGAGGATCTAGTAAAAGCAATATTTTATGGACTACAAAAAGAACAATGCAAACATGGAATAGTCAAAGATACTTATATGGAAAAGCAATACCAGTAGGGTTTGCATTTAAAAGACCATATGAAGGAGGACATTCAAATCAAAGTCAGCATTATGCAGGAACCGCTTTTGATGCAGGGCAAGCACTTAGTACTGAAGATAGAAATGCATTATGGAATTCGGCAAACAGTTCAAATATTTGGAGTTATGTTGAACCACAATCATTAACACCAACATGGGTACACATGGATAAAAGATTTGGAGATCCAGCTTGTTCTACTGGTGGATATATGACATTAAAAAGAGGAAGTTTAAGTAATTATGTTTTAATATTGCAAGATAATTTAAATACCCTAGGATATAGAACAGGTGGGTTAGATGGGATATTTGGAGCACAAACAGAAAACGCAGTAAAAGAATATCAAAAATCAATTGGATTAACTCAAGATGGAGTTGTGGGATGTAATACATGGAGATCACTTCAAGAATCAGTAGTGGGTAAAGGTGCAACTAGTACTACAATACAAGAGTAAAGGAGCTTAGTTAAGTTCCTTTAATTTTATTTAGCATAAAAAATGTAGCTGAGAATCTCTAAGCTACATTTAAAAAATATATAGAAAAACTTAAATATGCAGCAAAAATTAACCAGATAAGATAAGGCAATTGAAGAATGGCAGCATATTTATTAACTCTTGAAAAATTTATAATCATAAAAATAACAAAAACTATCATGATTAAAATCCATATAGAGCCAAGTAGATACATTTCTAAACCAAAAAATATAGGAGTCCATAAAAAATTTAGAACAAGTTGAATAAAGTACAATATTAATCCAGTTTGTTGTGCTTTTTTATCGTTAGTATCAGTTGTTAGAACTAAATAACTAGATATACCCATTAATACATATAAAATAGTCCAGACAATACCAAATGTAGGTGCAGGTGGTGAAAAAGAAGGTAAAACCAATTTGTCAAAAGTACTAGAAGGATCACTAATCATACTAATAATAAATGAAGGAATAATAGGTAATAAAATTGAAAAAATTAGTTTTTTGAAATTAATAGCCATAAAAATACCTACCTTTATATTAAAATATAATATAAATATATGTTGTTAGAACAATTTTATGCATTTTACATAGGTATTTTTATATAAAAAAACGAAGGTTACATAAAAAATGAAAGTTTTTTGTTGAAAAATAAAACAATTTGATATATACTGTAGTAGTAAATTATAGGAACTTAGTTAATAAACTTATGGCTAAAGGAGATTATGTTATGTTAAAACGAAATGTACAGGCAATTATTGGAGCAAATTTTGGTGATGAAGGGAAGGGGCGGATTACTGCATATTTAGCAAGTAAAGAAGAAGAACTAATTGTAATTAGATCAACAGGAGGAAATAATGCAGGGCATACTATACATGTAAATGAGAAAAAGTATGTATTTCATCTCTTACCAAGTTCTTCAATTTTTAGAAATACAATTAACATTATAGGTAATGGTGTTAATATTGATCTAAATGTTTTATTTGATGAAATTCAAATATTGGAGAAAGAAAAAATTTCTTTACGTGAAAGACTATTTATTTCAGACAGAGCACATGTGATTTTGCCTCATCATATAAAGTTAGATGAATATTATGAATCACAAAAAGAAAAAAAGATTGGAACAACTAAAAGGGGTATTGGTCCTTGTTATGAGGAAAAAATGAGAAGGACTGGAATACGTATAGGAGATCTTGTTTCAGGAGAAGATCTTACAAATAAATTAGCAGAAGGGCTAAGAGAGTATAAGAAATTTGGAGTAGACGTCTTTTTAGAAATGCTAGAAATAGAACTAGAATATTGTGAAAAATATTCTGAATTTTTAAAAGAGTATGTTAGAGATACTCAAATGCTTATAAATTCTTTTGTAGGAACTGACAGAAAGATTCTTTTAGAAGGTGCACAAGCAACATATTTAGATATAGATGTTGGAACATATCCATATGTTACTTCATCAAACCCAAATGCTTCAGGAACTTTAAGTGCAGCAACAATTGGTCCGATGTACATGGGAAATGTTATTTTGATTTCAAAAGCCTATGCTAGTAGAGTTGGAGAAGGCCCTTTTATAACAGAAGAGTTAAGTGAAATAGGTGATGAAATAAGAGAGCTAGGACATGAATATGGCTCAACAACAAAAAGGCCAAGAAGGTGTGGTTTTCTAGATTTAGTTATGCTAAAAAATGCTGCAAAAATTAATTCGGCGACAGAAATTGTAATGAATCATGTTGATACTGCTGGAAAACTATCTGAACTAAAATTATGTACTGCATATACAAATGGAACTGAAACAATTGATTATGTTCCAACAAAAATGCAAGGTTGGAAACCAGTATACAAAGAATTTGAAACTGGTTGGTCTACACATTATGGAATGGAATATGAAGATTTAGAAATAAATGCAAGAGAATATCTTGAATTTATTGAAAGATTTGTTGGAGTGCCAATAAAATATATTGGTATAGGTCCAGATAATGATGAAATGATTGTTAGATAAAGCAAGAAAAAGAAGTGTAATTTAGAATTATACTTCTTTTTCTTTTTTTATAAATAAAGTAAAAAAGAATTTAAAGAGCAAAGAATAAAAATAAAAAAGTAAAAAAATAAAAAAAATTTGAAAAAACTATTGCAAAATAAGAAAAGTTATATTAAAATCTAAATTAAGTGGAGAGAAGTGGTGCAAAGTGGAGTGAAAGTGAGAGGAGTGAAATCTAATTGTTAATAGGAGAATATGAACATTCTTTAGATGTTAAAGGTAGAATAATAATGCCGTCAAAATTAAGACAAGACATGGGAGAAAAATTTATAGTAACTAAAGGGTTAGATGGATGCTTATTTGCTTTTTCACAAGGGGAATGGTTAAATTTTGAATCGAAATTAAAATCATTACCATTATCTGATAAAAATGCAAGAAACTTTGTAAGATTCTTTCTATCTGGAGCAACTGAGTGTGAACTAGATAAGCAAGGTAGGTTTTTACTACCAAGTAACTTAAGAGTAGCAGCAAACTTAGAAAAAGAAGTAATAATAATTGGAGTAGGTACTAGATTAGAAATCTGGGACAAACAAACATGGAATAAATGTGATGAAGACATTTCAGTAGATGATATAGCAGAAAACATGACAATGTTAGGTATATAACTTGAAAAAGTTTATATAAAACAAAAGAAAAAAGTACAAAAGATAAAATTATTAAAAATAAAAAACAAAAGATAAAAATTAATAAAACAAAAGATAAGTAAAATAAAAAACAAAAGATAAAAATACAAAAGAATAAAATGTACAAAAGAATTTAAAAGTACATTAGATAAAAGAAAATGTTACTAATGATGATTAAAATCAAAAGAAAAATGTGATTAAGATAAATTCAGCTGGTAGTTTCTTTAATTACCAGCTGATTATAGTTTTAAAATCGAATTAGTAAGAGGTGTAGAAATTGGAATTTAAACATAAATCAGTACTTTTAGAAGAATGTATAGAAGGTTTAGCAATAAGACCAAATGGAATATATGTAGATGGAACTTTAGGTGGAGCAGGACATAGTTTGGAGATCGTAAAAAAACTTTCGAGTGATGGATTATTAATTGGAATTGATCGTGATCAAGATGCATTAAGAGCAGCAAAAGAAAGATTAAAAGATTTTAGTAATGTAAAATATGTACATGGAAATCATGATGATATAAAAGAAATATTATCAGAATTAAATATAGAAAAAGTTGATGGAATACTTTTGGATTTGGGTGTTTCTTCATATCAGCTAGATGAAAAGAATAGAGGTTTTAGTTATTTAGGTGAAAATGTTTTAGATATGAGAATGGATAAAACACAAGATTTGACAGCTGAAAAAATTGTTAATGAATATGAAGAAGAAGAAATAGCAAATATAATTTATGAATATGGAGAAGAAAGATTTTCAAGACAAATAGCAAGAAATATTTGTAGTATAAGAGAAACTAAAAGAATAACAACTACAAAAGAACTTGTAAATATAATTGAAAATTCAATACCACGTTCAAAACAAAAAGATGGACATCCTGCTAAAAGAACATTCCAAGCAATTAGAATAGAAGTTAATGATGAAATAAAACCATTAACAAAAACAATAGAAAATAGTATAGATGTATTAGAGAGTAGAGGAAGATTATGTGTAATAACTTTTCACTCACTTGAAGATAGAGCAGTAAAAAACGTATATGTAGAAAAACAAGGTAAATGTAATTGTCCACCAGATTTTCCTCATTGCGTATGTGGAGCAGAAGATAAAGCACAAGGTAAAATGATAAATAAAAAACCAATAATTGCAACTAAGGAGGAGCAAGAAGAAAATACAAGAAGTAAAAGTGCAAAATTACGTATATTTGAAAAAAAGAGATAAGGAGGTAAGAATAACTTATGGCAATAGACAGATATTCATACTCGACGAGTCCTAGAAAAGTAGAACCAGAGATTAAGAAAAAAGCGAAAAAACAAGAGTTGAAAGTGGTTAATCCATTACCAAGACAAGAAGTTAAAGTATCTGCTGAAGAGAAAAAAAGGCAGTTTAGATTAACTTTATTAGTCATTGGTGTTTTCGCAGTTCTATTAGTTATAAGTTATAGAAACTCTGTAATAAACGAAAAGTTTTCAGAAATACAAGATTTAAAAAATGTTTTGTCAGTTACCCAAAAAGAGAATGAACAATTATCTGTTTCAATTGAAAGCAGTATGAATTTAAACAATATAGAAAAACAAGCAAAAGAACAGTTAGGTATGCAAAAAGCAACAAACACTCAAACAGTATATGTAACTCTTCCTAAAAAAGACTATATTGAATCAGCTTCAGAAGAGGTAATAGTTGAAGAAAATAAAAATTGGTTTGAATCATTATTAGATAATATATTTAACTAAAAAGTAATCTTTAAATTAGATTAAAGATTACTTTTTAGTTTTTATTTTATACTTTGTATATTTTAATGTTATTTATTTTTATATTAACATCTGTAACATTCTAATATACAGTATTTATAGTTGAATTTATTTAGGAAATACTTAGGCTAAAAAAGAAAAAATAGCAGAATAAAAACTAAATTTGCTCATAAAATTAACAGAGGTGATAATGTGTCATTAAAATTATCTGATAAGAAAAAAATGAAAAATTTGCTTTTCTTCTATTTCTTTATATTTTCATGCCTATTAGTTAGAATAGGTATAATACAAATGGTAGATGGAAAGTGGCTTAGTGAACTTGCATATGAACAACAAACAATAAATAGAGGGATAAATGCTAAAAGAGGAACAATATATGATGCAACAGGTGAAAAAGTTTTAGCAATAAGTAGTACTGTAGAAACGATTACGATAAATCCTAATAATATAAAAAAAGAAAATAAAGAAAAAGTAGCATTAGCACTAAGTCAGATATTTGAATTAGACTATGAAAGTATGTTAACTAAAGTAAATCGCAATAGTTCGTCAGAAACAATAATTAAAAGAGTAGAAAAAGAAAAAACAGATGAGTTAAGGATTTGGATGGTAGAGAATAATATCGAATATGGAATAAATATAGATGAAGATACCAAAAGATATTACCCATATTCTAATTTTGCTTCACAAGTTATTGGATTCGTAGGATCAGATAATCAAGGACTAGATGGAATAGAAGCGTGGTATGATTCAGAATTAAAAGGTGAAAAAGGGTATATTGTTAAGCAAACAGATGCAAGGGGTTATGAAATTGGAGATGAAGGAGAGACGTATGTTCCAGCGATTTCAGGGAATGATTTAGTCTTAACAATAGATTATACGATTCAGTCTATTGTAGAGAAATATTTGAAAGAAGCATGTATAGACAATGTGTGTACAGATGGTGGAAGTATAATTGCCATGAATCCACAAAATGGAGATATATTAGCAATGGCGAATTATCCATCATATGACCTTAATAATCCGTATAATGCATATACAGAAGAATTAGAACTAGTATGGGATACTATGGAAAGTAGTCAAAAAACTACAATGCTTCAATCAGTTTGGAGAAATAAGAGTGTATCTGATACATATGAGCCAGGATCAACTTTTAAAATAATAACAGCAGCAGTAGCTTTAGAGGAAGGAATAACTGAAGTAGATAAAGCTGGGGAATTTAATTGTGGAGGATCAATAAATATAGCTGGAGTAAATATTAAGTGTTGGAGATACTATAACCCGCACGGATCACAAAGTTTAAGAGAAGCTTTAATGAATTCATGTAATCCAGTATTTATCGGTTTAGGCCAACAAATTGGAAAAAATACATATTATAAATATCTTCAAGAATTTGGATTATTAGAAAAAACAGGAATAGATATACCAGGAGAAGCTGGAAGTATATTTTTAGCAGAAGAAAAAGTAGGACCAGTTGAACTTGCTACAATTAGTTTTGGTCAAAGATTTGAAATAACGCCTATCCAGCTTGTAACTGCAGTGTCATCAATGGTTAATGGTGGGAATCTAGTTGAGCCAAGAGTTGTTAAACAAATAATAGACAGTCAAACAAATGAAATAGTAGATATACCAGTAGAAAGTACAAAAGTTAATATTTCAGATACAACATCTCAAAGTATTTTGAGCATGTTACATTCTGTTGTATCAGAAGGAACCGCGAAAAATGCACAAGTTTTAGGTTATGAAATAGGAGGGAAAACTGGAACATCAGAAGATGGAGTAAATACTAATAAATATGTAACATCTTTTATTGGTGTTGCATCAATCCAAAATCCAGAAATAGTATTATTAATAACTTTATATAATCCTACAGGTGAAGGTGGACATCAAGGAGGTGGAGTAGCTGCACCCGTAGCAGGACAGATTTTTAGTGAAGTATTACCATATATGGAAATCGAAAACAATAATCAAAACGAAGTTCAAACTATTATAGTACCAGATATAATAGGCTTATCCGTAGAAGAAGCAGAAAAAATATTGATAGAAAGTGGATTGATTTTGGTAAATGAAAATGAATTAGATATAGAACAAAAAAAAGAAACATTAGTAACAAATCAGATTCCTAAAAAAGGAATAACCGTAAATAAAGGGACAAATGTATACATAAATTAGAAGTAGATAAATTTACTAAAAAAACTGATGAAAAATATCAAAAAATTATCTAAAAATCTATACAAAAACTTTAATAAGATATATAATGTACTTAAATTGCCTGGAATAATTTACGGACAGTTAAAAATTAAAGATCGAGAGGATTAAAATATGAAATTAAAAAATATGCTTGTTGGACTAAACGGATTAGCAGCAAAAGGAGATTTAGATTTAGAAATTACAGGAATAGAAAGTAATTCGGAAAAAATAGTAAAAGGAAATGTATTTGTAGCAATAAAAGGATTTTCAGCAGATGGTCATGAATACATAGAAAAAGCAATAGAAAAAGGAGCAGTAGCAGTTGTTATAGAAAAAAGTACAGATATGAAAAAATTAAAAATATCTGAGAATATAACTATTGTTGCAATGGATAGTACAAGAGAAGGTTTAGCTATAATGGCAAGCAATTTTTATGGCAATCCATCAAAGAAATTAAAGTTGATTGGAATTACAGGAACTAAAGGAAAAACAACAACAACTTTTATGGTAAAAGAAATATTAGAAAAAGCTGGTAAAAAAGTAGGATTAATTGGAACTATTGCAGTATATATGAATAATAAAGTATTAAGAGAAAGTGATAGAACAACACCAGAGAGCTTAGAGCTTCAACAAACTTTAAAAGAAATGGTTGATAATGGTATTGAATATGTTGTAATGGAAGTCTCATCACAAAGCTTAAAATTACATAGAGTAACAGGTTGTGAATTTAATTTAGTATTATTTACTAACTTTTCAAAAGACCATATCAGTAAAAATGAGCATCCAGATATGAAAGACTATTTTGAATCAAAATTGAAATTATTTAATATGTGTAGAAATGGAATTGTAAATATAGATGATATACATGGAATTAAGATTCCAAAATTATTTCCAGAAAGTAATATTGTAACATATGGTATTGATAATCAAGCTACGATAGTTGCAAGAGATATTACAATAACAAATATGTATGTAGATTTTAGAACAAGATTAAATGGGAAAAATGAAAGAGTAAAAGTTTGTATACCAGGAAGATTTAGTGTATACAATTCGTTAGCAGCAATATCAGTAGCAAATCACTTTGGAATAGAAACAGAAGTGATAAAAGAAGCTTTAGAGACAGTAAGAGTGCCAGGAAGATCAGAACTTGTAACAAATAAATTAGAATTACCAATAATGATAGATTATGCTCATTCACCAGAGAGTTTGGAAAATATATTAGCAGCAGTTAAAAGTTATACAAGAGGAAATGTTATTTCTGTATTTGGATGTGGTGGAGATAGAGATTCAAGTAAAAGACCACTGATGGGAGAAATATCAGGTAAAATAGCTGATTACACAATAATTACATCAGACAATCCAAGAACTGAAAAACCTGAAGAAATAATTAAAGAGATTGAAGCAGGAATCAAAAAAACAAATGGAAAATATGAAATAGAAGTTGATAGAACAGTAGCAATAGAAAAAGCTATAAAAATGGCTACTAAAAGAGATTTAATTGTTTTAGCAGGAAAAGGTCATGAGCCATATCAAGAAATAAATAAAGTTAAACACTCATTTGATGAAAGAATTATAGTAAATGATATAATTAATAAATTAAATGTTAAGAACTAATGAAAATATAAGAAAGGTTGGATGAAATGGAAACGCACATAATAGTCCTAATAATTTCATTTATAATATCAATAGGGTTAGGTTTTTGTACCCTACCTCTACTTAGAAAATTGAAAATAGGACAAATAGAAAGAGATGATGGACCACAATCACATTTAAAAAAACAAGGAACACCTACAATGGGAGGAGTCATTATAATATTAACAATGCTTATTGTAACAATAGGAACATATATATTTTATACTGCTACAGATAATATAGAAGTAGCAAATAAATTATTACCATTATTATTTATAACTATAGGTTTTGGAGTTATAGGATTTATTGATGATTTTAAAAAATTAGTATTGAAAAACACGAAAGGATTAAAACCGATATACAAAATATTTGGATTATTAGTAATCTCAGTAATATTTGTATTATACTTGGTGTATATATTAAAAATAGGAACAGATATTCATATACCAATTTTAAATCAAAGTTTAGTATTACCAGAATATTTATATATACCGTTTGCAATATTAGTTATTTTAGGAACTTCAAATGCAATTAATTTAACAGATGGTATTGATGGTTTAGCATCAAGTGTATCTGCAATAATAATAGCGTGTTTATCAGTTATAGGAATAAACTTAGCAATTCCAGAAATACCAATTTTTGCAAATATAGTAATAGGTGGTGTACTTGGATTTTTAATATTTAATTTACATCCAGCAAAAGTTTTTATGGGAGATACAGGATCGTTATTGTTAGGTGGTGTAATATCAGCACTTGCTTTATACTTAAAAATGCCACTTATTTTACCAATAATAGCACTTATTCCAGTATTAGAAACTTTATCAGTTATGATTCAAGTTGCATATTTTAAAAAAACAGGAAAAAGAATATTTAAAATGGCACCACTTCACCATCATTTTGAATTAAGTGGTTGGAGAGAAAATAAAGTAGTAGTAATATTTAGTATAATAACTTTAATATTATGTGTAGTAGGATTAAAAATAATATAAGAAACAGAGGAAAAATAGAGATAGGAGTTTGAAGAGATTATGGCAGTTAAAAAAGAAAAGAAATTTTCTAGTTTTGTAAACAACCCATTTGATTTTCCACTTTTAATAACAATAATTTTGTTATTAGCAATAGGATTAATAATGGTGCTTTCAGCAAGTTCACCAACAGCACTAGCAGTAAGTGGAGATAGCTATGAATACTTTTTTAAACAATTTATGTTTGCAATTGGTGGATTAGTATTAATGTTTTGTATATCAAAAGTGGATTATAGGTTTTATAAAAAATATTATATACATGCATTAGTAATTGCTATAGCACTATTAGCTGCTGTATTATTGTTTGGAGAGGAAATTAATGGAGCGACAAGGTGGATATATGTAACAGAAACATTATCGTTTCAACCGTCAGAAATTGCTAAAATATTAGTTATAATTTTTTATGCTGGGCTCTTAACAGTGACGAAAGATAGACTAAAATTATTTTGGAAAGGCTTTATATTAAACTTTTTAGGAGTATTACTTATAGCAGCGTGTTTAATACCACAACCACATTATAGTGCTATGATAGTAATAATTGGAACAGTTAGTATAATGATGTTAACAGCAGGAGTTAAATTTTCTCATTTTATGGGTGTGGCACTGGCAGTTGGGTTACCAATATTAATAGCTCTAATAGCATTTACACCATATAGATTAGAAAGAGTTATAACATTTTTAGATCCATGGCAAGATACAACAGATAGTGGATATCAGATAGTACAAAGTTTATATGCAATAGGGTCTGGTGGATTTTTTGGAGTAGGTTTAGGAGAAAGTAAACAAAAATTTTCATATATTCCAGAACCCCATAATGACTTTATATTTTCAATACTAGCTGAAGAATTAGGATTTGTAGGATGTGCAGCTGTAATAGTCTTGTTTGGAATATTGATTTGGAGAGGAATATTAATAGCATTAAAATCACCAGATATGTTTGGAAGTTTAATAGCTATAGGAATAACTAGTTTGATAGCTATTCAAGTAATTATAAATATAGCAGTAGTAACATCTTCGATGCCAGTTACAGGAATGCCACTACCATTTTTTAGTTATGGTGGAACAGCACTTGTAATAATATTAGTAGAAATGGGAATATTGCTAAATATATCGAGAGCAACAGCAAAAACTTAAAGTAACATAGGAGGAAAAATGAGAGTAATTATAGCAGCAGCAGGTACAGCAGGGCATATAAACCCTGGAATTTCTATTGCAAATAAGATAAAAGAAAACTATAGTGATGCAGAAATAATTTTTATAGGAACAACAAGAGGAATTGAAAATGATTTAGTTCCAAAAGCTGGATATAAGTTAAAAACAATTGATGCATATGGATTAAGTAAGAAAATTTCAATAGATAATTTTAAAAAAATGTATAAAACAATACAAGGATTTTCACAATCAAAAAAAATTATTAAAGAGTTTAATCCAGATATTGTTATTGGAACAGGAGGATATATTTGTGGTGCAGTAATATCAGAAGCGCATAAATTAAAAATTCCAACAATGTTACATGAAAGCAATGCGTTTCCAGGAAAAGCTGTTAAAATTTTAGCAAAAAAAACTGATACAATAGCTGTTTCTTTTAAAGAAGCAATAGATAGGATAAAAAAATGTAAAAATATAGTCCACACAGGAACACCTGTAAAACTTAAAAAATATGATTTTACAGAAGCTCAAAAACAAGAAATATTAGGAGAGTTTGGCCTTAAAATAGATAAACCAACAATACTTGTTTTTGGTGGAAGTCAGGGAGCTAGGAATATAAATAATGCAATACTAAATATATTAGAAAAAGAGATTAATAATAATTACCAGATAATATGGTCAGTAGGTATGAAGTTATATGACGAAGTAAAAGAACAATTAGAAACTAAACATCTAAGTATAAATAATACTCAAAATATAAAAATAGTACCATATATATATAATATGGAAGATGTGATGAACTCTATTGATATAGTAGTTTCAAGAAGTGGAGCTATGACTATTTCTGAAATATCTAATTTAGGAAAACCATCAATATTGATACCACTTCCAAATGTTAGCCATGATCATCAACTATATAATGCAAAAGTACTAAAGGATTTAGGTGCAGCAGAAATAATATTAGATAAAGATTTAACAGCAGAAAAATTAGATGAAGAAATAAATAAGATTATAAAAAACAAAATGACAGTAATAGATATGGGAAAAAATGCGCTTAAGAACTCAATATTAGATGCAGATGATAGAATATATGCAGAAATATTAAAATTATTAAAAAAATAGAGATAGAGGAGTATAAATTTTGAAAAATATACAATTAAAATTATTAATAATATTTAGTTTAATAAGTGTTACAATATTTGGAGGTTTAATAGCATATTTTATAGTGATAATAGATTATATAAATAGAACTGTTAATGGAAATGAAGAAGTATTTAATAATATATATAATTATACATATGTAGCAATAGCAATACTTTGTGTTGTTTTTGTTATATCAATGATATTGATAAGAAAATTTATGAAAAAGTTTGTTATGTTTCCTATAAATAAACTATTAGAAAGTAGTGAGAGAATAAAAGAAGAACCAGAAGTTACTAGGCTAAGAAAAGGTAAAAAGATCAAAAATCCAGAAAAGATATTTATGAAGATAACATCTGAATTAAAAGAAAGACTAAGTGAAGTTTCAACTAAAAAAAATCAAATAGAAACAATCTTGTTACATATGACAGATGGAATAATAGCATTTAATTTACAAGGTGAAATAATATTAATAAATCCAGCTGCTAAAAAATTCCTAAGTATAAAACCAGAAGATGTTAATTTTGAGGATATATTTAATAAGTTTAAATTAAATATAAATATGGAAAAAATTATATATCTAGACAATTGGACTTCTACAGAACAAAGAATTAATATTGAAAATACTCATATGAATGTATTTTTTGCACCATTTAAAGATGAAAATGATAAACCAAGTGGTATGATAGCTGTTGTACAAGATATAACAGAACATGTTAAATTAGAATCTATACAAAAAGAATTCGTAGCAGATGTATCTCATGAATTAAAAACACCAATAACTTCAATAATGGGATATGCTGAAACATTATTAGAATGTGAATATGAAAAAGAAACACAAGATAAATTCTTAAATGTAATTGCAACAGAAGCAAAAAGAATGGGAAAACTTGTAACAGATTTACTAACATTATCAAGATATGATAATAATAAGAATAATGTGGAAAAAGAAACATTTGACTTAGGAGAATTAGTTAAAAAAGCTCAAGATAAATTAGCAATAGAAATTAAGAAAAAAAATCATAAAGTAAATACATTTGTTACAGCGGATGTACCACCTGTATATGCAAATAAATCTGAAATTGAAAGAGTAATTCTAAATATATTAACAAATAGTATAAAATATACAAAAGAAGATGGAGAAATTAAGATTTATGTTGGATTTGTATATAATGATGCATACATAAAAATATTTGATAATGGAATAGGAATTCCAGAAGAAGATTTAAATAGAATATTTGAAAGATTCTATAGAGTAGATAAAGCTAGAACAAGAGAAATGGGTGGAACAGGTTTAGGTTTATCAATAGCAAAAGAAATTCTAGATAAAAATGGTGGAAGCATAGATATTAAAAGTGTTGTCGGACAAGGTACAGAAGTTGTTGTTAAGATACCAACAAAAGATAATATGTAATACTTGAAAAATAAGAGATATTAGGATATAATATCTCTTATCTAAAGAAAGATAGGAGAAATAAACTTGGATAAAAAAGTAAAAGAAATAATAGAATGGATATTATGTATAATTATTGCTTTAGTATTAGCTGTCCTATTTAGATACTATATAGGAACACCTACAATAGTACAACATGAATCTATGTACCCAACACTAATTAGCGGTGAGAGATTATGGTTAAATAGATTTGATAGGACAATAAACAAAATACCAGAAAGAGGAGAAATAATTACTTTTGAAGAACCAAACAAAATTGGTTACACTTCAAAGGAGATTGATACAGATAACCCAATAGCTGAATATGAAGAAAAAGAGTTAGGACAGTGGTTTACAGAAGATTTTTTAGAAATTGGTAAAAGGAGTTATATAAAAAGAGTAATAGCTCTTCCTGGAGAACATGTTGAAATTAAGCAAGGAAAAATATATATTGACGGAGAATTGTTAAATGAACCATATATAGATTCAGGTGTTGTAACAGATATATTAGGAGAAACAGGTTTTGATGATATAATAGTTCCAGAAAATACGGTATTTGCATTAGGAGATAACAGACCACAAAGTACTGACTCTAGAGCCTTTGGATGTGTTCCATTTGATCAAATTGAAAGTACAGTATCTATTAGAATATGGCCACTTGATAAATGGGGAGAAGTAGAATAAAAAGTAAAGGATAGAAATATGTTTGAGAATATTTTAGGAAATAATAGAATAAAAGATACTTTGAAAATAGCAATAGAATCAGATAAAATATCTCATAGTTACCTATTTTCCGGAATAGAAGGAATAGGAAAAAAACTATTTGCACAAGAATTTGCAAAACAAGTATTATGTTTAAATGATAAAAAACAATTAAATTGTGTTTGTGAATCTTGTATTAAATATAATACTAAAAATCATCCTGATTTTAACATAATAGAACCAAATAATGCTACAATAAAAATAGAAGAAATAAGAGGCTTACAAAAAAAGATACAAGAAAGACCAATTATATCAAAAAAGAAAGTATATATTATAGATAATTTTGAAAACATGACAAAAGAAGCTCAAAACTGTTTATTAAAAACATTAGAAGAGCCGCCAGAATATGTAATGATGATATTAATAACTAGAAATGAAAGTAATATACTAACAACTATTAAATCTAGATGTATGATTTTAAAATTTAATAAATTAGCAAATGAAGAAATGTTAGAATACCTAAATATAAATTCTGAACAAGACGTAAATGAAGAACTATTAGAAATATCGGAGGGAAGTATACAAAAATTAATACTACTTAAAGAAAAAAAAGACAAATACCAAAGCATAAAAAATATAATAGAAGAATTAGATAAAAAACACATACTAGAAATATATGATTTAGCAGATACGATTTACGAAATGAAAGAAGAAATAATTGAATTATTAGAATATATGAATGTTATAATATTAAAAAAAGTAAGAAACAATATAAATTATGCAAATTGTATAGAAATTATAGAAGAAACTAAAAAAAGGATAAAGCAAAATGCAAATTATGATATGTGTATTGACAACATGTTATTAAATATGTGGGAGGAAATAAATTGAAAAATATAGTAGGGGTTAAATTTAAAAATCAAGGAAAAATATACTTTTTTGATCCGAAGAAATTAGAAATTAAAAAAGATGATATAATAATTGTAGATACTGCGCAAGGAGAAGAATATTCGCATGTTGTAGAATGTAGAACAGTTGAAGATGATAAAATGCCAAAATGCTTAAAAAATGTAATAAGAATAGCTAATAAAGGTGATCATATTCAGTATGAAGAATGCAAAAAGAAAGAAAAAGAAGCTTTTGAAATAGCAAAGAAAAAGATAAAAGAACATAAATTAGATATGACATTATCTGATGTTGAATTTAAATTTGACAAAAGTAAAGCAGTATTTAATTTTACTGCAAATGGTAGGATAGATTTTAGAGAATTAGTAAAAGATTTAGCAGCAATATATAAAACAAGAATAGAATTAAGACAACTAGGTGTAAGAGATGAAGTTAAAAAAATAGGTGGTAACGGAGTTTGTGGTAGAGAATTATGTTGTTGTGCATTTTTAAAAGAATGTGAATCAGTATCAATAAAAATGGCAAAAGAGCAAAACTTATCATTAAATCCAGCGAAAATTTCAGGAAATTGTGGTAGACTTATGTGTTGCTTGAAATATGAAAATGAAGTATATGAAGAAAAAGTTAAAAAACTTCCTAAGATAGGTGCTATTGTTAAAACAGAAGATGGAGAAGGTGAAGTTGATTCAATAGAAACTTTAAAAGAAAGAGTAAGAGTTAAATTTAGAGATGGAGAAGGTTTCTTTTATAAAAGATATGATGCTAAAGACTTAAAAGTATTAAAAAATGTAGAAAAACAAGATAAAGAAGAAATTAGATATAAAAAAGAATTAGCAGAATTAGAAAAAAAAGACTAAATAGATAGTTAGATTTATAGGAGGTGAAAATTATGGCATATAAAATAGAAAATACATGTATATCATGTGGAGCTTGTGCAGCAGAATGTCCAGTAGGATGTATCTCTCAAGGTGATGAAATATTTGTAGTTGAAGAATCTACTTGTATTTCTTGTGGTACTTGTGCAAATGTTTGTCCAGTAGGAGCACCAGTAGAAGAATAATATTAAAGAGGGAAACCTCTTTTTTTGTTACTATTTTAAACTAGTTCTAAGAACTTATATTTGATTTAAGATGAGTTTTATGTTAAAATATAATAGCAAAATTTAAGAAGGTTGTCTTATAATTATGAGACGGAGAGGAAAAAATATGAAAAATAATAAAAGAACTTCAAAGAGGTACACTAAGAAAAATGAAAAACTAACAACAGAGGAAGAAAGAGAAAATCGGACAATAAAAATTATGGCAGTAGTAGGATTACTAATTGTAATTTTAACAATAGTAATTTGGGAATTTATTATTTAACAAACTTATAACTTATAATTTTAAATTAAATAATCATAAATTACAAGATTATAAACACAAAAAGAGGCTAATTTTGAATTAACCTCTTTTTTGATATTATTTTGAATTTCTATTTGTGATTTCTTCTAAATCTAATAATTCTTGCCATCTTAAATCTATTTCATTTTGGAATTCTTCAATCATCCATTCATTTCCAGGTTTAAACATATGGCTAAAACGTTTTTGCGGTTTTAAAAATTCTGTAATTGGTAATTTTTTAGCAGGTTTATATGTAATTTTATAGACACCATTAACAACTTCATATAGTGGCCAATAGCAAGTATCAACTGCTAATTTATTAATTTTCATTAAGTCCCCAGTTGGATATCCCCAACCTCTAGGGCATGGAGCTAGAACATTTAAAAATGCAGCACCTTCAGTATATATAGCTTTTTCAGCTTTTTCATATAAATCTTTAAAATTCATATGAGCAATAGTTTGAGCCATATATGGAATATTATGTCCTACCATAATTTTTGATAAATCTTTTCTTTGTTGTAATTTTCCAGGTATTACTTTTCCAGAAGGAGAAGTAGTAGTACTAGAAAATTTAGGAGTAGCAGATGAACGTTGTATACCAGTATTCATATATGCACCATTATCATAACATACATATACCATATCATGTCCACGTTCCATAGCTCCAGATAAACTTTGAAGACCTATATCATAAGTTCCACCATCTCCACCAAAAGCTATAAATTTTGTTGTATTATCAATTTTACCTTGTCTTTTCATTGCATTGTATGCAGCTTCAGCTCCAGATAGAGTAGCAGCAGCACATTCAAATGCAGTATGTATAAAAGAATCTTTCCAAGCAGTATATGGATATATAAAAGTTGAAACTTCCATACAACCAGTAGCTCCAGCTACAACTGCATGATCTCCTTCTTTTAATGCTCTCATAATATGAGTTGCAACAGGAGGTGCACCACAACCAGCACACATTCTATGTCCAGAAGTAAGTCTAGCTTCTTTTGTTGCTATTGTTTCTTTTAAATTATATGCCATTATATTTCACCTTCCCTTCTAACACCTAAATATCTGTAAGGATTTTCTATTTTTCCAGATTTAACAATTTCTTGTAAATCAGAATATACTTTTTCTATATGATCAGATTTTGTATCTCTACCACCAATACCATAAACATAGTTTACTGTAGGTACAAATATATTATTAACATACATAGCAGATGTAATATCAGAAAATAATGCTCCACCTGCAGCATTTAATGAATCAGATTTATCAAGAACTGCAATTGCTTTTAAATGTGATAAGCTATTTGCTATTTCTTCAGCAGGAAATGGTCTAAATACACGTAGTTTTAATAAACCAGCTTTAATTCCTTGTTTTCTTAATTCATTAACTACAAATTTCGTAGTACCTGCAGTTGAATTCATACAAACTATTGCAATTTCAGCGTCATCTAACATATATTCTTCAAAAAAGCTATAACTTCTTCCAGTTAATTTTTCAAAGTCTTTAGATACATCTAAAATTACTTGTTTAGCATTTTGCATAGCTATTGCTTGTTGTGTTTTATGTTCAAATAAGTATGGTTGAACATCTAAAGGACCAACTGAAATAGGTTCTTTTTCATTTAATAAGTAATGTTCAGGGTTATATGTTCCAACAAATTCTTTTACTTTATCATCTTCTAATAATTCAATATTTTCAATTGAGTGAGATGTAATAAACCCATCTTGGCAAACCATAAGAGGTAATTTTACATCTTTATGTTCAGCAATTTTATGAGCCATTAATAAGTTATCATAAGCTTCTTGATTGTTTTCTGAAAATAGTTGAATCCAACCAGAATCTCTAGCACCCATAGCATCTGAATGATCATTATGGATATTTAGTGGTCCAGAAACAGCTCTATTAACTAATGTCATAACAATTGGTAAACGTAAGCTAGAAGCTATATATATCATTTCCCACATTAAAGATAAACCATTAGCAGAAGTAGCTGTCATAGCTCTTGCACCAGCAGCTTGGGCTCCGATACATGCAGACATAGCACTATGTTCACTTTCTACTGCAACAAATTCTGTATCAACAGAACCATTAGCAACAAAAGTTGAAAAATATTGAGGTATTTCTGTTGAAGGTGTTATTGGAAATGCAGCAACTACATCTGGATTTATTTGTTTCATGGCAAAAGCAGAAGCTTCATTACCACTTAATCTTTCTCTAATTCCCATTATTCATTTTCCCCTTTCATTATTATAGCTGCAAAAGGACAAACTTCGGCACAAACACCGCATCCTTTACAATAGTCATAATTAAAATCTTCTCTTTTTAATTCTTTATTAACTGGAATAGAATTATCAGGACAAACAGGGAAGCATAAACCACATTGTTTACATTTTTCTTCTATAAATATTGGGCGTTCACTTCTCCAATCACCTGTTTTAAAATCCATTGCATTTCCAGATTCATATATATCTCCACCTGGAGTCATTTGTTCCATAGGAGTTTGTGGATTTATTTTTGTCATATTTTATGTACCTCCTTTAAAGCTAATTCTAAGGCTTTCATATTTCCTTCAATAACCTCAGGTTTACTAGCAAATTTATGTTTTAAAGATGATTTCATATCTTCTAATAAGGCATCATCTGTCATTATTTCACTAACTTTTATAATAGCAGCTAGCATTGGTGTATTAGGAAAATATTTTCCTAAAGCTTCTTCAGAAACTTTTCTAGCATCTATAGTATATACATTACCAGTATATCCTTTAAGTAATGATTTAATATATTCTCCAGATTTTGTAGTATTAATTATTATAGCTCCTTCTTCTTTTAGCCCAGCAGTTACATCAACTGAAGTTAAAAGTGTATCATCAACAACAACTACATAATCAGGTTCATATATATTACTATGAATTGTTATTGGATTAACACTAACTCTGTTATATGCAGTAATTGGTGCACCCATTCTTTCTGGTCCATATTCAGGAAAACCTTGAATATATTTACCAGTATTAAATGCTGCATCAGCTAATAATAAAGAAGCTGTTTTAGCACCTTGACCACCTCTACCGTGCCATCTAATTTCAATTAAGTCTTTCATTATTTTGTCTACCTCCTTTTAAACTTTTTTACTTCCATAGTATATGACGATTTATATCTATTGTCAAGAAAATATAAAGGAATTGTACACCTTAGTACAAAAAAATATTGATTAAAAAATATTTTTTTGATAGAATACAAATAATTAAAAATCAAAAGGAAAATAAAAGTAAAATAAATAGAAAAGCAAAGTGAAAAAGAATAAGAAAAAATAAAAGAAAGAAAGTAGAAAAGTGTATTATACATATATGATAAGATGTACAGATAATTCGATATATACAGGCATAACAAATAATTTTGAAAGAAGATTAGAAGAGCATAAATCAAAAGATAAAAAATGTGCTAAATATACATTAAGGCGTGATATTAAAAATGTAGAGGTAGTATGGGAAACAGAAAATAGGAAAGATGCTTGCAAATTAGAATATCATATAAAAAAATTACCTAAAATAAAAAAAGAAGAAATAATAGTTAATGATATGAAATTTATAAAATATTTAAATGAAAAAGTGGAAGTTTTAAAATATAGAAAAATAGAATAGAAAAAACTAAAAATATAATTAAAGGGAGAAATAAATATGAGTGAAAAATCAAAAGTATATTTTACAGACTTTAGAGCAAAACCAGGATATAATTTATTGCAAAAATTAGAAAAATTAATTAAAACAGCAGGAATAGATAAAATTGACTTTAATAATAATTTTACTGCAATAAAACTTCACTTTGGAGAACCAGGTAATTTGGCTTTTTTAAGACCAAATTATTCAAAAGTAGTAGTAGATATTGTAAAAGAATTAGGTGGAAAACCTTTTTTAACAGATTGTAACACTTTATATGTAGGACAAAGAAAAAATGCAATAGATCATATAGATGCAGCGTACTTAAATGGATTTACTCCTTTTTCTACAGGAACACATGTGATAATTGCTGATGGTTTAAAAGGAACAGATGAAGAAATTGTAGAAATAAATAAAGAATATATAAAAGAAGCAAAAATAGGAAGAGCAATTATGGATGCAGACATATTTATTTCACTTACACATTTTAAAGGACACGAAATGACTGGTTTTGGAGGTGCAATAAAAAATGTAGGTATGGGATGTGGATCAAGAGCAGGTAAAATGGAAATGCATAGTAGTGGAAAACCGACAGTAAATGAATTGGCTTGTGTTAAATGTAAAAAATGTAGTAAGATATGTGCTCATGATGCTATTTCATACAATGAAAAAGGAATTGCTAAAATAAATCACAATAAATGTGTAGGTTGTGGAAGATGTATAGGAATTTGTAATTTTGATGCAATTAATTCAGCAGGAGATGAAACAGGAGATATATTAAATATGAAAATGGCTGAATATGCATATGCAGTTGTAAAAGATAAACCACAATTTCATATTAGTTTAATTTGTGATGTTTCTCCAAATTGTGATTGTCACAGCGAAAATGATGCACCAATAATACCAAATATAGGTATGCTTGCATCATTTGATATGGTAGCATTAGATAAAGCTTGTGTAGATATGGCAAATAGTCAAAAACCTTTTGAAAATAGTCAACTAGGGGAAAGGTTAAAAGAAAGTAAACATATTTGTGATAACTTGAAATGTAGTCATCCATCTACAAATTGGGAAAGTCAGATAGATCATGCAGTAAAAATTGGGCTTGGTAATAAAGACTATGATCTAATTATAATGAAGTAAAATATAAGATGAAAAATGTAAAAATATAAATGTAAAATAAAAAAAGAATCAAAAATGAAAAAATAAAAAAAGGAAAATAAGTCGTGCAACATTAAGCACAACTTATTTTCTTTAACTTTATTTTAAATAGAAAATCTATTTTTTATCTGATTCTTTTGGTACTACTATATTTTTAGGTTTATTTTTAGATTTTTTATCATCAGTATCTATATAGTCAGTAACAGGAGAGATGTTTAAATTTGATCCATCTCCAGAAACTATTTCAACTTTTTTATTTGGATTTAGAATACTCGACATTTTTACCTCCGTATTTTGAATTTATATTAATAATAGCATAGATAAAAGAGAAAAACAAGTGGAAATAAAAGAGAAATTAGTTAAAAGCCAAGAAAAATAATCGTATTTAAATTAATTGAAAAATTTAAAATATGGAGTGATAAAAAGTTGAAAAATGAATAGAAAAGAAAGAAGGAGTAAAGAGATAGATGTATCATATTGTAATTTTTTAAGTTTATTTATTTTTTAGTTGACTAATAATTAGGTAAATAATATAATTAATATATATTTTTATAGGATGAAAAAATAGATTATTATTATACAGAAGAGATTTAAAGTAATAAAAGATCTAGATAGAGGAATGTCAGAAGGAGCTTAAAAAATATATAAAAAAATTATAGGAGGTTAAGAGATGAGTTTAGGAAATGATTTTTTAGAATTAATAAAGGTGTTGTGGGATATAGAAGAATTCTATATGTGGAACCCTAGAGAGCATGCAACAATAGCGTATGTACTGGAAAAAAACTTTGATAAAGAAGACTATAAGATTAAATATGATAAATGGATTACACTTGCAAAAAATAAGGAGTTTAACGAATTTGCATGGTGTATGTCTAATGAAGTTTTAGATATCTATAAAAAAGATGTAACAGTAGATCAAGCAGATATAGATACAGTTCAAAAACTTGTTGATTGGGGAAATGAGTTTTATGAAGACAAAACATTAAGTACTTTTTGTATGGTAAATGAGAAATATGTACCAGATTGGTTTTTTGATTTGTTCAATAGTTACTTTTTTTTAGAAGAAGCCAAAAGAGAAAATTGTGTTGTAAAACATCTTATGACAGAATATAATATGTCAGAACAAAGAGCACGAACATCATATAATAAATTATTAAGACAAGACGATATATTAAATGAATTCTATTTTTATATAAAAAATAATAGATTTAAAAATTTTAATCAAATAGAAGTGGAAAGGTATTCAGCAAAGCAACTATATGATACAACATATTTAGAACCTTTAGGTGCATATAATTATTTAATATATTTAAGAGAATCTCCAAAAGAAGCATTAGAAGATTTAAAAAAAGGATTACCAATAAAATTTTAGAATAAATAATAAATATTGGTTAATGTGATTATCACATTAACCAATATTTATTAGTGTAATATATTTATGAGAGTAGATTAGCCCAAAATATTGACAAATACTAAGTTACGTGTGATAATATACATATTAAAATTTAGGAGAAAATAATGGGAAAAGAAAACATAAAAGGAATAATAGAATCAATACTTTTTGCAGCAGGAAGACAAGTAACAAAAAAAGAAATAATGATGAGCTTAGAAATTTCAGAAGAAGATATAGAAGAGGCAGTATCAGAAATGCAAGAAGAGTTTAAAAATGATAATAGAGGAATAGAATTATTAAAAATTAATGAAACATATCAATTAAGTAGCAAAAAAGAAAATCATCAATATATATATTCAATTATAGATAAAAGAAGTAAACCAAATTTATCAAATGCTTCATTAGAAACACTTTCAATTATTGCATATAACTCTAAAATAACAAGAGCAGAAATAGAAGCAATAAGAGGAGTTTCAGCAGATGCAAGTGTGTATAGATTATTAGAATATGGATTAATAGAAGAAGCAGGGAAGATAGATTTACCAGGTAAACCAATGTCATATAGTGTAACAGATGAATTCTTAAAGATGTTTGGATATTCATCATTAAAAGATTTACCAGAACTTCCAAAATATAAGTTAGATGAAAATAGACAAATAGTTATAGATGAAATAATAGAAGAAAATCAAAACATAGATTTAGAGGCTCCATCACCCAAAAATGACGGGGAAAATATTAGTGTATAAAAAAGTTGGAAATTAAATGGAAATAAAAGAAAGAAGGAAAATAGATGAAATTATCACAAACAGGAATGGGGACAACAAAGTTAAATAATATAGATGAAATGTACCCAGCACAAAGTATATTATTACAAACAGCACAATTAGTTCAATATGGTGCAGGTTTATTTGGATATGGTACAATACCATTATTAGTAAGAAGAAATATTGAAAAAATAATTGTAGAAACATTAAACAAATATGGATGTACAGAAGTGTTATTGCCAACACTTCAGCCAGATACGTTATGGAAAGCATCTGGAAGATATGATGACTATGTAAATGATGGTGTTATGCTTACAACAGAATCGAACAAAGGAACTTTTTGTTTAGCTCCAACAGGGGAAGAGGCTGTTTTAGAATTTGCAAAAGAAAGATTAAAATCATATAAAAATTTACCAGCAACATATTATCAAATAGGAGAAAAATATAGAAACGAGATTAGAACAAGAGGATACCTATTAAGAGGTAAAGCATTTCCAATGCTAGATGCATATAGTTTTGATTTAGATGCTGAGTCATTAGAAGATACTTATAATAATATAAGAGCAGCATTTTTAGAAATATTTGATAAAATAGGAATGAAAGTTATACCAATAGTTGCAGATAATGGATCTATGGGTGGTAAAAAATCTGAAGAGTTTATGCTTATTTCTAATCAAGGAGAAGATACTATACTATATCATGAAAAAACAGGTATGGGATTAAATACAGAAATATTAGAAAAAGAAAATCATGAACAATATTTAAAAGAAGAATATGGTATAGAAAATATTTCAGAATTTAAAGAAATAAGAGCAATGGAATTAGGGCATATATTCCAATTAGGTACTAGATATTCAGAAATAATGAATGGGAAATATATTAGCAAAGAAAATAAAGAAGAACCATACTATATGGGATGTTATGGAATAGGTGTTAGTAGAACACTTGCAGTTTTATATGAACAATGTTTAATTATAGATGAAAAATTTGGTCCAAATGGTTTTGTATTACCCGATAGTGTAGCTCCATATAAATTGCAAATTATTCCTAAAATGGATAATGAAGAAAAATATGAGTTAGCTAAAATGTTATATAAAAAGCTTCAGGAAAATGGAATAGAAACTATATTAGATGATAGAGAATATGTAACTATGGGGGCAAAAATTAAAGATGCTAAAATATTAGGAACACCTAAAATATTAGTTATAGGGGATAGACAAGATGGCGATATTTTAGAAATAGAAGATATAAAAACAGGTGAAAAAACAGCAGTTACTATTGAAGAAATTGTAAATGAATTAAACAGTTAAGAAAAAAGAATAAAAAACATAAAAAGAGAATACATGAGTTGTTGGATGGAAGATTGATTGAAATATTATCAATCTTTTATTTTTGAAAATAAGGTAGTACAAACAATGATTACGGTAATAAAAGTTGGAAATGTGATGTGTCGTAACCTTTTATAGAGGGGAGGCGATGCTTATGTTATACGAGCAAGTGTACATATTTTTAATATATTTTTTATTAATGATACTTGTAAATTTAACATTTGTAGTTATTGTCTTATTTGCATTACTAGCTAATACAAATAAAGAGTTAGATAAATACAAATATAAGAAAAACACATCTCTGCTTCGCCGTTAGAGATGTGTTTTAAATTTTAAATACTTATACGGCACACCATATAAATATGGTGTCCTCATCTGATATATATATATATATATTATATAACTAAATTTATAAAATGTCAATTTTTATTCAAGTTCTTTTATAAAATTTAAGTTGATAAATAGAAGTAATTTAGATATATGACCTTAGATTTTATAATAGAATAGATAGAACAAAAAATAAATAAAAGGAATGATGCAAAATTCATTCCTTTTAAAAGTTATAAAATTATACAAATTAATCCGCCACTACCTTCATTTACAATTTTTTCTAAAGTTTCTTGTAATTTTACTTGAGCATCTTCAGGCATTTTAGAAAGTTTAGTTTGTAAACCTTCATTAACTAATTCGTGAAGTGATTTTCCAAAAATATTTGATTTCCAAATTTCCTTAGGATTACTATCAAACTCAGAAAGTAAATAATTAACTAATTCTTCAGACTGCTTTTCACTACCAACAATTGGAGATACTTCAGTTTCAACATTTGTTTTAATAAGGTGAATGGATGGAGCAGTAGCTTTAAGTTTAACTCCAAATCTAGATCCTTGTTTTATCATTTCAGGTTCTGCAAGTTCTAAATCTTCAATAGAAGGTGTAACAATACCATAACCTTTTGCTTCAACTTCTTCTAAAGCATATGATATTCTATCATACTTTTTCTTGATATTAGATAAGTTAGAAATAATACTAAATAAAGCGCCTTCATCAGTAATTTCAACACCACTAATTTCAGATAATATTTGATAAAATAAAGATTCATTTAATTCTATTTCAATATTAACATTACCGAGAGCCAAGCTCTATATCTAATATAGAAGTCCTTGAAATTATATCAGTTTGTTTAATACAATTAATACAAGTAGAAACATCTTTTAGCAATGTTACATCATTAAAAGCTTCTTTAATTTGTGTAAATAAAGTGTTTTTTAATAAATGACTTATATCTAAATTATCAATCCATTTTGGAGTTTTAAATTTAATTTGTTCAATTGGAAATTCATATAATAGTTTAGAAAATATATTATTAATATCATGTATAGATAAGTATTCACAATTTAGTGGAAGAACACTAACATTATATTTTTCACTTAAATCAAAAGCTAAATTTTGAGAATATTCTGACGTTGGATCGTAACAATTTAAAAGCATTACAAAAGGTTTGTTTAAGTCTTTTAATTCACCTACAACTCTTTCTTCAGCAGATATATAGTCTTCTCTTGGAATGTCTGTTACAGTTCCATCACTTGTTATTAAAATTCCAATAGTAGAATGTTCTTCAATTACTTTTTTTGTTCCTATTTCAGCAGCCACTTCAAATGGAATTTCTTCATCAGACCATGGGGTTTTAATCATTCTAGGCATATCATCTTCTAAATATCCAATAGCATTATCAACTAAATAGCCAACACAATCAACTAATCTAGTTTTAAATTTTAAATTATTTTCTAAAGTTATTTCTATAGCTTCATTTGGAATAAATTTAGGTTCTGTTGTCATAATTGTTTTTCCACTTGCACTTTGTGGAAGTTCATCTTTAGCTCGTTCTTTCTTATATTCATTGTCTATATTAGGAATTACTAATAAATCCATAAATTTTTTAATAAAAGTTGATTTTCCAGTTCTAACAGGGCCAACAACCCCTACATAAATATCTCCTTCCGTTCTTTTTGCGATGTCTTGATACAATCTTGTATTTTCCATCTATATACCTCCTTCAAAATCTAACTACATTAATTCTTTATTACAAAAGTTTTATGTGCAAAATTACTTTAGTTAATATATATTGCTATATCTAAATAATATGACAAGTTTAAAAAGATATTTAGAAAAATGATGTGATTTACATAAAAAATAATATGTAAAAAAGACTTGCTAGATTACTGTGAATATGATAAAATATCAATATTGTGGGGGTAATCATATAATATATTATGACTCTTTTAAGAAGGGATGATAAAATGGACAAAATACAAAATATAGTTGATTTATTAAAAATATATAATCAAGAACATATAATAGAAATAATAGAAAAATTAGAAGGAAAAGAAAAAGACGAATTGATAGAGCAAATTCTAAAGATAGATTTTGATCAACTTAAAGAATTATACGAACAAACAAAAGAAGAGATAGAAATAAAGGAAAATGTTATAGAAGAGATTGAATGTATTGATAAATCACGATTATCAAAAATAGAAAAAGAGCAATATGAAGATAAAGCAGTAGAAATTTTAAAAAATGGGCAATATGCAGTAGTAACAATGGCAGGAGGTCAAGGAACAAGATTAGGTCATAGTGGTCCTAAAGGTACTTTTAGATTAGATATATATGGAAAAGGAAAATATTTGTTTGAGATATTAGCTGAAAATTTAAAAGCAGCAAACAAAAAATATGAATGCAATATTCCGTGGTATATAATGACAAGTAAAGAAAATAACGAAGAGACAGTTAATTTTATGGAAAAAAATAATTATTTTGGATATGATAAAAATTCAGTAATGTTTATGATACAAAACGAACTACCATTGTTAGACTTTGATGGAAAAGTAATTTTTAATAAAGATTACACAATAAAAGAAGCATCAGATGGAAATGGTGGAACATATTCTGTATTAAGAGTAAGTGGAGCACTTGCAGATATGAAAGAACGTGGGATTAAATGGGTATTTATTGGTGGAGTAGATAATGTATTATTAGATATGGTAGATACAACATTTATGGGAATTGTTGCAAATTCAAATAAACAAATAGCTGCAAAAACTGTTGCAAAAATTGCTCCAGAAGAAAGAGTAGGGGTATTTTGCAAAAAAAATGGAAAGCCAGGAGTTATTGAATACACAGAGTTACCAGAAGAAATGTCTGTTTTAAGAAACATAGAGGGTGATTTAAAATATGGTGAATCTAATATAATGGCAAATATGTATTCAATAGATGCTATTGAAAAAATAAGTACAGAAAAATTAAGATACCATTATGCAGTTAAGAAGAATTCATATATGGACAGTACTGGTAAAGAGATAGTTCCAAACGAACCGAATACATATAAATTTGAATCATTTATATTTGATGGTTTTGAGTTTTTTGAGGATATGCTATTATTAAGAGGAAAAAGAGAAAATGATTTTGCACCAGTTAAAAATAGAGAAGGTGTAGACAGTCCAAAAACAGCAAAAGAATTGTATGAAAAGTATTGGGAAGAACAAAATAGAAATTAGGAGTAAAATTATATGGAAAATTGTAAAATAAATAAATTATATAATTTAGAGCAAACAATTGCAAAACAATTATTTGAAAAAAGTGTGTATCCATGGGAAGTACTACCTAAAATAGGAACATATATTTTAGAACTAGGGAAAACTTTGGATAAGGAAAAATATGAGGAAGTAGAAGAAAATATATGGATAGCAAAAAATGCTAAAGTTGCAAAAACAGCTTTAATTGTAGCTCCAACAATAATTGGAGAAGAAGCAGAAATAAGACATTGTGCTTTTATTCGTGGAAATGCTATAGTTGGTAATGGAGCAGTTGTTGGGAATTCTACAGAACTTAAAAATGTAATATTATTTAATAAGGTTCAAGTACCACACTATAATTATGTAGGAGATTCGATTCTTGGATATAAAGCTCATATGGGAGCTGGAGCAATTACTTCTAATGTTAAATCAGATAAAAAATTAGTAGTTGTAAAAGAAGGAAAAGAAAAAATAGAGACTGGAATTAAAAAATTTGGTGCTATGATAGGTGATGAAGTAGAAGTTGGTTGTTCAAGTGTATTAAATCCAGGAACTGTGATTGGTAAAAATGCAAGCATATATCCATTATCTTCAGTAAGAGGAGTTATAAAAGAAAATTCTATTTATAAAAATCAAGGAGAAATAATTCCAAAAATATAAAACTTAAAGATAAAAAATAAATATAAAAATAAATACAAAAAAGGTGAGATTAACTAGAAACTAATTAATCTCACATTTTTTGTATTTTTATCTATTTTCATCTATTTTTTAATTATATCTAGTGTATTTAACATTTATATATTTTATTAAATTCTTAGGTAATTAGATAATCAACAATTCCATAAATAATAGCAGCAAAAAAAGAAGATAAAATAGATATTGAATATCCAGTTATAAAAAGCCCAGTTGAATAAAGTAATAAACAAAATAAAAGAAAACCGACAATTCCTCGTCCAAAAGGAATTGCATTTAAATTAAAAGTTTTAACTAAAAATAAATCGATTAATGTCATAAAAATAACTGCAAAAATTAATGACCATATGCTTTCAATGGTAAACCCAATAGTGAAAAAGGCAGTAATACCAAGTAAAATTGTTGAAGCTAAAAGTCTAATTAATATTTTAAAAATATTAGAAGAAATAGTTATTAATTTTGTTTTTTCCATATATGCCCTCCTAAAATATGTAAATTTAATAAATATAAATAAAGTATTTACAAGAAACATTAATATATACATAATCAAAGTTTCAAGTATAAAAAAGTATAAAAAAAGAATAAAAAACAAATAATAAAATATATGAAGATAGAATATAGTAGGAGATGATATTTTGCTAATTGTTTTTTTAAGAGCAATAATTTTATATGTAATTGTTTTAATAGTAATGAGAATGATGGGAAAAAGACAAGTAGGACAATTACAGCCATTTGAGTTTGCAATATCACTTATGATAGCAGATTTAGCAACAATTCCGATGGAAGATGTAGGAATACCAATAACAAATGGAATAATACCTATACTTGGATTATTATTAATGCAATTACTTATATCAATGATAAATTTGAAAAGTATTAAAATGAGGGGGATAATATGTGGAAAACCATCAATATTAATAGCTAAAGGTAAAATTGATGAAAAAATATTAAGAAGAGAAAAGTTTACTATTAATGAATTACAAGAAAGATTAAGGGGAAAAGATATAAATAATTTAGCAGATGTAGATTATGCCATATTAGAAACAAATGGAGAAATAACGATTGCTTTAAAAAAAGAAAAAAGAAATGTTCGAGTGGAAGATTTCGATATTGAAGTCAAATATGAAGGTGTTTCATATGATTTAGTAATAGATGGAATAGTGATGGAAGAAAACTTGAAAAAAATAGGGAAAGATTATATGTGGTTAAAAAAATCTTTAGAGAAGTATAGAATAAAACCAGAAGAAGCACTTATTGTTACAGTTGACGAAGGAGAAAAAATTTATTGTCAGAAATTATTAAAGGAGAAGAACAATGACTAAGCAAATAGTTATTAGTATTTTAATTTTTATAATTGTTATATCACTAAATTATATATCACAAAATTATACAACAGAAGTAGCAAGAGAGCTAAATTATAGATTAGAAGAAATAGAAAACTATATATTAGCTGATGAAGTTAACAACTTAGAAATAAGTAGAAATGCTACAAATTTAAGAGGATATTTTGAAGAAAAATTTGAAATGCTAGTAATATATATAGAACATGAAGAGTTAGAAAAACTGCAATTAACTATAATAGAAGTAGAAAAGCTACTAAAAAAAGAAGAATATAGTACAGCACAAGTAGAAATAAGTAAATGTGAAAATATAATTAATAGAATAGATGAGAAATACAAGTTTAGTATAAAGAATATATTTTAAAAGAGTAAATGATTTTATATTTTCATTTACTCTTTATATAAATTAAGACATTTTACTACTAATGTTGGCATATTTTTTTAATTTTTCATATACTAAATAATTTATAGTCCCTTGAGGAAATCTTCCATTCTTATCTTTTTTACCAGCAGGTACACCAGTCAATATTTCTATACCATCTTCAATTGTTTTTACAAAATAAACACTAAATAAGTTGTTTTTTACTGCTTCTATAACTTCATCAGATAATTGCAAATTTGGAACATTTTGTATAGGTATCATAACACCATGACTACCATCTAATCCACGAGATTTACAAATTTGATAAAATCCTTCAATTTTTTCATTAACTCCACCAATAGGTTGGATTTCACCTTTTTGATTAACAGATCCAGTTACAGCAATAGATTGCGAAATTGGAATTTCAGATAAACTAGATAATATACCATATAGTTCAGTACTAGAAGCACTATCTCCATCTACACCACTATATAATTGTTCGAAGCATATACTAGCAGTTAAACAAAGCGGAATATCTTGTGCAAAAAGTTCTCCTAAATATCCACTTAAAATTAATACACCTTTAGAGTGTGAAGGTCCTGAAATATCAATTTCTTTTTCAATATTTATAACACCGGCTTTTCCAGTATAAGTAGTTACAGTTATTTTTGAAGGTTTACCAAAAGTATAATCTCCAATACTAAGTATTGTTAAACCATTTAATTCTCCAACAGATTTACCAGAAGTATTAATTAATATAGAATTATTTTTAATCATTTCTAAGTATTTAGAATCATATTTTTTGACACGTTCAATTCTTTCTGATAAAGCTTTAATTATATGAGTTTCCGAAACTATTTTAGATTTAGAAAGCTTTGCCCAAGTAGCTGCTTCAGCTGTAATTTGAGTTAATTCATCAAAACGTGTAGAAACTTTTTCATGACTTCCAGCAAGTTTAGAAGCGTGCTCTACTAGTCTTGCCATAGCACTTGCGTCTAAATGTGGTAAGTTTTCATATTCACAAAAGCTGTGAATAATTTGAGCTAATTTATTAACATTCTCATTATTTATTATTGCATCATCTTCAAATTCAACTTTAATTTTAAACAGTTTTTTAAAATCTGAATCCATAGCAAGTAAAGTTTGATATATATGTGGATTACCAATTAATATTACTTTTGCATTAAGTGGTATAGATTCAGGGCGAAGTGATACAAGTACCATAGAAGAACGTGGGTCTGAAGTATTTTCAATACTAAGTTCTTTTACACGCAATGATTTTTTAAGAGCTTCATAACAAATACCATTTGTTAATAAATCTTTTGCTTGGAACATTATATAACCACCATTTGCTTTGTGCAGAAGACCAGGCTTAATCATCATATGATCAGTTTTTAAAGCACCATAAAAATTTTCATATTCTAAGCTACCAAATATATTATGATAGCTATAGTTTGAGTCCATAATAACAGGTGCACCTTCTTGTTTAGAATTATCAATAAATAGATTAACTCTATAGTTTAAACTAGGGTCAACTTTTTTTATATTAGGGTTTATAGGTTGATTAGGATCTGGTTTAATTTCATCTTCTAAGAAAATAGATATATTAGCCAAAATATCTTCTTTAATATCTGTTAAAAATTTATTGATTTTTTTATTTCTCTTATATTTAGATTTTAAATAATTTATATGAACATTAATTGTTAAAAGTGCAACATTTGATTGCCATTCAGATAAACGCTTATCTGATGCTCTTTCAATTTCTTTTATTTTTCCAATAGTTTCCATTATTTGTTCTTGAACAATAACAGATTTTTCTTCATATTGTTGTTTAATAACATCATCTAATTTTTCGAATTCATCTTCTTCAATTGTTCTTCCTTCTACTATAGGCATCATATATATACCATTTTGAGCAGTTTTTACATTGAAGCTATATTTAGAAGCATTTTCATTTAATTTTTCTAATAATTCAGATCTCTTAACTTCAAATTCTTGTTTGATTAATGCTTTTTCTTTTTCAAAGTCGTCTGCATTAAAAGTTTTTTTAATATCTTTTTTTATTTCACGAATAAATCCATCCATTGCATCTTTAAATTCTTTACCAGCACCAGCTGCAAGTTCAACTGCAATAGGAGAATTTTTATCTTCAAAATTATATATATAGCACCAGTCAGATGGAGTTTTTTTCTTTTTACAAATAGAGTTTAAATATGTTTTTGTATACATAGTTTTACCAACTCCACTAGGCCCTTCTAAAAATAGGTTATTACCTTTAACATCTACTTCTAATCCAAACTCTAAAGCTTTAATACCACGCTCTTGTCCTATACCTGTTTTTATAGGCTCTAAATCTTTTGTTGTTTCAAAATTAAATAATTTTGCATCACAAGTCATTTTTAAATCTTTATAACTTAATTTATTTTTATTTCTCATTTGTTTCCTCCAATTTTTATTTTAACCAATTATATTATGATTATTTGTTATTTATCTGTATTTTATATTAATTGTAGATAAAAGTAAATAAAAAAAATAAAAGTAATAAAATTGTAATATTAAATAGTTTAAAAAATATATTGACTTATTAGTCATAATGATAAAAAAAGTATTGCAATAAATAAATAGACAATATATAATACAAAGTAGAAGAACTTAAATTATTTTAATCATTTTTAGAAAGGTAAAAATAAGGGAAAGATAATGAACAAAACAAAAAGAAAAATATTTGAAACATCAATGAAACTTTTTGCAGAAAAAGGATATGATGCAACTAGTATTGAAGAAATAACTGCAACTGTCGGTGTTGCAAAAGGAACTCTATATTATCACTTTACAAGTAAAGAAGAAATTTTTAACTTTTTGATAGAAGAAGGAATAATGTTATTATCAAAAAGTGTAGATATAAAAACAGATAAAGTGACAAATTATATAGATAAGATTCGAGCAATTTTATTAATACATATAAAAATAGTAATTAAATATGAAAATTTAATTACAATACTGCTTACAGAGTTTTTAGGCAATGATCAAAGAAGTCAAAAATGTAAAAAGCAAGTATTTGAATATATAGACAAATTAGAAAAAATTGTTAAAATTGGAATTGAAAAAGAACAAATTAGAAACGGGAACCCAGAGTTAATAGCATCAACAATTTATGGGACAATATGTTCAACCTTAGTATATAAATTAAGAAATCAAAAAGAAACAGAAATAGAAATTATGGAAATATATAAAGAATTTGAAGAAACAGTAATTGAATGCCTTAAAATAAAATAAATATTAATATAAATAGAAAAAGGGGAATAAAATATGAGAAAAAGAATATATAATGCAACTAAATATACTGATTTAAAGGAAATGCTAAAAAAGACAGGAGAAAAAATAGGAGATGAAGTTGCTTATTTATATAAAACAGAAATGGAAGATGAATTTAGAACTATTACACATAAAGAATTTAGAAATGATATAGAAGCTTTAGGTACAAAACTAATTAATATGGGCTTAAAAGATAAAAAAGTAGCTGTAATTGGTGAAAATAGATATGAATGGGGAGTAACATATTTTGCAGTAATAACAGGGACTGGTGTAGTTGTGCCAATTGATAAATCATTACCTGAAAATGAAATTGAAAATCTTATTATTCGTTCTGGTGTTGAAGCTATAATATATTCAGAAACATATAACAATGTAATGGATAGATTAAAAGAACAAGGTAATACGAAAATAAAAAATTTTATATCAATGGATATAGATAAAGAAGAAAACGGAATATTATCTATATCGGAATTGATTAAAAGTGGTAAGGGATTATTAAATTCTGGAAATACAGAATTTTTAAATGCTAAAATAGAGAATAAGGAAATGGCAGTTATGTTATTTACTTCTGGAACTACTTCTGCATCTAAAGCAGTAATGTTATCTCATGATAATATTTGTTCTAATTTATATGATATAGATTCTGTAATAAAAGTAAAAGTTGAAGATAGATTCTTATCTTTCTTACCATTACATCATACATTTGAATGTACTGTAGGATTTATACTTCCAATTTCAAAAGGAAGTAAAATAGCTTTTTGTGAAGGTATAAAATATATAGGTGACAATTTAAAAGAATTTAAAATAACAGCTATAATATCAGTACCGTTATTATTTGAAAATATGTACAAAAAATTGATTAAAGGAATCGAAAGTAAAGGAAAAATGCCAGCAGTACAAAAAGGTATAAAAATATCTAAAATATTAGGAAAAATAGGAATAGATGTTAGAAGAAAAATATTTAAAGATATACATGCAAATTTAGGAGGAAATCTAAGATTACTTGTATCAGGAGGAGCAGCATTAGATCCTCAAACAGAAAAAGGATTTAATCAGTTAGGGTTTGATATGTATCAAGGATATGGACTAACAGAAAGTTCACCAGTTATAGCTGCAGAAGATGATAAAAATAGAAGAGTAGGATCAATAGGGAAAGCTTTTCCTAGCTTAGATGTTAGAATAGATGAACCAAATGAACATGGAATTGGTGAATTGTTAGTAAAGGGTCCAACAGTGATGTTAGGATATTATCAAAATGAAGAAGCTACAAAAGAAACAATTATTGATGGATGGCTACATACAGGTGATCTTGCTAGAATAGATAAAGATGGATATATATTCATATCAGGAAGAAAAAAATTCGTTATTGTATTAAAAAACGGAAAAAATATTTATCCAGAAGAAATTGAGATATTAATAAATAAAATAGAAGGTGTAAAAGAAAGTTTTGTTTATGGAAAATTACAACCAGATGGAGATTATAAGATTGCTGCTAAAATTGTATATAATGCAGAAACAGCATTAGAAGTATTTGGAACAGAAAATGAAGAAGAGATAAAAGAAAAAATAATTAAAGAAGTAAAAATAACAAATAAGTTATTACCAGCATATAAATATGTAAGAGATATAATTGTAACAAATAAAGAATTAATAAAAACAACAACACAAAAAGTTAAAAGATTTGATGAAATGAAAGTCATAGAAGCTAATAACAATTAATTGTTAGGGAAACTTGAAACTATATTAAAATATTAAAAATAATTACAGAAATATTACAAAATAACCATTGTAATATTTCTGTAATATTTTTGTAACAAAAATGTAAAGAAAAAAATAAAGAAATTACTTGTAGTTTATAAATTTATCTTGTATAATTAAAATGAAAAAATATTAAAGAGCGATACGCGTAAGATAAAGGAGGTACATTTCAATGTCTAAATCTGGCATAGTAAGTGTAAGAATGGTTATAACTGAAGAAAAAATATTATTTAATATAGATAAAATTCAAAAGTTGATAAATCCTAAAAGTAAAAAACAAATAGTTCAATTAGATGATGATATGTTTTTTAAGGATTTAATTGAATCAGTTAAAACATATTTAATAGAATATCCAAAAAAGAAAAATTTTCCAATAGCTGTATATAAAGCTGCATATGGGCTTGTTGAGTTTGCAACAAATCAATTTGAGGAAAATACGAAAAAAATAGAAGAATTAATAAGACAAAGAGAACAAAATATTGCTAGAGCATCAGAATTAGAAAATATATTAGATTTAATTGATATAGGTGATGAAGCATGGCAAGAATCAGTTGTTAAGGTACAAGAAAATTTTACAGAAGATATTATTGATACTTTAAATATAGCTGGAAATTCTGGAGATAGTGATTCTCAAGATTATCAAGATGCAGTAAAATTAATAAAAGCTAGAGTAAATAACTTAGAATCAAATTTACATATAGAAATTGATATGGAAAGAATAGAAGATAGATCAAAAGCACTTAGCTATATTGGTATAGAAGTAGCAGATGCATTAAAATCAATACCAGCACCTTTAGAAGACTTTAGTACAAAAGTTCATGGAACTGAAGAAGTAGTTGCTCAAGTTACAGATACAGTAGAAACAAAAACAGAAGTTAATGTGCAAGAAAATGTTGCAGCAATAGTAGAACAAGAAACAGTGGAAGAACAAAAACAAGTATTTGAACAAGAAACTACATTTGTTGCTAAACAATCAATTTGGCAAAAAATTAAAAATTCAAAATTTGTAAGAACAATTAAAGCAATTACAAAAATAAGAATAAAATTAGATTATTCTGCATTACCAGAAGGTAGAGGAGAATAGGAACTTAAATATAATAAAAAATATGAAATAAAAAAGATAAAAATAAAAATCAACTAACTATAAAATATAGCGAGTTGATTTTTATTTTTTTTCAATATTATTTAGACTATAACTTATGTTAAGAAATTTAATTTGACTTTAAAAGATTTTTAGTGTATAATACATATATTAATAGCCAACGGCTAAAGAAGAGATTTTATTAAATAAGACCACACATTAAATGAGATTAATGTATATAATTAAAATGATGAGATAATAATATAAAATAACTAAGATGAAGTTTATATTAATTCATATAAACTTTGTTTTGTGTAAAATTAGTAAAGCGGGAATGTGAAGTTAATAAATAAAAATGTGCAAAATATAAAGCATATCTTTTTATTGTTTTTTTAGAAAGTAATAATATAAAAGTCAAATTTAAATGGGAGAATTATTAATAAAATACTAAAGTATAGAAAAATAAGGAGGAAAAATGCAAGAAAATAACATGCAAAATGAACAATCGGAAGTTCAAAAACAAGTAGAAAAAAAACCGAGAACAAGAGATAATACTAAAAGACAATACTCTAAACCTTTTAGAAATTCAGCTAAAAAGGAAAATCTAGAAAATGGAGAAAATACAGAAAGAACTGTAAGTAAAGAAGTATCTAAATTAAATAGGAACATGAAAAAAACAACAGTTACAGAAGAGACTAGAGGTGAGAAGGTAAAGAAAGAGAAACCAAAATATGAAAGAAGAAAACCTGCTTTTCCAGGGAAAAGACAAAATGCACCAAGTAAAGACTTTTCAGAAAAAAGTAATGAAAGCATATTTAAAAAAGGTAAATTAAAAATAATTCCATTAGGAGGATTACATGAAGTTGGAAAAAATATAACTGTATTTGAATATGAAAATGAAATAGTAGTTGTAGATTGTGGACTTTCATTTCCAGAAGATGATATGTTAGGAATAGACTTAGTAATACCAGATACAACATATCTAGAAAAAAATGCAGATAAAATAAAAGCATTAGTTATAACACATGGACATGAAGATCATATAGGAGCAATACCATATGTACTTAGAAAAATAAATATGCCAATATATGCTCCAAGATTAGCTTGTGGATTAATTAGAAACAAATTAGAAGAACATAAATTATTAAGAAATTCAACTATTAATGAAGTTTTAGCAGGACAAGTTTTAACTTTTGGAAAAAACTTTAAAATAGAATATATTCAAAGTTCACATAGTGTTCCAGATGCTATGATGCTTGCAATAACAACACCAGCAGGAACAGTACTACACACTGGAGATTTTAAAATAGATTATACACCAATTGATGGAAAAATAGTTGATTTTGGGAGAATTGCTGAACTTGGAAATCAAGGAATTATGGCACTTATGTCAGATAGTACAAATGCAGAAAGAAAAGGATTTACAATGTCAGAGAGTACTGTTGGAGAAGTGTTTGACAAATTATTTATATATTGTAAAAAAAGAATAATCGTAGCAACTTTTGCTTCAAATGTTCATAGAGTACAACAAATAGTAAATTCAGCTGTAAAATATAACAGAAAAATAGCAGTATGTGGTAGAAGTATGATAAACATGATTAACACTGCTAAAGAATTAGGATATATAGAAGCACCAGCTAATATATTTATAGATATAGATATGGTTAAAAACTATACTGATGAACAATTAGTAATAATTACAACAGGAAGTCAAGGTGAACCGATGTCAGCTTTAACTAGAATGGCGGCAGGTGAACATAGAAAAGTTAAAATAACTCAAAATGATAAAGTTATAATATCTGCAACACCAATTCCAGGTAATGAAAAATTTGTATCAAGAGTAATTGATGATTTAATGCAAATTGGTGCAGAAGTTATATATAGTTCTTTAGAAGATATACATGTTTCAGGACATGCCTGTCAAGAAGAACAAAAGTTAATGCTTGCTTTAACAAGACCTAAATATTTTATACCAGTTCATGGAGAATATAGACAATTGATAGCTCATAGTGAAACTGCTCTAAATATGGGTGTAGAAAAAGAAAATATATTAATGATTTCTAATGGTAAAGTATTAGAAATGGATAAAAATGAAGCTAAAATGACTACATCAGTACAAGCAGGAAGAATATTAGTTGATGGTTTAGGTGTAGGAGACGTAGGGAATGTAGTATTACGTGATAGACAACATTTATCTCAAGATGGTTTAATAGTAATTGTTATTACTATGGATTCTTCAACAGGAGAAGTTATTGCAGGACCAGATGTTATTTCAAGAGGATTTGTATATGTACGTGAATCTGAAAACTTAATGGATGAAGTAAAAGCAGTAGTAAGAAATGAAGTTAAAAAGTGTGAGCAAAATGGTGTAAGAGAATGGACAGCAATAAAAGTAAATACAAGAGAAGTATTAAGAGATTATATATTCTCAAAAACAAAAAGAAATCCAATGATAATACCAATTATTATGGAAGTATAGATTTTAAAAAACGGAATTTTATTCCGTTTTTTTTTAACTTGTAAATACTAAAAAAATTTGATATAATAAGGAAAATTTAAATATAAATAAATAAAATTTGAAGGAGAATAAGAATGGATTATAAAGATTTAGCAGATTTAATATTTCCAAATGTAAAGGAAATTTCATATTATGAAGATAAATACCCAGAAAGAAACTTAAAAGAAGGAGCAATAGTTACAAGAATTGCACCAAGCCCAACAGGAGTAACACATATTGGTGGGGTATATCAAGGAATGGTAGCTAAAAAAATGGCTAATCAAACTGAAGGTATATATTTTGTAAGAATAGAAGATACAGACCAAAAAAGATTAGTAGAAGGCGCAGTAGAAGAAATGGCCACATCACTTGCTAAATTTGGAGTTGGAGCTGAAGAAGGTGTAATAGGAGAAGGTAAAGAAATTGGAAACTATGGACCATATAAGCAATCAGATAGAAAAGAAATATATCATTCATATGTAAAATATCTAATAGAAATAGGGAAAGCATATCCTTGTTTTTGTACACCAGAAGAAGGTGAAAAAATAAGAGAAAAACAAGAAGCTGCAAAAATAAGACCAGGATATTATGGAATATGGGCAAAATGTAGAAATAATACAGTAGAAGAATCAATTGCAAAAATTAAAGCAGGAGAAAAATATATTATAAGATTTAAATCACCAGGGAGAGAAGATAAAAAAATAAAACATAAAGATATAATAAAAGGAAATGTAGAATTTCCAGAAAATGACACAGATGTTGTAATAATAAAAGCAGATGGACTTCCAACATACCATTTTGCTCATGCAATAGATGATCATCTAATGAGAACAACACATGTAATAAGAGGAGATGAGTGGTTATCATCTGTACCACTTCATTTACAATTATTTTTCGAATTAGGATTTAAAATTCCTAGATATGCACATATCGGTCCTATTATGAAAAATGATAATGGAAATAAAAGAAAATTAAGTAAAAGATTAGATCCGGAAGCTGCAGTTATGTATTATGAAGAACAAGGAATACCAAAAGAATCAGTAATAGAATATTTATTAAATATTGCAAACTCAACATTTGAAAATTGGAGAAGAGCAAATCCAGTAACAGATATTTCAGAATTTGAATTACAATTAAATAAAATGAGTGTTAGTGGAGCTTTATTTGATATGGTAAAACTATTAGATGTAAGTAAAACTGAAATATCAAAATGGAAAGCTGAAAGAGTTTATGAAAATGCATTAGTATGGTCTGAAAAATATGATGAAAAACTATATAAACTATTAGAAGATAAAGAGTATTCTATAAAAGTATTAAATATAGAAAGAGAATCAAAAAAACCAAGAAAAGATATTTCTAAATGGGTAGACGTATATGATAGTATTGAATATATGTATGATGATAATTTTGAAAGCAAAGAAATAAATTATGAGTGGCAAGCGATTAATAATATAGAAGCTATTAAAAAAATAGTAACAACATATATAGAAAAATATTATGATGAAAATGATGAAAAGCAAGAGTGGTTTGATAAAATGAAAAAGATGGCAGGAGAACTTGGATATGCAGAAGAAGTAAAAGTGTATAAAGAAAATCCAGATAACTACCCAGGACATGTTGGTGATGTAAGTACTGTACTTAGAATAGCTCTTACAGGAAGAACAAACACACCAGATATGTATGAGATTATGAAAATATTTGGAAAAGAAAGAATTAAAAAAAGATTTGAAAGAATATAGAGGATATAAGTTTGGAATATAATATAGGTGATATAGTTAGAACTAAGAAAGTCCATCCTTGTGGAAGTAAACTTTGGGAAATAACTAGGGTAGGAGTAGACTTCAAATTAAAGTGTTTAGGGTGTGAGCATGTAATTATATTAGAAAGAGAAAAAGCTAAAAAAATAATTACTAAAATAGAGAGAAAAGCAGAAATAACAAAGTAACTAAGTTACAAGTATAGCATATTATATAATATAGCAAAATGAAATTTTGTTATGTAGGAGGTGCTAGATTTGAAAGATTGTGATATAGATTATGATGTGAATTACTATGGAATAAAAAACAAAAAGAAATGTAAATATAATGGATGTGGTAATCTTATTATAGCGATTTTAACTGTACTTGCTTTATTTATAGTTGGAATTATTATAGGTGCTACTTATAGCATGCTTGTTTTAGGAAATGTTTCTGTATTTTATGCAATGCTTATGTTAATATTATTTATAGTAATAATATATAAAGCGTGTATATTTTTCAGAAAATATTAGTTAAATATATTAATTTTAAATAAAATAAGAAATAAAATAAGAAATAAAATAGAAAATGAAAAAGAAATCCATTAATCTTGGATTTCTTTTTCAATACATTCCCATATTGTGTCTTTATAAATTTTTCGTTCAGATGAAAATGGGAATATTGGTATATCACCAATTGGATTTAATTCTTTATGAAGAGTTTTAACACTATCATCAACTTTAGTAATTGCTATTTTATCAGCTTTATTAGCTATAATTATAAATGGCAGTCCAGAAGAAATAATATAATTATACATATGTTTATCATTAGCTGATGGTGAATGTCTAATATCAACTAAAAATATAATTAGCTTAATTTCGTTTCTAACCGTTAAGTATTCTTCTATAAATTTCCCAACTTGTTCTTGTTCTTTTTTTGACATTTTACTATATCCATACCCAGGAAGGTCAACAAAGTAAAATAATTCATCCATCTTATAAAAATTAAGTTGACGAGTTTTACCAGGTTCACTACTAGTCCTAGCTAGTTTTTTTCTATTTATCATAGTATTTACAAAGCTAGATTTACCAACATTTGATTTACCTACTAAAACTATTTCAGGTAAACCATTATTTGGATATTGTTTTGGACTAACAGCTGATATTTCAAATTTAGGTTCTTTTATTAACATATTTTAAATTCCTTTATTTTCTTATTATTTTTAATTTTTGTTTTGTTGTCTTGCTTTTTATTTTTTAGGTATCATTTTTTCTAATCCACCCATATATGGTCTTAAGACTTCTGGGATTAAAACACTTCCATCTTCTTGATAGTTATTCTCTAAAATCGAAATTAACATTCTAGGTGGGGCAACAACTGTATTATTTAAAGTATGGGCAAAATAGTTTGTATTTTCACCTTTGATACGTATTCCTAATCTTCTTGCTTGAGCATCTGTTAAATTAGAACAACTTCCAACTTCAAAATATTTTTTTTGTCTTGGTGACCATGCTTCAATATCAACACTTTTAGCTTTTAAATCAGCTAAATCTCCAGAACAACATTCTAAAGTTCTAATTGGAATATTCATACTTCTAAAAAATTCAACTGTATATGACCACATTTTATCATACCAATTCCAACTATCTTCAGGTTCACATACAACAATCATTTCTTGTTTTTCAAATTGGTGTATTCTATATACTCCACGTTCTTCAATACCATGAGCACCTTTTTCTTTTCTAAAACAAGGTGAATAAGATGTCATTTTACAAGGCATTTCCTGTTTTGATAAGATTTGATCTTTAAATTTCCCAATCATTGAATGCTCACTAGTACCAATTAAATACAAGTCCTCACCTTCAATCTTATACATCATAGCATCCATTTCTTCAAAACTCATAACACCAGCTACAACATCACTTCTAATCATATATGGTGGGATACAATAAATAAAATCTTTATTTATCATAAAATCTCTAGCATAAGATAATACAGCAGAATGTAATCTTGCAACATCTCCTAACATATAGTAGAAACCATTACCAGAAACACGTCTAGCACTATCTAAATCTAAACCATTTAAGCTTTCCATTATTTCTCCATGATATGGTATTTCATAATCTGGAACAATAGGTTCACCAAATTTTTCTACTTCAACATTTTCAGAATCATCTTTTCCAATAGGAACAGAATCATGCATAAAATTTGGTATTTTCATTAATTTATCAATAACTTGCTTAGAATATTCTTTTTCTAAATTTTCATTTTCACTTAATTTGTTATTTATATCTTGAACTTTTAATTTTATTTGTTCAGCTTCATCTCTTTTTCCAGATTTCATTAAATTACCAACTTCTGAACTAAGTGTTTTTTTCTCAGCTCTTAAATTATCTCCTAGTAATTTAACTTCTCTCGATTTTATATCTAAATCTAAAATTTCATCAACTAATACTAATTTATGATTTTGAAATTTTCTCTTAATATTTTCTTTAACTAACTCTGGATTTTCACGTAATATTTTAATATCTATCATACAATATATCTCCTAACTGTTATTACACTATTTATGTAAGTAATCTTTATTTAATTCATCTGCAAGTGCAAATCTTGTTTTTTGCCCTGTTATATTATCAGGTCTTTCTGGAATTTCTTCTAAAAACATTTTTTCAGGTCTAATCCAAATGGAGCGCCCATCTTCTCTAGAGTATAGTGGTTTATATACAACAAACCTTTCCATAGTTTCTGAATCAAATGCTACATTTTCTACAAAATAATAGTTACCTTTAAAATGACGGTAAGCTTTTCCAATTTGTATTTCATTCATAAATAATTCCTCCTTAAAATATAATATACATATTATATACTAATTATTGGTAAATATCAACAAAAATGAAGTTTAAAGTAAAAGATAATAAAGCAAATTAAGTGAAACGAGGGAAATAAAAAATTAAATTTTAAAAAATAAATAGACAATTAAAAAATAATAGGATAAAATATAAGAAATAAAGTAAGAACAATAAAATATAGGATAAAAGCAAAAATATAAGGTAAAATATACATAGGAGAAGTTATAAGAAATGATAGTAGAGATTTTAAAATTTATTTTTTATTCAGTATTATTAGTTTTAGTATCAAAATATATATTAGTTAAATTACTTAGAAAACTTGGAGAAAGTTTGGATTTAGCTCCAAAAACGATAGGAGATATAACGGGATATGCAACATCTGTACCAGAATTATTAACAGTAATTGTTTCTAGTAGCAGTGGATTAATTGCAACAGGAATTGTAAATATATTATTTTCTAATATAATAAATTTTGTTCAATACATAATATCTATATATGTAAACAACAATAAAAAAGTATTAAAGAAAACTGCAATTAAAATGACCATGATTTTAGTTATTATAACGATATTAATACCAGGAGTATTATATGTTTTTGATTTTAAAATGAATTTAGGGATCGTTATGATATTTCTAATACTATTTATATTATTTAAAAAAATAGATAAATATATAGAAGGAAGATATTTAAAAAAGGAATTTGAAAAATTAAATTTAGAAATAGAAAAAGAAGAAAAATGGGAAAGAGGAAATAAACAAAAGATAGTAAAATATATAATAAGTTTAATTTGTACAACCATAGTCTTATATATTATAGGTACATTTTTAGGAAATACGTTAGATACATTAAATTTAAGATTTAATATTCCAGAGTTAGTACTAGGAATAATTTTAGGTATTATAACAAGTGCTCCAGAATTTATAACTTTTATAGAATCACAAAAACACTATACTAAAAATGAAGAAACTAAATTTTTAGGAGTTGTTGAAGCAACAAACAATTTACTTACATCTAATATGTTGAATTTATTTGCTATACAATCAATTGGTATAATAATATATGTGTTAATGTTTTAAATAACAAATTATAAGAGGATTTAGAATAAGTTTTTGGAAAAATGCTTGACAGCTACCATTTTTATATGCTATAATAATATTCGTTACAAGAAGAAGTCGAACTTCTCACCTTTACAAATAAGGAAAAGGTTAGAATTTAATATTTTTAGAAAATAATTTTAAATAATTATTTTATCTAATAGTATTTTTGAATTGACTTGTAACAATAGTCAATTTTTTTATTGGAGGTGTTTTATATAAAACAAGAATTACCAATCAACAGACAGATTAAAGCTAAAGAAGTTCAGTTAATAGGAGAAACAGGTGAAAAACTTGGAAAAAAATCTTTAGAAGAAGCTATAGCACTAGCTGAAGAAAAAAACTTAGATTTAGTATTAGTTTCGCCAGATCAACAAGTTTGTAAAATAATGAATTATGGAAAATACAAATTTGAACAATCTAAAAAAGAAAAAGAAGCTAAGAAAAAACAAAAAGTTTTAGAGCTTAAAGAAATTAGAGTAACTCCTAATATTGAAGAACATGACTTTGGTTTTAAATCTAAAAACGTTAGAAAATTCATTGAAGACGGAAACAAAGTAAAAATAACAGTTAGATTTAGAGGTAGAGAAGTAAATAATGCAAAAGCAGGTGAAGCAGTATTACAAAGATTTATTACTGCATTAGAAGAAATTGCAACTGTTGAAAAACAACCTAGACTAGAAGGTAGAAACATGTTTACAATATTAGCTAAAAAAGCATAATGCTTAAATAAATATATATAATCGAAAGGAGTATTAATTATGCCTAAATTAAAAACAAATAAAGCAGCTAAAAAAAGATATTCTTTAACAGCTACTGGTAAAGTAAAAAGAACTAAAGCTAATAGAAGACATTTATTAGCAAACAAAACAAGTAGACAAAAAAAATCTGGAAAAGTGCAAGATGCTTATGCGGATAAATCATGTGTAAAAACAATTAAAAAATTATTACCATATGGTAACTAATAATTAAAATATAGAGGGAATTAAGGAAGGTGAAATAAATGGCAAGAGTAAAAACAGCAAGAACAACAAAAGCAAGACATAAAAAAATATTAAAACAAGCTAAAGGATATTATGGAGCAAAAAGTTATAGATTTAGAAATGCTAATCAAGCAGTTATGAAATCTTTAAGATATGCATATATAGGAAGAAAAGACAAAAAAAGTGATTTCAGAAAATTATGGATAGCAAGAATAAACGCTGCAGCTAGAATGAATGGAACTACATACAGTAGAATGATAGCTGGAATGAAAAAAGCAAATATTACAGTTAATAGAAAAATGTTAGCTGAAATAGCTGTAAATGACCCAAAAGCATTTACTGAAATAGTTGAAATGTCAAAAAAATAAATTTAAATATTATTATAAAAGAGCTATATTACATTTGTAAATAGCTTTTTTTGTTGCGTTATAAGTACTTATGTCATATTTTGTAATATAATTGTAATATAATTGTAATATAATTTTAATGTACTTTTTTTTTACTATATGGTATATTATGAATACATAATAATATTTAATAGTTTATAAGAAATAGGGGAAACAGAATGAAAAATATATTAAGAATAATAGTTATAATTTTACTAGTTCCAATTTTATTTGTAAATGCGGTTATTTTAATAGATTCAGCAGTAAATCCTAATGAAGTACCATCATTTTTTGGATGGAAACCATTTATTGTATTATCGGAATCTATGGAAACAGATATTGCAGTTGGAGATTTAGTAATTGTTTATGAAGTTAAAGAAGAAGAATTAGATGTAGGAGAAATAATTGCATATAGAATTGAAGACACAGTTATAACTCATAGAATTGTAGAAATAAATGAAGCAAGTGGAATAAGACAATATATTACAAAAGGTGATAATAATGATCAAAATGATGAAGGATATATCACTATGAATAATATAGAAGGTTTATATCAAACAAAAATAGTTGGTCTTGGGAATTTAGGTATGTTCTTACAAACACCAACAGGAATGGTAGTTGCATTATCTATACCAATACTATTATTAGTATTAATTCAATTCTATGAAAATAAAGAAAGTTTAAAATATGTTAAAGAAACAACAGAAAAAGAATTAGAATTGGAAGAGGAAGTTAGAAAATTAAAAAAAGAAAAAGAGGAATTATTGAATAAAAAATAATTTCAAAACATTAAAAAGTTTTTTAAATTAAAGATATATTTTAACTAAAAGGAGGTGAAAAAATGCAAGCAAGAAATGAAAAGAAAAATAATAAAAAATTATTAGCTTTATTATTACTTTTAACAATAATTGCCTTAATATTAGTTTCTGGAACTTATGCTAGATATACTTCTACAGTAAGTGGGGTAGATTCAGCTACAGTTGCTAAATGGTCAATTGAAGTTAATGGTACAGATATAACTACAGCACCGGCTGATTCAATATCATTTAATTTATTTGATACAATAAATGATACTGATACAGCTGACGGTACTGAAAGTACTACAGGTGAATTAGATGTAACTGCTGGAATGATAGCACCTGGTGTACAAGGTGAATTTGAAATAGAAGTAGAAAACTTATCAGATGTAACTGCACAATATACAGTTTCTTTTGAATCTGAAGGAGTAAACTTCCCAGTAGGAGCTACTGTTCCAATTCAGTATAGTGCTGATGGAACAAATTGGTCTGCAGCTTTAACAGATATAACTACACCAGTTGTGGTAAATAGTGGTGCTACATCAACATCTTCAACAATTTATTGGAGATGGCCAATAGGAGCAGATGCAGCGGCAGATGCAAATGATACTTTAATAGGTATTGCAGCAGCAGCAGGAGCAGCAACAACTGCAGATGATACTGATGACCTTAAAATACAAATAACAACAGATATAACAGTAACACAAGTTGATTAGTAAAAATTAATATAGGTTCTATTTAGTAATAATTAGAACCTATATTATAGATATTTTGACTTAAATATATTAAAGAAGTATGTTTAAGTGAAAATATTAGGAGGATTGATTAATGAATAAAGAAAATATGCAAAAACAAAATCAAGAAACTAATGATAAACAAAAAATACATACATTAGAAGAATTTTTAAAGGATAAAAAACATAATAGGAAAATTAAGTCAATATTAGGAGCTTTTTTAACTTGTTTTCTAATTTTAGTAACTATATTAGCATTTAGGATAGGAACAATAGGAGCAACTCGAGAAGAATTTTTATCAGGTGTTGAAAATACTAGATATATAGAAGTTACAAGTGGAGATATAGATATTGAAAAAAAAGAACAAATAAATATGTTTCAAAATGTGAAATTTGATAATGAAAAGATAATAGCTCCTATGTCATACGGAAAATATGATGTAATAGTAGAAAATGTTACAGGACAAGAGATTGAATATCATATAAAATTTATAGAAACTACTTCAAATGATATTAATATGAAATATAGATTAAAAATGGATAATGTATATATAAGGGGAAATGAAAATGACTATTTAGATATATCAGAATTAGATGTTGAAAATATTATTGTAGCAGAAGATTCTATAACTAAATATACTGTGGAATGGTATTGGGAAAATAGTGATGAAGCAGATACATTAGTTGGATCTAAAGTAGAAGACCAACAATATATGTTAGAGATGGTCATAGAAGCTACAAATTCAATATAATTAAAATGAAAAGGAGAATAAAATGTTATATACAAATGAAGCGATTGTTAAGAGAAAAGCTAAAAGTAAAAGAATTATGAATAGATTGCAATTGATGGTATATATAATTGTAATACCACTTATTGTATATAATATATCATTAATTTTGCAAGCTATAATAAGTCCAGATAAAACACCAGATTTTTTAGGATATAAAACATATGTAATAGTGTCAGGAAGTATGGAACCAACCTATAATATAGGCGATATAGCAATTGTAAAAAGTACTGATCAAAAATATGATGTAGGAGATACCATATCTTTTAGACAGGGAGAAACAGTTGTAACACATAGAATAACAGAAGTAATGGAAAATAATAGTCAAGTAGAATATAAAACAAAAGGTGATAATAATAACGCAGAAGATCAAGGGGTTGTTAAAGGCTCTGCAATCGAAGGTAAAGTAATAGGAGCAATACCATTTTTAGGATATGCAGTGTTATGGTTACAAAATGGGATAGTTATTATTGTGTTATTATTATTTGCATATGTATATATAGCATATACTGGGAATATGAAAAAAAAGAAAACTGAAAGGAATATAAAGAGAATAGCCTACGAAAATAAAAAAAGAAATGAACAAAATGAATATTACCTTTGTAATGAATAATCTAAAAAATAAGGAGAAGTTATGATAGTTATAACAAAAGATAATGGATGTATACAATTTGGAAAAATAATTGAAAATTTGGAAAAAGAAAAAGAATATTTAGATTGCGTACTTGGATCTCAAGAAAGACAAAAAGAAGTGTTTTTAGTATATATGCAAAAATTTGTTGATTCTAATGAAAATATAGAAGAAAACAATATAGAAAAAATGGTTAATGTTTTAGAAGAAGCTAAAAATGCTATTGAATGTGTAAATAATAATGTTGTAAATTTGACGGATATAATCAATTTGTACAATCAAGTAAAATATGATTTAAACGATCAAAATTTCGAAACATATTTAAATGATCTAAATGAAAAATATATAGAAATTTTAAAAAGTGTAACTACTAACACAATACGCATACAAGAATGCCTAAATGATTTAGCAGGTTTTTCAAATATATATAATGTTCAAGAGTCTAGTTCTAAAATAAATAATATAGATGAAGTTTATACAAAAGAGGAAATTACAGAAAAAATAGAAGTAGAAGAAGAACAAAAATTAGATATGGAAACAGAAGTCCAAGATGTATCTGATTTGTACAAAATAGATTTAAGAGAAGAATCTAACATAGAAATGCCTATAAAAAATGTTATACAAGAAACTGAAATGCAAGAAAAAGTCATAGATACTAAAATTCAAAATAGTAAAGAAGAGAACATAGAAGAGCCTAATTTGATAGGTTTAGAAGATTATAAAGAAAACACACTTCTTATATCAGAAACTTCAGGAAAAGTTGTACTACCATTCTTATATAAAGACATAGAAAGAGAAATGAGAAAACATCCAAATAAATATACATGTGTTGAAAGTGTAATTGCAAAAAAATATATGAAATCAATAGATTATTATAAAAATGCACCAGTAATGCGATTTAAAGAAGCTTTTAGATTAGCAAGAAAAAAAGAAAATAAATCATTAGTCTTTGCTTTTGATTTAGGTATGGAATTATTATTCTCATATAATTTGCATCCAGCGATAATTTCAGCTTGTAAAACAGTTGATGAATTAGATATATATTTAGATTATTTAGAAGATAATCAAACAGGAAGATTTGAATGTTTTGAAATAGAATTCGAAATAGCTCCAGTTATTCGTAGAAGAAAAAAATCATTAGCATATTAGACTAATGATTTTTTCTTTCTGTTGTTATTCTTTTTTTATTTTAGGTTTTGAAATTAAAGATGCTATATATCCAAAAAATATTGCAGCACCTATTCCACCAGCAGTTGCTGAAATTCCACCAGTAAATGCTCCGATAAGTCCTTTTTCTTTAACAGCATCAATAGCACCATGTGCAAGACTACTTCCAAAACCAGTAAGAGGTATAGTTGCACCAGCACCTCCAAATTCAACTAGATAATCATATATGCCTAACCCGCCTAATATAGCTCCAACTGTTACGAATAGGACTAAAATTTTAGCAGGAGTTAGTTTTGTTTTATCAATTAATATTTGTCCAATAATACATATTATTCCACCAACAACAAAAGCTTTAATAAGAGATGAAAATTCAAAGATTTCAGATACATCTAATTCCATATATTCTCCATTTCTATATTTCAATACTAACAGCATGAGCAATTCCAGGGATTGTTTCACCTTGCTGGGTACTTGTTGAATTCATTAAAGCACCTGTTGCTATTAATAAAATATTTTTAATTTTATTTGTTTTTAGTAAGTTAAATAAATATCCAGAAAAAACTGATGCACAACAGCCACAACCACTACCACCACTATGTGTATCTTGTGAATCTTTATCAAATATTAAAACACCACAATCATCATAATTATTTTTGATATTATGACCAAGTTTTTTTGATAACTCTATAGCTATATTTTTTCCGATATGCCCTAAATCACCACTTATGATTAAATCATAATAATCACTAGTTCGATTTGTATCAGATAAATGTGCATGCAATGTATCTACAAAAGCAGGAGCCATAGCTGCACCCATGTTATTTGCATCTTTTATTCCCATATCAACTATTTTTCCAGTTGTAATACTTGTTATATATGGGCCATTACCAGTTTTTGATAATATACCAGCGCCACTGCCAGTAACAGTCCACTGACTACTTTGTGGTCTTTGTGTTCCTAGTTCAAGAGGAAATCTAAATTGTTTTTCAGCACTACAAAAATGGCTAGATGTAGCAAATAAAGTAGTATTTGCTACACTTTCAGTTAATATAGCGCTTAGACTCATTGATTCAACAAATGTTGAACAAGCACCAAAGATGCCAAAAAAGGGAATTCCTACATCTCTTAATCCAAAACTAGAAGAAATACACTGATTTAGTAAATCACCAGCAAACATGTACTCTATATCTTTAGCCGGTAATCCACTCTTATTAATAACAGAAAGTACAGTTTCTCTAATTATTTTACTTTCAGCTTTTTCCCAGCTTTTTTCACCCCAAAATTCATCATCTAATGCTTTATCAAAATATTTATTAAGTGGTCCATTTGATTCTTTAGGACCTACAATTGATGAACATTCTAAAATAGTAGGTGGTGTATCAAAAATTATTGTTTGTTTTCCAACTTTCTTCATTGTTATTTCCTCCTATACTAAAGTTATTGAGGTGGTGTTAAATATAAGGTAAATAATTCCTATAATAATTGAAGTAGAAATACCAAATACTAAAACAGGCCCTGCAATTGTAAACATTTTTCCACCTACACCCATAATGTACCCTTCAGACTTGAATTCCATTGCAGGTGAGACAATTGAATTTGCAAACCCAGTAATAGGAACAAGTGATCCAGCACCTGCATATTTACCAATTCTATTAAATATATTAAGACCTGTTAAAAAAGCGACAATAGCAATAAAAAGTATAGATACAATACTTCCAGAAACTTTTTCATCAAAACCGCGTAATTCACAGATATTTAAAACAATCTGTCCAATAGCACAAATTGTACCTCCAACCCAAAATGCTCTAAAACAATTTTTAAGAAGAGGAGAATTTGGGGATTGTTTATCAACATATTTTATATATGCTTCTTTAGATTCTAAGGGATCCATAATACCTCCAATTTAAGAACTTTTTCTATTTGTATCAATTATAAAACTAATATCTAAATCAACAAAATAATCTAATAATTTATTACCATCAATATTAGCTCTTTGTTCTAAAACTTTAACTTCTGAAATATAATCAATTGTTTTTGAAGTTTCATCAATAGCTTTAACTATCGCATCCTTCCAAGAAATATTTGAATGCCCTGTTATTATTAAATGTTTTTTCATTTCCATTTTTACCTCCTAAAATTCTTTAAAAATATATTTTACAAAAAAAGGATAAAATATACAAAAGTTAAACAAAAATTAAATACAAATTAAAAACAAATGCATAAACTATAGAAAAAAACCAAAAAAAAGGATATAATACTTTTAAAAGCGAGGAAAAATATATGATAGATAAAACAAGAGAAATAATTTTAAAAACATTATATAAAGTGCAAGAAGAAAATAGTTATTCTAATTTAGTATTAGATGAAAAGATAAAAGAAAATAGAAAAAATTTAACAGATAAAGATGTAGGTTTTATTTCTGAAATAGTTTATGGAACAGTGACTTGGAGACTTACTATAGATGAAATTATAAAAAAATACTCAAGTGTTAGAATAAAAAAAATATCACCATGGATATTAAATATCCTTAGAATGGGGATATACCAAATTGTGTTTTTAGATAAAGTCCCAAAATCAGCAGCAGTTAATGAAAGTGTAAATTTAGCTAAAAGGTATGGTCATAGATCTAGTAGTAATTTTGTTAATGCAGTACTTAGAAAAGTAGAAAAAATAGATTATCTTGAAATGAATGATATACAAGAGTTTAAAGAAAGAATATCTAAAATGTATTCAATGCCAGAATGGATAATTGAAGAATTACAAAAAGATAATTCAAATGAAAGTATAGAAGAAATTTGTAAGGCTACAAATATAAGACCTAAATTATGTATTAGAGTTAATAATTTGAAAATAGAAATTGATGAATTAATTCAAAAATTAGAAGCTAAAAATATTGTGGTAGAAAAAGGTATAATAGAACCATTTTTAGTTCTAGATAAAATTAAAAATATTGAAAATTTAAAAGAATTTAAAGACGGGCTATTTACAATTCAAGATGAAGCAGCAGGATTGATTCCGATACTATTGAATCCTAAACACGGTGAAAAAGTACTAGATGCATGCAGCGCCCCTGGTGGAAAAACTACATTTATGGCAGAAATTATGGGGAATAGTGGAGAAATAACAGCGTTTGATGTGTATGACCACAGACTAGAATTAGTAAAACAAAATGCTAAGAGATTGGGCATAGATATAATTGAAACACTAAAACAAGATGGAAGTATATATGAAGAAAAATATAAAGAAAAATTTGATAAAATTCTATTAGATGTTCCATGTTTAGGTTTGGGTGTTATGAAAAGAAAACCAGATATTAAATGGCAAAAGAAAAAAGAAGATATAGAAAATATATCTAAATTGCAATATGTAATTTTAGAAAATTGTTCAAAATATTTAAAAAAAGAAGGGGAAATAGTATATTCTACATGTAGTATAATAAGTAGTGAAAATAAAGATGTTATAAATAAATTTTTGGTAAATAATAAAGAATTTTCAATTATTGATTTAAAATATCAAAAAAATGATTTCTTTGACAAATTTAAAGACAATATAGGAGGAATCCAGGTATTACCAAACGAAAAAACAGATGGATTTTATATTTTAAAATTGAAAAAAAATACATAAAAATCTAAAATATAACAAATATTACAATTATATTACAATTATATTACGTTTGTGTTAAAGTGATTGACTTTTAATTCTTTTAATATATAATTAAGGAAAGAAAATATAGTGATAAATAAAATTCTAAAGATGAAATATAAATGTATTATTTTTGGGAAAATGTTTAAAATATATATAAATTATAGAAAAAGAGGGAAGAAAAATGTCGAAATGTTTAGGACTGTATATTGAAGAAAATTTAATTAAATACGCAAAAGTTTCAAAAGAACAATCAAATATACGTGTTGAATCTTTTGGGACTAAGTTCTATGAAAACATACAAGATGGTATAAATCAAGTAATCCAAGAAACATATAGCCAAAAAACACCAATAAGTGTTAATTTATCTGAAGAAGCATATATGTATTTTGAAATGTCTAGTTTATTAAATAAAAAAGATTTAGTAGCAGCAATTAGTACGGAATTTGCATATTACAATAATGAAAAAAATATAAATCCAAATGTATTTGAAACAAGATATGCAATAGTAAATGACCTAGTAGATAAAGATAAATTAAGAGTTATACATGTTTCATCAAATAAAATTAATCAAAATAAAACAACACAAAATTTAGCAAATTATGAATTAAAAGGTATTGTACCATTACCAATAGCTATAACATCACTAACTAAAGTAGATGATGTAGAAAATTATATGATTGTAAATATGGAACAAGAAACAACAGTAACAACTGTATTAGGCGGTAAAATTTATGATATTGAAAAAATAGATGGTGGGGCTAAAGAGTTCTTAGATGAAATAAACTTAAATGAAAATTCATATTCAAAAGCATATGAAATTGCAAAAAACACAACAATATATACATCTAATGGTATGGAATTACAAGAAAATGAACATATACAGTATTTAGAAAATATAATGCCAACACTATATAAAATAGTAGGAAATGTTAAAAAATCAATTAACAAGTCTGTACAAGATATTGGCAAAGTATATATTACAGGAACAGCTGCATTAATTAATAATGTTGACTTATATTTCCAAGAATATTTACCAGAAGTAGACTGTGAAATATTAAAACCACATTTCTTAGAAAATATAAGAGATATAAATATGAAAGATTACGTAGAGGTTAACTCAGCTTTATCAGTTGCGTTAACATATTTAGGTGAAGGTGTTCAAGGTCTTAACTTCAAACATCAATCTTTTGCAGAAAAAGTTCCAGGATGGTTTAAAATAGAAATAAATCCAGGAAAAACAAAAGAAGAACAAAAAAATCAAGGTGGATTTTTGACTTGGGATCTAGGACAGAAATTTGATAGAACAGAAAGTGCATTACTTCGTGTATCAAATACAATGCTTATGTTCGCAGTTATATTCTCAGTATTTTCTGGTATATTAACATACTATACATTTGAAAAGCAAAACGAAGCAGATATGTTTATTGTAGAAACATTGTCAGAAATAGGAAAAGTAACTGATGATGATAAAAAAATACAAGAAAAAACAAGTGAATATACTAATTTAATACAAAATATACAAAAAACAAATGAAAAAATACAGGAAACAAATGAAAGCAGAAATGCAATTCCAAATTTATTAAATCAAGTAATGGCTGTAATTCCACAAAATGTTCAAATTACTTCAATAGAAAATACAACAGGAAAAAAAGTTGTAATATATGCTCAATCAGATAAATATGAACAATTAGGGTTCTTTATTGCAGAAATAAAAACAGATGTTATCTTAACTAACGTAATTTCAACATCAGGACAAAAAGATGGAGGAATAGTTACAATTAAAATAGAAGGAGAGTTGCCATGAAAAAATTATTACTATTAATATTAATAGGGTTATTATTAGCACTTTCTGTATTTGTAATCTTACAAGGAATGGAATTCGGTGAACTTAAGATTTTGAGTTTCCAAAATATACAAGCTGAAAATGAAGTATTAGATACAAAAATACAAGAAGCAGCAAAGTTAGCTCAAAAAGATTATAAAGAAGCTGTAACACTATTAGAAAATAATATAAAAGAATTAGAAAAACAAAAGACAGAGTATGAAGAATTAATACTTTTAGGTACAGATGAAAATGGTGCTCCAATAGGAGTATTAGAAGAATACGATTTTGAAAATTTATTAGTAAAAATTGGTAATTATGCAACAGGTGAAAATACAATAATGAAAATGGATGTATTAAGAGGAAATTCAATAATTGAAAATGCATATGATTTAAATTTCACAATTTCAGGAAGTTATATAGCTATAATAGATTTTATATCTAGAATAGAAAATGATGAAACTTTAGGATTTAAAATAGAGAACTTTTCATTAAAGCCAGGTTCATCAGTTGATGTGTTACAAGCCACATTTGCTTGTAATGATATAGCAATTAATGGAATAACAGATGAAATTATATCAACAAACAATGCAAATCAAAATACAGAAGAAACTAATAATGAAAATACCGAAGAAAACACAGAAGATGATACTACAAAACAATAATTTAAATTTAAAAGGAGATAAGCAATGGTAAAATCAGTTTTAAAAGAAATTATAATATTAATGTTATTATTTCTTGCAATCTTAGTTGTACTAGGAATATTACTTTATGATTACTTCCCAATGACAAAAACACTACCGACACAAGTTGCATATACAACTCCAGAAGATGTAAAAGAGGAATTAGCTGAAATGACAGTTGATAAAGAAACAATTGTTATGACATATTCAGTAGATTCATCAGATTTAAGAAATTACCAAATTTCATCAGATTATACATCAGGGAAAGCAAATCCATTTTCTACTTATGTAGAAGAAGCTCCAACTGAAAATCCGGATGGAAATTCGGGTTCAACAAATAATGGATCTTCAAGTGGAAGTTCATCATCAGGTGGATCATATTTTGATGATGAAGGTACAAAATAATAGTTATTAACATTATATTTATAAAAAATAAATATAAGTCAATAAAAAATTCTAAAGAAAAGGAGGAAAAAGAACACATGAGAAATCAAAAAGGTATTACATTAATTTCATTAGTAATCACAATTATAGTATTATTAATTTTAGCTGCAGTATCTATTGGATTATTATTAGGTGAAAATGGTATATTAACTAGAGCAGGTGAAGCTTCTAAAGAAACAGTTGTAGCTGAAGCTGAAGAAATGATTAACTTAGAATTATATGCTGTATATTCATCAGTTTTATCAAATAGATTAAGTGTAACTGATTTAGAAAGAGCAATTGACAATTTAAATGGAACAGATAATGATGTTACAACTGATGATGTTGCTAACTTAAGAATGTTAGAATCAGACGGAACAACAGAAGTTACTATAGCTAACTTAAAACTTGATTCATCTGCTTCAGGTGCTCAATCTATATCTGATATTGCTACTATAACTATTACAGGAGTAGCAGATTATAAAGGTGAAGATGTATCAGGATTAGTAGGAACAATCAATGTTAGCACAAGTGGTGATACAATGAGCCCAGCAGATAAAGATTAATTAAAAGTTAATATAAATAAATTATTAAATAGTATATTTATATAATTAAATAAATAAAAGCCATACGCACACTAAGTGTGTATGGCTTTAAATATAAATATAGAAATTATATAAAAAAATATTTATATTTGAATTAATTCTTATAATAATTAAAAGGAAAAAATTAAAGTAAATTAAACAAATAAGAAAAGGAAGAAAAATGGATATACTTTTATATATAATTATATTTATAATGGGTTCATTATTTGGAAGTTTTTATTCACTTGCAATACATAGAATACCATTAAAACAAGATATTATAAAAAAACATTCATATTGTCCTAATTGTAAAGAAAAATTAGGAATACTAGATTTATTTCCAGTATTTAGCTATATATTATTAAGAGGAAAATGTAGACATTGCAAAAAATCAATTAGTCCAAGATATTTAGCATTAGAAATATTTTCAGGATTAATATTTGTGTTAGTTGCATATTTTATGGGAATAAATATAGAAAATGTAACTATATTAAAATCATTAGAAGCATTGATGCTTGCGCTATATTTTACATACCTAATAATTACAATAGGAATAGCTAAAACTAAATTAAATATAGAAAAATCAGTAAATATGTATGGAATAATAATATCATTAATATATATGTTATATTTATGTTTATTAGAAGAAACGAATATATATAGATATGGCATGTATCTAGCAATATATATAATTATATTAATGATAAATACAATAATCTTAAAAAAACAAGCTAAAAGTAATAAAATAACAGAAATATTATTAATGTTAGTAATACTTGCAATATTTACAGGAGAGCTAGTAACACTATACACGATAATATCAACATTTTTAATAATAGCAATTTATAATATAATTTATAAATTAAGAAAAAATGACAATACTAAATATATAAACTATCCGTTATATATTGGTATATCAAATATAATAACATATGTAATTGTTTTAATTATTATGAACAATTAATACTTAGAAAGGAAATAATATGATACTTAGAAGTGAGAAAGGTTTTACAGGTATAGATACAATAGTTGCAATTTTATCACTATTTATATTTGTAGCAATAATAGCAGTACTATCATCTGAATATACAAACTCAATAAAAGTAATGGAAAGACAAACAGAAGCTATGTATCATGCTATTAGTGAAATTGAAAAAGTTAAGTCAGATAATATATCAAAATATAATGGGATAATTGCTAATGAATACGTACAAGACGAAAGTGGTAGTGAGATAAATTCAATTCCTATCTTAGATTCTAGTAATGAAGAAACAGGATATTTTTTAACTAAAGAAGTTAAAGATTATAATCAAGTTAATTCATCAGCAGATGAAGAATATATGAAAATAATAACAGTAACAGTTGAATATAGATTAAATGGTGAAGACCAAAGTGTTGAATTATCAACAGTTGTAACAAAATAAGTTAAGAAAGGAATAAATATGAAATCAGAAAAAGGTGTAACATTAATATCTTTAATTGTATATATAACAACTTTATTAATTGTAATAACTGTAATAACTATTGTGAGTTCATATTTTTATCAAAATATAGATCTTACACTAAGTCAGATAGATCCACTAGTCGAATATACTAGATTTAATAGTTATTTTACTGAAGAAATAAACTATGAGGATATAGAAATACTAGAAAGTGGAACACTTCCAGCTCAAGATGGAACACATCAAAATGACTATATAGTATTTAGTAATGGAATTCAATATACATTTATGAGTGAAAATAATGCTATATATAGAAATACTGCAAAAATTGTAGGTGGAGTAAAAAGTTGTGATTTTGAAGTAAATAGCGAAAAAAATAAAATATCAGTAAGACTAGATATGGAATCTGGTGATAAAGAATGGGAAAATGATTATATAATAAATAATTAGGAAAGGAATTAGATTATGGATGTAAGAAGAAGACAACCATTAGGTGTTGAATTAGTAAAAAGAGGTATAGTAACAGAAAAAGACATTGAAAATGCATTAGCATATCAAAAAGAAAATTCAAATAAAAAAATAGGAGACATATTATATATATTAGATGCTTGTGATCCTAATATTTTAATAGAAGCAATAGGAGAAATTTTTGGTACAAAAGGAATCCTATTAAATTCATCATCAATTAGAGTTAATATACCAGATTATATACCATTAGACATAGCTAAGAAAAACAAAGTTATACCTTTTGAAGTATCAGCAGGTAAAATTAAAGTGTGTTTTGCAGATACAGTTGGTAATAAAAATATGGAAACAGTAAAACTTTTATTATTAAATAAAGGTTTAATAATGGAACCATATATAACTTTTGAATCAGATGTAGATAGAATAATTAGCTCATATGAAGGAGCAAGTACAGAAGAAATAGCAACTAGTAAATCAGACACGGTAACAACCTTGGTAGATACAATAATAAAAACAGCAATGGAAAGACGTGCAAGTGATATTCATATAGAGCCTATGATTAATACTGTAAGAGTTAGATACAGAATAGATGGAGAGTTATTTACAGCAGCAAATATTAATAAAGAAAAACAAAGTCAAGTAATAGGAAGATTAAAAGCAATATCAAATATGCATCATGAAAAACAAGAATCGCAAGATGGTAGAATTCTTCTATATGACGAATATAACATACGTGTATCTTCACAACCAAATGTACATGGAGAAAAATTTGTGTTAAGACTTTTAAAGAAAAATTCAAATATAAAAAATATATTTGACTTAGGATTTCCAGGAGAAAAAGAAGAATTAGCTAAAAGTATTAATAAAAGAAATAGTATGACAATTATAGCAGCACCAACAGGAGAAGGTAAAACTTCTACACTATATAGTATTATGGATTACTTAAATAGCAATGAAATAAATATAACAACTATTGAAGACCCAGTAGAAATAAGAATAAATGGATTAAATCAAATAGAAATAGATAATAAATCATCATTTTCAGGTGCACTAAGAACAGTTTTAAGACAAGATCCAGATATAGTATTAGTAGGAGAAATTCGTGATAAAGAAACAGGAGAAATAGCAGTACAAGCAGGACAAACTGGTCATTATGTATTATCTACAATACACACAATAGATTCAATTGAAGTAATAACAAGACTTAGAAAAATGGGAATATCAGATTATGATATAGCAAGTACACTCGCAACTACAATATCACAAAGATTAGTTAGAAAATTATGCCCAAATTGTAAAGAAGAAAGAAAATTTTCATCAGAAGAAAAAGATGTAATTGTAAAATTAGGTGAAAGATATAGTTATGATTTCGGTAAGCTTGAAAAAACGCATAATGCAGTAGGATGTAAAAGATGTAATAACACAGGATATTTTGATAGAATGGGTGTTTTTGAAGTATTAGATATAACAGAAGAAATAAAAGAAGACATAATGAATGGAAAATCAAGTATCGAAATTAGAAAACACGCTTTAGAAGGAACATATAAACCACTAATAGTAGATGGTGTTAGAAAAGTAGTTTTAGGAGAAACAACATTAGAAGAAATAAACAAAAAACTTTTATTATATTAATTAAGTTTAAATTTAGGAGGAAAAATAATGAATTTACAAGCTATTTTAGATGAAGCTATAAAAAAAGATGCATCAGATGTTCATTTGATATGTGAAAATAAACCAATGTTAAGAATTTCAAGAGATTTAATACCAGTTGAAAATACTAAAGTTTTGACTATTGAAGATATGATGGAAGTATATGATGAATTAATAAAAGGAAATATTGATAAAGACAAAACATATACAGATACTAAAAAAATCGATATGTCATATGAATATGGTGATATACGTTTTAGGGTAAATATATCATCTGCAGACGATATTCCAATTTGTACAATGCGTTTAATAAAAAATGATTTACCTAAATATGAAGAATTAGGTGTACCAGATATTGTAAGAAGAATGACTTATCAACCACAAGGAGTAATGTTAGTAACTGGTAAAACAAATTCAGGTAAAAGTACAACTTTAAATGCATTAATAAATCATATAAATGAAACACAAAACAAAAAAATATTAACATTAGAAAATCCAATAGAATTTAAGCATTCATCAAAAAAATCTTTAATTGTGCAAAAAGAAATTGGAATAGGAAAAGATTCACTTACATTTAGTGATGGTGTAAAAAACTCTTTAAGAGAAGATTGTGATATATTAGTAATAGGAGAAATCAGGGACAAAGAAACAATGGAAGCTGCAATAGAAATGGCAGAATCAGGGCATTTAGTTATAGGAACACTGCACACAAAATCTTGTGCAGAAACAATAGATAGGATGATAAATTTCTATGAAGTAAGAGATCAAGCAACAATAAAATACCTATTATCAACATTATTAAAATTAGTAGTTTCACAAAGACTATTAAAAGGAAGAAATGGAAAATTAACATTAGTTCCAGAAGTAATGGTAATAGATAGTATAGTTTCAGGATTAATTAGAAAAGAAAAATTAAGTGTTTCTGAAATAGAAGATGCAATACAAAGTAATTCAGAAAAAGGAAGTATAGGACTTATTAATTCTTTAGCTGAACTATTTGTTAAAGATATAATTACATTAGATCAAGCTAAATCACAAGTTGAAGAAAAAAATATAGAAGTATTAAATAGAACAATAATGCAATTAAAAATAAAACAAGAAAAACAAGGAATTTAAAATAAAAAAGAAAGGAGAAAAATATGCCTACTTATGTGTATAAAGCACTGACAAAAAAAGGTGAAATTGTAAAAAATAGAGTAGAATCAACAAATAAGCAAACCCTTATAAAAAAATTAAAAAATACAGAATTATTACCAATAGCAATACAACAAGTTGCATACGGCTCTAAAACAAAAAAACAAAAGAAAAACGTTACAGATATAAAAGATGTAATGAAAAACATAAATACAACACATGTAAATCGTGAAGAAAAAAGAGAATTTACTGTAATGGAAAAACTAAATATTTATTTAGGAGCTACTGAAAAAGTAACGCAGAGAGATTTAGTTGTATTTACACAAAATTTCTATCTATTAAAAAAGGCAGAATTTAATAATATTCATGCTTTAAAAACAATAATAGAAGGAACAGATAATTTGTCTTTAAAAGGAATATTAGAAGATATATTAGCAGGTGTTGAAGGTGGAGACTATATGCATACGACTATGGAATATTATTCAGAAATATTTCCATATATATATATTAATATGATAAAAGTAGGTGAGTTATCTGGTTCTCTTACAAAATCATTAGAACAAGCTGTAAAATATTTAGATGAATCTGAAGCTTTAACTAAAAAAGTAAAAGCAATATTAGTACCAAATTTAATACAATTTATTCTATTACTTGTAATGCTAGTTGTAGGTACGCTATATGCAATTCCAGCAATACAGTCTGTACTTGACTCTGTAGGAAGTACAGATCAGTTACCTGCAGTAACACTTTGGTTTGCAGATGTTGTTGATGTGATGATGCTTTATTGGTATTTACCAGTAGTAGTTATATTAGGAATTGCAACAGCTATATTCCTATACATCAGAACACCTAAAGGGAAATATAATTATGATTTATTTAAATATAAAATGCCAGTATTTGGAGAATTAATATTTGCAATAGATTTTTCAAGATTAACAAAAGCGATGTTATTAAACTTACAAAATGGTATGAGAATACAAGAATCTATCGAAGTAAGTAGAAATGTTACTGAAAATTATGTTATGATGTCTATAACAGAAACATCAATAAATAATCTTTTAGTAGGTGCTTCATGGATTGAACCATTTGAACAATCTGGTCTTACAAAACCAATGATGACAGAAATGTTAAACATAGGTATGCAAACAGACTTAGTACAGATGATGGAAAAACTTGTTGAATATATGGATATTGATATAAATGTAATATTAAATAGAATAATGAAAGTATTACCACAAATAGTATATGCTATAGTTGGTGTAGTATTAATATTCTTCGTTATAGTTGTATTAGTACCAATTATACAAATCTACATGGGTAACTTCCTATTCTCAGCTTATGGAGTTTAAAAAACAGAAAAACAGAAAAATAAAAAAGAAATAAAACTTAATAAATACTAGAGATTAGAAAAAAATTAATAATAAATAAGATAAGATAAGATAAGATACAAAAGATAAAGAAAATAAAATCAAAAGGACAGGAGACTGTCCTTTTAGTGTAGGAGGAAGTATGAATATTGGAATAGATATAGGTGGAAGCCATATAGCAATAGGGATAATAAATAATAGTGGTGAGATATTAAAAAAAGAAGAATTAACATTTAGTGAAGAAATGAAAAAAGATATAATAAACACAATAGAAGAATATGTAAATATAAAGATAAATGAATACAAAGAAATATATGAAATAAAAAAAATAGGTATTTCAATTCCTGGTATAACAAAAGAAGGTGTTATAGAAAAAACTATAAACTTAAAATTAGATAAATATGATATAGCAAGTGTGTTAGAAAAAAAATATAAGTTACCAGTAATTGTTAGGAATGATGCTAAAAATGCATGCTTAGCAGAATATAAATATGGAGTTTTACAAAATAGTAAAAGAAGCATATTTTTAACACTAGGAACAGGAATAGGAGGAGCGTGTATAATTGATGGAAAATTATTAGGTGGAAATGATGATTCAACCTCAGAATTTGGGCATATGGTTATACAAAAAGATGGAATCGAGTGTAAATGTGGAAGAAAAGGTTGTTTTGAAAAATATGCATCTATGAAAAAGTTTAAAGAAGATATTAGAGTAGTATTAGATGAGCAAAGATATATTTCAAGTAAAGAAATATTAGAAATATTAAAAACTAATAAAGAAAAAATATGCAATGAAGTTAAATCTGAAAAAGAAATTAAATTAGATGAAATTGTAGAAGATTACATTAGAAATTTAGCTATAGGGATAGTTAATTTAATAAATATTTTTGAACCAGATGTAATTGGAATTGGTGGAAGTTTTTCATATTTTTATGAAATTTTATTAACAAAACTTACAGAAGAGGTAAATTCAAATGGAAAAGTTTTTAATCAATCAATGATTGGCAAACTTAAAATAAAAACAGCAATTTTAGGAAATGATGCTGGAATTATAGGTGCCGTTATAGAAAACTAGTATATTAAAATGCTTGAAAAGTAAAAAGAAAAAAGAAAAAACATAATTAATATGAAAATATCATAGAAATACTTGATTTTTTCTTTTAAATTTAGTATAATACTAAGCGTATTAATCACATAAGTGGAGTTTTTGGGGTAGTGCTTAAAATAATTTAAGTCCTAAAAAACATTGAAGCTTATGGAAGAAATAACAAATAAGGAGGAATTTAAAATGGCAGTAGTAGCAATGAAACAATTACTAGAAGCCGGTGTTCACTTTGGACATCAAACAAGAAGATGGGATCCTAAAATGGCAGAATATATATTCCAAGCTAGAAATGGAATTCACATCATCGATTTACAAAAAACATCTAAAAAATTAGATGAAGCTTATGCTTTCTTAAAAGAGCAAGCAGAAGAAGGGAAAACAATATTATTTGTTGGAACTAAAAAACAAGCACAAGAATGTATGAAAGAAGCAGCAATCAAATCTGGAATGTTCTATGTAGACCAAAGATGGTTAGGTGGAATGTTAACAAACTTTGGAACAATTCAAAGAAGAATTAAAAGATTAAAAGATTTAGAAACAATGCAAGAAGATGGTACATTTGAAGTGTTACCAAAAAAAGAAGTTATAATACTTAAAAAAGAAATGGAAAAATTAGAAAAAAATCTTGGTGGAATCAAAAACATGGAAACATTACCAGGAGCAATTTTCTTAGTAGATCCTAAAAAAGAAAGAATAGCAATATTAGAAGCTAAAAAATTAGGAATACCAGTAGTTGGATTAGTAGATACAAACTGTAATCCAGAAGAATTAGACTATGCTATTCCAGGAAATGACGATGCAATAAGAGCTGTTAAATTAATAGCAGATGTTATGGCAAATGCAGTTATTGAAGGAAAACAAGGTGAAAGTTTTGAACCAGCAGCTATAGAAGAAGAAACTGTAGAAACAACAGAAACAAGTATTGAAGAAGTTGTAGCAGCAGAAGAAACAAAAAGCGCTGAATAATAAAAATAAGGAGGCATATTTTAATTTAATAGTAAAACTATTGATTAAATATGTCTTTTAATTTAAATAAAATAAAAATAGGAGGAATTAAAAAATGGTATCAGCAGGTTTAGTAAAAGAATTAAGAGAAAAAACAGGTGCAGGAATGATGGACTGTAAAAAAGTTTTAACTGAAACTAATGGAGATATGGAAAAAGCAATGGAACTTTTAAGAGAAAGAGGAATTGCAAAAGCAGCTAAAAAATCAGGAAGAGTAGCAGCAGAAGGAATAGTTGACGCATATGTTACTGAAGATGGAAAATTAGGAGCTGTAGTTGAAGTAAATTCAGAAACAGATTTCGTAGCTAAAAATGAAGAATTTAAAACTTTTGTTTTAAATATAGCAAAACAAGTTGTTGAAAAAAATCCAGCAACTGTAGAAGAATTATTAGCTCAAGACTCAATTGAAGTACCAGGAAAATCAGTTAATGAAGTTTTAGTAGAAAAAATAGCTACAATTGGTGAAAATATGAACATCAGAAGATTTGTAAGATTTGAATCAGAAGGTTTAGTTGAAAAATATATTCATGGTGATGGTAAAATAGCAGTTTTAGTTAATATGTCTAAAGGAACTAAAGAAGTTGCAAAAGACGTATGTATGCAAATTGCTGCAGCTAAAGCAGAATTTACAAAAAGAGAAGAAGTTCCAGCTGAAAGAGTAGAAAAAGAAATGGAAATTTTAAAAGCTCAAGCTATGAATGAAGGAAAACCAGCTCAAATAGCTGAAAAAATAGTATTAGGAAGAATTGGTAAATTCTATGAAGAAATTTGTTTAGTAGATCAAGCATTTGTTAAAAATCCTGATATTAAAATATCAGAATTATTAAAACAAAATGATAGTGATATAGTTACATTTGCAAGATTTGAAAAAGGTGAAGGAATTGAAAAACAAGAATCAAACTTTGCAGAAGAAGTAATGAGCCAATTAAATAAATAAGTTTAATAAAAAAATATAATTAACAAATGAAAGAAATAAAATTGGAAATATTTTCAGCTTTATTTCTTTTTATTTGCAAAAAAATATTTTATTTGTAAGATGAAAAGATTAAAGTACAAAAATTAAATGAATCTATAGATAAATACAAGAAATTATAAGTTAAAATATAAGAAAAAATTAAAAAAATACTGTATTTTTTCTTTTTTTATGATAAAATACATAAAACAAAATATAATTAAAGGAGTAGTAAAATGTCAGTTGCAAAATATAAAAGAGTACTTTTAAAATTAAGTGGAGAAGTATTAGCAGGAGAAACTAAATTTGGAGTAGATGCTCACACAGTTGGGAAAATATGTGACAAAGTTAAGCAAGTTACAGAAATGGGAGTAGAAGTAGCAATTGTTGTAGGAGGAGGAAACTTTTGGAGAGGTAGAAATGGACACCAAATGGAAAGAACAACAGCAGACTATATGGGAATGCTTGCAACAGCAATGAATGGATTAGCACTTCAAGATGCATTAGAAACAAGAGGAGTATATTCAAGAGTACAAACTGCAATAGAAATGAGAGAAATAGCAGAACCATTTATACAAAGAAAAGCAGATAAACATTTAAATAGAGGTAGAGTAGTAATATTTGCGTGTGGTACAGGACATCCGTACTTTACAACAGATACAGCAGCAGCATTAAGAGCAACAGAAATACAAGCAGAAGTGTTATTACTTGGGAAAAATATAGATGGAGTATATAGTGCAGACCCTAAAAAAGATCCATCAGCAGTTAAATATGATGAAATTACATATTTAGAAGTTTTAGAAAAAGATTTAAAAGTAATGGATTCAACTGCAACTGCAATGTGTAGAGATAATAATATTCCACTACTTGTATTTGGAATTGATGATGAAGAAAATATAATAAGAGCCGTTAAAGGTGAAAAAATAGGAACTATTGTTAAATAGTTAATTAGATTATTAGGAGGAAATTAAAATGGATTTTAAAAGTGTAGAAGAAAGAATGGAAAAAACAATAAGTGTTTTAGCAGAAAAATTAGGAGAAATTAGAGCAGGAAGAGCAAACCCAAATATATTAAACAAAATTAAAATAGACTATTATGGGACACCAACACCAATTAATCAAGTAGCTGGAGTATCTGTTCCAGAAGCAAGATTAATAACAATACAACCTTGGGATGTAAGTGTATTAAAAGAAATAGAAAAAGCAATACTTGCTTCAGATATAGGGCTTAATCCAAATAATGATGGTAAAGTAATTAGATTATCTTTCCCAGAATTAAATGAAGAAAGAAGAAAAGAAATAGTAAAAGAAGTTAAAAAAATGGGAGAAGAAGCTAAAGTTGCAGTAAGAGGAGTAAGAAGAGACGGTATTGATGAAGCTAAAGCTAGTCAAAAAGAAGGTTTAATAACAGAAGATGAATTAAAATCAGCAGAAGAAAAAGTGCAAAAATTAACAGATAAATATGTAGAAGAAATTGATAAAGTAGTAAGTTCAAAAGAAAAAGAAGTAATGTCAATATAGTAGGTAGAATAAAAGGGGTAAAATATGGAGTTTAAAGAAAAATTAAAGGAATATAGAGATATTGTAAATAGTGAACTTGAAAAATATACAATTAAATCAGATTGCTATGAAAAGATATTAAACGAGTCAGTAGAATACAGCTTACTTGCAGGTGGAAAAAGGTTAAGGCCAATTTTAATACTTGCAACTTATGAATTGTTTTCTAAAGATATTAGTGAGTGTATGCCATATGTAGTAGCACTTGAAATGATACATAATTTTTCTTTAATCCATGATGATTTACCAGGAATCGATAATGATGATTTAAGACATGGTAAGCCAACTAATCATAAAGCATATAATGAGGCGACAGCGATACTTGCAGGTGATACTTTATTAAATAGAGCATATATTGTAATAAGTGGAATTTTTAAAAATGAAAAAAATCAAGAAAAGTTAACTAAACATATTCAAATATTTAACGAACTTAGTAAAGCAGTAGATAGAATGATAGCAGGAGAATATGTAGATACAGAAGTAGAAGGTAAAAATATAGATATTAAATGTTTAGAATATATACATAAAAATAAAACAGGAGAATTAATACTTCTTCCAGCAAGAATTGGAGGAATTTTGGGGAATGCAAGTTTTGAAGAATTAAATGCGTTATCAGAATATGCACAAAAAATTGGATTGGCATTTCAAGTAAAAGACGATATATTGTCTGAAGAAGGAAATCAAGAAGTATTAGGAAAACCAGTAGGAAATGATAAATTATTAAATAAATGTACATATGTATCTGAATATGGATTAGATGGAGCAAAAGAGATATTAGATAATATAATGAATGATGCAATTAAATCATTAGAAATATTTGGAGATAAATCGAAATTTTTAGAAGAATTAGCAATATATATTAAAGAGCGAAATAAATAAGGAATGGTAGAAATGGAAATAAATAAAGAACATTTACCAGAGCATATAGCAATAATTATGGATGGTAATAGAAGATGGGCTAAAATGCAAAATAAGCCAGCAGCATCAGGACATAAAGCAGGGGCAAAAACATTAGAAAAAATAGTTAGATATGCTAAAAAAATTGGTATAAAACATATAACTGTTTATGCTTTTTCAACAGAAAATTGGAAAAGAGCAGAAGAAGAAGTATCAGCACTAATGAAACTATTAAGGGCATATTTAGATGAATATTCTAAAAAGGCAGACACTGAAAATACTAAAATAGTTGTATTAGGAGATATAGAGCCACTTGATAAAGGACTACAAAAAAGTATAAATAATTGTATGGAAAGAACTAAAAATAATGATGGAATAGTTTTTAACATAGCACTAAATTATGGTGGTAGAGATGAAATCTTAAAAGCAGTAAAACAAATAGCATTAGATGTAAAAGAAGAAAAAGTAACAGTAGATGAAATAACAGAGGAACTAATATCAAATTCATTATACACAAAAGGGCAGCCAGACCCAGACTTATTAATTAGAACAAGTGGAGAAATTAGATTAAGTAATTTCTTACCATGGCAATTAGTATATAGTGAATTTATATTTATAGATAAAAATTGGCCAGATTTTGAAGAAAAGGATTTAGATGAAGCTATTATAGAGTTTCAAAAAAGAACTAGAAAATTTGGAGCAAATTAGGAAGGGGTATTAATGAATAATATACAAAGAATAACATCAGCCCTATTAGGATTTCCACTTGTAATATTAATATTAGTTTTTGGAAATAAAATAGTAGTTGATATAGCTCTTGCAATAATTGCAATTTTAGCACTTAGCGAATATTTTCATGCAGTAGAAAATGTTTGTAAACCAATAAAATGGGTAGGATATGTATCTTGTTTAAGTATATCTTTTATACATATAATACCAGAGCCATATTTGCAATTAACACTTAGTATTTTCTTACCATCAATAATTATTGTGCTATTTTTACATGTTATATTAAGTAATATGAAAAAAACAGTTAAAGATATAGCATATACTTTTTTGGGAACTTTCTACATTGTCTTATTTACAATGTTTGTAGCATTTATTGATGGAATGCCAGATGGTAAAATATTAATATGGTATGCAATATTTGCAGCATGGGGATCAGATACTTTTGCATATATTGTAGGAAAATTAATAGGAAAACATCATTTTAGTGAAATTAGTCCTAAAAAAACAGTAGAAGGATCTATAGGAGGAGTTATAGGTGCAGTAGTACTTATGATGATTTACACATATTGTGTAAATACATTCTTAGGAATGGATTATTCATATATACATATTTTAATATTTGGAATAATACTAAGTATAGTAGGACAAATTGGAGATTTTGCAGCATCTAGTATAAAAAGAGAAATGAAAATAAAAGATTATAGTAATTTAATACCAGGACATGGTGGAATGTTAGATAGAATAGATAGTTTAATATTTTTAGCACCATTTGCATATGTAATGTTTACAATGCTATAAATATAATAGATAGAAAGAGCAAAATACTGATAAATTATCAAATAAGATAAAATTAGTTTTTTGCTTTTTAAATTAAAGGAGAATAGAGAATGATAGATATATTGATATCAGCAATTAAAATACTAGTTTTGTTAGGTTTTTTAATAACAATACATGAATTAGGACACTTTGTCATTGCTAAACTTTCTAAAGTCAAAGTGAATAAATTTGCAATAGGGTTTGGTCCTAAAATATTTGAAAAAAAGAAAAAAGAAACAGAATATTCATTAAGATTAATACCTCTAGGAGGGTTTGTGAGTTTAGAAGGTGAAGATGGAAACTCAGAAGACAAAAACTCTTTTAGTAATGTAAGTATTTGGAAAAGAATAGCTATTGTACTTGCAGGATCAATAGTTAATATAGTTTTTGCATTATCAATATATTTTGCAATATCTTTTGCAGCTGGTACATTTGTTTCAAATGAAATATCAGAAGTATTACAAGATTCTACTTCATTAGAAGCAGGAATAATTACAGGGGATAAAATCACAAGTATAAATAATGAAAAAGTTTCAAGTAAAAGTGATGTAGATAATATAATGAAAAAACAAGATGGAAGTGAAATATTAGTTAGAGTATTAAGAGGGGAAGAAGAGTTAGAGTTTAGATATACACCTACTGAGCAAAAGATTGCAACAACAGGAATATACTTAGACGAGCAAGGAAAAATTATATTACTTGATGAAAATAGTAATGCAGATAAAGCAGGGCTAGAGGCAAATGATATAATATTAAAAGTAAATGAAGTTACAGTTGAAGGTGATGCAAGCAAAATTGTTACAGCAATAGGAGAGAGTGAGCTAGATATATTAAATTTAGAAATAGATAGAAATGGAGAGATAAAGAACTTTAAAGTTTCTTTAGAATATACTTCGATATATCAATTAGGAGTAGCTTTTAAATATGCAGAGGACAATATAGTTAATAGAGCTATAAATGGAGGTATGGAAACAGTAGTTTTTGTAAGTTCAATAGGAGAAAGTTTAACAGAATTAATTACAGGAAAAGCTAGTGTAGAGCAAATGATAGGGCCAGTTGGAATATCTGAGGTAATTGCTAAAACAGATGGAATAATAGAATTTTTGGAAATGATGGCATTAATATCAATATCTTTAGGAGTAACAAACTTATTACCAATACCTGCATTAGATGGTGGTAAGATTGTCATATTAATAATTGAATCAATTAGAAAAAAACCAATGAAACCAGAAACAGAAGCAAGTATTCAAATGTTAGGATTTGTACTATTAATTGGTCTTTCAATATATATTACATTTAATGATGTAGCAAGAATATTTTAGACGAAAATATTAAGTTAAATAAGAATAATTAAATAGAAATAAAATAAAAAACATACTTAAAACATTTGACAAAAATAAATATTTAATAGATAATATAAATGATAAACAAAAAGATAAAAGCTGTAAGATACAAAGGAGGAATAATAAAATGTATATATTTAATAGAATAACAGTAAATCCACAATTGCCTAAAAGAATTGAAAAATTAGGTGAAATATCAAATAATTTATGGTGGTCTTGGAACACAGAGTATCTAAGACTATTTCAAAGTATAGATATGGATTTATGGGAAAATTGTAGTAAAAATCCAGTGAAATTTTTAAAATTAGTTTCACAAGATAAATTAGAAAAAGTGGTTAAAGATAATGTGTTTTTAAAAGAATATGATCAAATAGTAAATGATTTTGATGACTATATGAATAGCAAAAATACATGGTTTGCAAATACACACCCAGAAAACAAAGATGATTTAGTTGCATATTTTTCAGCAGAATATGGACTTGATCAAACTATGCCAATTTATTCAGGAGGACTTGGTATATTATCAGGAGATCACCTAAAATCGGCAAGTGATATGGGTGTACCATTAGTAGCTGTAGGATTATTATATAAAAATGGATATTTTAATCAAAAAATAAATGGATATGGAGTTCAAGAAACAGAATATCATGACATAGATTTATATGATTTACCAATAAACCCAGTAAAAGATGAGCAAGGTGATGATCTTACTATATCAGTAAAATTTCCTAAAAGAAGATTACATTTAAAAGTATGGGAAGTAAAGGTAGGTAGAACAACACTATACTTATTAGATTCAGATATAGATAAAAATCATGAAGAAGATAGAAATGTTACACTTAGATTATATGGTGGAGATCAAGAAATGAGAATCCGTCAAGAAATAGTTTTAGGTATGGCAGGTTCTAGTTTATTAACAAAACATCTTAAATTAAACCCTACAATATTTCATATGAATGAAGGGCATTCATCATTTTTAACATTAGAATTAATAAAAGACATAATGAAAGAAAAACAAGTATCTTTTGAAATGGCAAGAGATATAGCTAGTTCTAAAACAGTATTTACAACACATACACCAGTACCTGCTGGAAACGATATTTTTCCAGTACACTTAATAGAAAAATACTTTAAAGATTTTTGGCCTTTAATAAACTTATCAAGAGAAGAATTTTTAGGATTAGGAGCACGTCCAAATGGAAATGTAGAAGAAGGATTTAATATGGGGTTATTAGCTCTTAAAATAGCAGCACTTAAAAATGGAGTTAGTAAACTTCATGGAGCTGTATCAAGAGAGTTATTTGGAGAGATCTGGCCAAATATTGCACCAAGTGAATCACCAATAACATATGTAACAAATGGTATTCACACATGTTCATGGCTTGCACCTAGATTAAAAGAATTATATAATAAATATTTAATGCCATATTGGCAAGATAAAATGCACGAAAATAGTGTATGGGAAAAAATATCAACAATACCAGATGATAAATTGTGGAATGTACATGTTGATAGAAAAGAAAAATTAATTAAATTAGTAAGAGAAAGTACAATTGAAAGATTAAGAAGATCAGGATATCATTATGATGAAATAACTGAAATTGTATCTAAGTTAAACGCTAATAATTTAACAATAGGATTTAGTAGAAGGTTTGCTACATATAAAAGAGCAACACTTATATTTAAAGATTTAGAAAGAATAACACAAATATTAAATAATCCAGAAAAACCAGTACAATTAATATTTGCAGGAAAAGCACATCCAGCAGATAAAGAAGGACAAGATTTAATTAAATACATTCATGAAGTTTCAATGATGCCACAATTTAAAGGTAAAATATTCTTAATGGAAAACTATAATATATCAATGTCAAGATATTTAGTAAGTGGTGTTGATGTATGGTTAAATAATCCAAGAAGACCAATGGAAGCATCAGGAACTAGTGGACAAAAAGCATCTGTAAATGGAGTTGTAAACTTTAGTGTATTAGATGGTTGGTGGGCAGAAGGATATGATCAAACTAATGGATGGACAATAGGAACAAATGCAGAATATGAATCATATGAAATACAAGATAGAGCAGATAGTGAAAGCATGTACTATACATTAGAAAATAAAATAATACCAGTATATTATGATCGAGATAAAGAAGGAATTGCACATAGATGGATAGAACTTATGAAAAACTCTATAATTACAACAGGAGGGGAATATAGTACAGCTAGAATGCTTGCAGATTATTCAAACAAACTATATGTACCACTTATGAATCTAACTAAAAAACACTATAGTGATTTAGAAAGTGTTGCAAGATATAATGAATGGAAAAGAAGCATAAATAATAGTTGGAAAGATGTAAAAATCTCGCAAGAATCTAATATACAAAATGTAACTGTTGATGCTGGAAACCAAATAGAAGTAGAATGTGAAGTTATTATGCCAAATATATCTTGTGAAAATATTTCAGCAGAAGTATATTATGGAAAAATATTAGAAAACGGAATAGTAGAAGATGTACAAATTATTCCGATGCATTTAAAAGAATGTAATGAAGCAGAACATAAATGTAAATATACAGCTAAAATAGAAATGACAACAGGTGGAAATTATGGATATACATTTAGAGTAATGCCAAAACATGAAATGCTATTAGAATCAGCAAATTTAAATTTAATTAAATGGATAACTAAATAAGAAAAGTAAAAACTATTGGATAAAACTAATAGTTTTTTTGTTGTAAAAAAAGTCGAAAAATGTTTCAAAACAGACTCCGAAATCATAAAATGATATAGGAGGGAGAAATATACAAATGGAAGAAAATTTTTGGATGGCACTTGGTTTAACAATATTTGCAGGATTAGCAACAGGTGTTGGAAGTATATTAGGACTATTTTGTAAAAAAGATAACAAAAAGTTTTTATCAGTTGCACTAGGTTTTTCAGCAGGTGTGATGATATATGTTTCTTTTATTGAAATTTTTGCAAAAGCTCAAAGACTATTAAATGAAGAAATGTATCAATCAAGAGCATATTGGATAACTGTAATTGCATTTTTTCTAGGTATAGGTATTGTTGCATTAATAGATAAATTTTTGCCAGAGACAAAAAAGATTGAAGATATTGAAAATCAAGATATAGATGAAAAAATTAAAAGTAAAAAATTGCTTAGAATGGGGATTTTCACTGCACTAGCTGTTGGAATACATAATTTTCCAGAAGGATTAGCAACTTTTATGTCAGCTTTAGCAGATCCAGTTTTAGGAATAAGTATAGCTATTGCAATAGCTATACATAATATACCAGAAGGTTTAGCAGTTTCAGTACCAATTTATCATGCAACAGGAAGTAAATTAAAAGCTTTTAAATATTCTTTTTTATCAGGTTTAGCAGAACCTATAGGAGCATTAGTAGGTTACTTAATTTTAATGCCATTTTTAAGTGATACTTTAATTGGAGTTGTATTTGCATCAGTTGCAGGTATTATGGTGTATATAAGTTTAGATGAGTTATTACCAGCAGCTAAGGAATATGGAAAACATAATTTGTCGATGTTTGGTTTTATTTGTGGAATGATTGTTATGGCCCTTAGTTTATTATTACTTCAGTAAAAAAAAATATCAATTAAAAAATAAATCAAAAATAGGATAAATACTTAAAAATATTTATCCTATTTATATTATCTTTTCATTTTATTTAATATTTCTTTTGTTTTTTGATCTATACGTGTTGATTCACGAGTTTTTTGAATAGCTTTATTAAAAGTAAAATCATCTAAATCACAAGTTAGTAAGTAGTTATAAGTCTCATTTGGAAATTTTACATAGCACATAGAAATAGTCCAAGCAACTCCCATTTTAACATAATAATCTGGATGTTTAATTGTGTTAAAATATGAAAAAATTCTATCTAGATACTCTTCTTGTATAAAATATCCTAAAATCATAATAGTACCAAATCTAATAGAATATGCTTCAGAAGAATTTAAAAAACTTTGTATAAAATTCCAAAATTCTTTTTCATATTTTTTAGCTATTTTTAAATTACTACAAAAACTATCACATAAAGACCAATTTGTTATTTTAGGAACAAAAATAGAAATTTGTTTAAATATCAAATTTAAATCATCTTTTAAATTTCCAATTATTAAACCTTTTAACATAGTTTCTTCAAAATATATATCTTCTGTATTATTTAAGTACTCATAAGGATTTTCTTTAGCAATATCTTTAGCTAATTTTTTAATTGTAGGTATTCTAACACCTAGTATATTTTCACATCCAGGAATTAGTTTTTTTGAAAAATCTCTATATTTCTCTTCACTTAAAGCTATTAATTTATTTCTTATTTCATTTTCTAATTCTATATTTCTCATATATTCCTCCGATTTAATATATATTGTTTAACTGTAAATTATCATAAAAAGAAAATAAAAGCAATTAAAAACGGTATAAATATAGATTAATTAATAAAATCTTAATATTTAATTAATTGTATAATAATAAAAATATGCTATACTATAGATAAATAATTATTTGAAAAGAGGATATCCATGAATAAAATATTAGTTGTAGATGATGATAAAGAAATTGTAAAAGCGATTGAAATATACTTATCTAAAGAAAATTATGAAATAGTTAAAGCATATAATGGAAAAGAAGCAATAGAACAAATAGAAAAAAATAAAGACTTAAAATTAGTTATATTAGATATTATGATGCCAGAAATAGATGGTATTAAAACAGTAGAAATAGTAAGAAAACAAAACTCTATACCAATAATCCTATTATCAGCAAAATCAGAAGATTATGACAAGATAGAAGGATTAAATGTAGGAGCAGATGATTATATAACTAAACCATTTAACCCACTTGAATTAATTGCAAGAGTAAACAGTCAAATAAGAAGATATACATATTTCGGTGTTAAAGAAGATGAAGAAAAAAAGGTATATACAACAGGTGACTTAGTAATAGATGATAATTCTAAAGTAGTAACACTTCAAGGAAGAGAAATTAAGCTTACAAAAACAGAATATTCAATCCTAATATTTTTACTAAAAAATAAAGGAAAAGTATATTCAATAGATGAAATATATACTAATATTTCTGATGGAGAAAGTTATGATGTGCAAAATATAATAGCAGTACATATTAGGCACATTAGAGAAAAAATAGAGATAAACACAAAAGAACCTAAATATATAAAAGTTATTTGGGGATTGGGATATAAGATTGAAAATATTTAAGTAAAGGAAGTAGAGGAAATAATAGAAATGAAAAAAATTAGTGGAATTAGAATTCTAAAGAATATTTCATATATAATATTACCAATAATGTTAGTTTGTTTAATATTAACAATTATCAGTAATATATATGTATCACAATATGGAAAAGATAAATTTGAAAGTGAGAACTATTTTGAATCGGAAATTTTTTATGATGCGATAGAAGAAGATATAGATTTAGCAGTATCTCAATATAAATATTTATATGATAATAATGATGATATAGAAACATCGTATTATACAGAAGATTATATAGCAACATATAAAGGAGAAGAATATGAAGTATATATTGATAATAGAGATTGTGAAATTTTAATAATAAATCAAACAGATAAAAACATATATATATCTTTTGATAATGTATATAGTAATTTCTTTGAATATGACAGTATGATGTATAATATAGAAGGGATAATAGGAGAAATAAGTACTAGAAAATATAACTTCATTTATGAAAATGAAGAAATTGATACAAGTATTGGAGGATTAGAAAAAGATATAATTTTAGATACATCACTATTAAAAATGTTAAAAGAAGAACAATATATAGTATATATGGGAATAGATGAAAATCTAGAGAATCAACCATCATATATATATTCAAAAGTAGCATATGAAATATTAGGAACACAATTTAAAAATCAAAACTTATGGCTTAATATAGGTATTGCACTTAGTATGATAATAATATCAATTATATTAATTATTAAAGGTATAGGAAAAAAAGGTAAGGTAGATGGAATATCATTAAATATAATAGATAAAATACCAGTTGAAATTATAACAATAATCATACTAGTTATAGAATATATAATAATGTTAATAATACAAGGGTTAACATATGAATTGCAGTATGTAACAATTAGTGTATATGATCTAATAATTACAATAGGCTTAGTAGCTATAGTAATGTATATATTTGGAATAATATATTTTGAAACAGTAGTAAAAAGAATAAAATCAAAAAGCTTTTGGAAATCAACATTAATATATATAATATTTAATAAGATAAGAAATATATTTGTAAATTTTAAAGAAAGACCACAAGCTCTAATATTAGGTATTTGTATATTTCCAGTAATAATAGGTTTAGTAATATTTTCATATATATCTCCAGTTTTAACTGTATTATCAGCAATAGGAATTACATGTGTTTACTTATCAATTATTATTAAAAAATATAAAGATATACATGTTCTTAGAAAACTAGTAGATGATATATCTGAAAATAAAAAAATAGATATAGATACATCAAAATTTAGTGGAGAAATAAATGAGTATGCAAATAAGCTAATCGAAATTTCAAAGGGATTCTCTATAGCAATTGATGAACAAGTTAAAAGTGAAAGAACAAAAACAGAGTTAATTGCAAATGTATCACATGATATTAAAACACCTTTAACATCAATAATAAACTATGTAGATTTATTAAAAAAAGAAAATATTCAAAATGAAAGATGTAAAGAATATTTAGAAATATTAGATCAAAAATCTTTTAGGCTAAAAAAATTAACAGATGACTTAATAGAAATATCAAAAGCGTCTTCTGGAAATATTGAAATTAAACTAGAAAAATTAGATATTGCAGAATTTATATATCAAATAACAGGAGAATTTGAAGAAAAATTTAAACAAGAAAATTTAAGCATAAACTTAAATATAAGTAGCGAAAAAGTAGAAGTAATTGCAGATGGTAGATATATGTATAGAATATTTGAAAATATATATAGTAATATATATAAATATGCATTAAATGGAACTAGAGTATATATAGATATTTTTGAAGGAGATTCTAAAGTTACAATAGAAGCTAAGAACATTTCAAAAACTAAATTACAAAAAGATAGTAAAGAATTAGTTGAGAGATTTACAAGAGAAGATAATTCAAGAACAACAGAAGGTAGTGGACTCGGACTTGCAATAGTTAAAAATTTAGTAGAACTTCAAAATGGAAAATTTGATGTAATATTAGATGGAGATTTATTTAAAGCTAGAATAGTATTAGATAAATAAACAATAAATATAAAAAAAAACTTAGAAATAATAAATTTCTAAGTTTTTTTCTATAAAATAGTTCCAAGTATTAAAATACCAATATTATCACTATATATTTTATCAAATTGTGAAATAGGTAAAGGATTTTCGCCAAGCCCTGCTTCAACAGTATATCCAGGTTTGTTGTATTCTTGTATAAACCAATCCTTATAACCTGCAAAACTAGAATTATATGGAGTATCTAATAGAGCATAACCACTAACTTTGGAAAAAGCTTCACCAATTTCTAAACTATCAGGAGGTAAAAAATCTTTAAATTTCCAGAATATAACTTCACCTTGAGTATGATAAGCTAAAATTAATCTAAAATTATTACGTAATGTAAAATCATAAAGTGCAACTGCTTCAGGTTCAGAAAGTGGATTAAATCCTACAAAATCTCTAGGTGCTGGAGAAGTAAAACCTTGAGAATATTTAATCATTTTTGATTGTTCCCAATCAGCAGGAAATTGTAAATTTAAATCAACACCATTAATATTTGCTTTCCAACCATCTGGAAAAGGAATATCTGGATAATTTTTAGCTATTAATTCAGCCTTTTTATATGAAGGATCATCAGTAGAAACAGCACCAGTTACAATATCAACACAGTCAGGATTTACCATAGGAGCAATATATATTGTAGTAGTATTAAATATTGAATTAGTATCATAATTGTTAAATTCAATATTTTCTGTATATGCTAAACAAAAATCTTCAATGAATTTCATAAGAAGTGGAGTTGTTATCCATTCATTTGCATGTATAGAAGCTGAATAAAAAACTTTTTTAGAACCATTACCTAAGCTAATTAATGGAAGTTCTTTTCCTAAAACACTATAACCAATGGTAGATATTCTTAAAAATGGATATACAGTTTTTAATGACGAAATGTTTAAAGCTAATATTTCCGAAGAATATGATATATCTGTAGGAACTATATTTGTAAAAGGAATAATTAATATATCATCAATATTAATATTATTTGTATTTGAAAGTTTAGGATTAGCCATTAATATTCTATCAACAGTTGTATCAAAATATTTAGAAATAGAATATAAAGTGTCATTTGGTAAAACAGTATAATTAGTATAACCATTTATGTAAGGAATTAAAGCATTCCACGTTCTTTTTCCGACAATCCCATCTGGTTGTAATCCAAATTGTTCTTGAAAATTAGCTACTGAAATAAATGTTTTTTTATCAAAAACTCCAGTTATATTACCATTATAAAAATCTAATTTCTTTAAAGTACTTTGTAAAAGTTCTACAAGTGGTCCTGTAGAATTTATTTTAATTGTTTTCATAAAATCACCTAATATATATTATGGAATTTAGGGATATTGGTGATATAATAGTTAAGTTATCATAGAAAAAGAATTGAATGTGGAAAAGTAGTATGTTAGAATAAATAAAGACAAAATTAAAATAAGGAAATAAAAAGAAAATAAAAAAATAATATAAAAGGAGTTACATATGAGTATAGTAAATAAGCCAATATTTTTAGAACCAATTTTTAAATCATATATTTGGGGAGGGACTAAATTAAAGGAAAAGCTTAATAAAAAAAGTGAGGAAGAAAAGATAGCAGAAAGTTGGGAAATATCAACAAATAAAAATGGTAAAAGTAAAATAAAAAATGGGGAATATCTGGGGAAAACGTTAGAAGAATTATATAATAATGTAGAACTAAAAGAAAAAATATTTGGAACTAAATTAAGTGAGATAAAGGAATTTCCACTATTAATAAAATATATTGATGCAAGTGAGAGCTTATCAGTACAAGTACATCCAGATGATGAATTTGCAAGGAAAAATGAAAATAGTTTAGGTAAAACAGAATTATGGTATATAATGGATTGTAAAGAAAATGCTAAAATTGTTTGTGGCTTAAAAGATATATCAGAAGAAAAATTATCAAATTTAGGTGGTAAAGATATAAAAAAACACTTAAAATATGTAGATGTAAAAAAAGGTGATTATGTATATATAGAGGCAGGGACAGTACATGCAATATTAGATGGAATAATGATATGCGAGATACAACAAAATAGTGATATTACATACAGACTATATGATTGGGATAGAGTTGATAAAGATGGAAAAGGAAGAGAATTACATTTAGAAAAAGCAAGAGAAGTAATTGATATATCAGACAGATGTAAAGTGGAGCATAGTAAAAATATACCGATTCAAAATATCGCAGATAATAAATATTTTAAAATAGATATAGTAAATGTAGATGGTGAATATATAGATAAAACAGATGTAACAACTTTTTATGCATATAATGTTGTAGAAGGAAGTGGAGTTTTAAAAGTAGAGAATATAGAATATAAGTTAGAAATAGGAGATAGCTATATTTTGCCAGCTTCATTAGGAGAATATAAAATAAAAGGAAATATTAAATTGTTAAAATCATACTTGTAGGCATAAAAGTTGATATTTTGAATAAAATATAGTAAAATATAAAAGAAGTATATAGAAAGTTATTTTGGAAATTCGAAATAGTGAGGAAAAGATAATGAAAAAAAAGAAAACTTTAGGAGATTGGATTATTATCGGAATAGGAGCAGTTCTTTGCGGAATTACAGTTGTGCTACAATTTATATGATGCAAAAACTATAATAGAAAGAGGCTATTAGCCTCTTTTTAAATTTAAAAACATTGATTTGAGAATAAAAGTATAGTATAATAAAGTGTACATGGGGATGTAATGGTTTCGACATTGCACCAGACGGATTAATTGCAAGTAGTGGATGGTTGCTTAGGCCACTATAAAAAAGCAAAAATAAATATAAACGCTGATAAACAAGAATTAGCTTTAGCTGCCTAAGCGCAGTTACGCTTTACTAGATATCCCACATATTTAGATAAAGTGCAATATTAGTGGGGAACAAAGCTAGCTTTTCTCTTAGGCTAGGGGGTAGTTAAAGAGATATAATATATTTTAACCTGTTTGTTGGTGAAAATATATTGAATATAAAAAACAAACTAAACTTGTAGATATTGATTTTGAAAGTGTTATGGACAGGGGTTCGACTCCCCTCATCTCCACCAATATTTCATAAAACGAACTATAATATATTTTTTTATATATAAGAAACATACTAATTAAGTATGTTTTTTTCTTTAAATTTAAATTAGTATTGTATTAAATATTTATATGTTATAAAATATTAATGAAATGGAAGGAGAAATATTTATGAAAAAAACATTAATCATTATTTTTTCAATAATAGCTATTTTAATTCTATTAGGAATATTTGCAAACTATTATGATGGAGCAAGAGTAAGAGCAGGAGTAGAGCCAAAACTTACTATCAAAACATATAGTGAAGAACATGATGCTGTAATTTATTGGGGACTTGGGTATAAAGTTGTAAGATATATAGGAGTGAGTCCAAATGAACTATATGAAACTGCAGTAGAAGTTAAAATGGGATCATGGTTTATGCCATATGGATTAACAGAATATCCACAAATTGAATTTGAAAAAGTAGATACAGGAAAGGGAAGTATTGTATCAAAATATCAAGATATTAAGTTGATATATAATTTACTAGAAAATCAAAGATATGAAAATGAAGTATGTGAAGGAATTGTAGACTATAAAATTACAATAGAGAATAACACATATACAGTAAAATCTAGCTGTAATGGAATTGTATTAAATGGGAAAGAAGCAAATATATCTGAAGATGAAATGAATAGTATTCTTAAAATATTTGATAGTGAAATAACAAATCAAGATAGTATTAAAATTAATAGAATAGATGAAGAAATGGGAATGGCAAGACTAGATATAGATGTTAAATCTAAGCAAATTGATAGTGTGGAAAATGAATATGTATTTATAGATGAATTAAATAAGAAATATGAATTTGAAGGAATAGGAGCATACTATATACGAGAAAATTTAGAATCAGAAGAATATAACATATTAAAAGACTATGTTATTTCATATAAAGAATTTAGACTATCTTTTTCAAAAGGAAGTGAACCTTTAAGAGATTATTTCTATAAAGAAGACAATTTAGAAATATCAATAATTAATGGAATTGAAGTTATGATTAATGAATATGAAGGTAGATATATGGTAACATTTGAAAAAGATGATATATATTTTGATATAGAAACTAATAGTAATATGCTTTCAGAATCAGAAGTAGTAGACTTAATAGGTTTGTTACTTAAATAATATCTAGACAATGTTAAATAGAGGAAAGATGTGTTACATGTATAAAGAAGAACTATTAAATACTGGAGGTGAAAATATGGATTGTAGATTAGCCTTAATAGAAGATTTGACAGAAATAAAAGCTATGTATTCAAAGTTAATTGAAAAAATGAATAATGAAGGAATTGAGATATGGGATGATATATATCCTTGTGAGTTTTTTGAAAAAGATATAGAAAATGAAAATTTATATATTATGTTACAAAATAATATAATTGTAGGAGCTTTTGCATTGTGCGAAGAGCACATAGGGCAAAAATATATAGATTGGGAAGAAAAAGGAATAAAAGCAGTATATATAGATAGGTTAGGAGTTAATATAGATTTTAGTAAACAAGGAATTGCAACTAAATTATTAACTTTTGCAAGTAAAGTAGCTAAAGAAAAAACTGCTAAATATTTAAGACTTTTTGTTATAGAATCTAATATACCAGCAATAAGGTTATATGAAAAATTTGGATTTAAAAAGGCAAATGGGATTTATACAGAAATTATAGACGAAAACTTATCCTTTGAAGAATTCGGGTATGAGCTTCAAATTTAAAATTTAGTAATAAACTTTTATAGAAAAGAGGTTAATAATGGTAAAAATAATATATTTTGTACATGGTACAACAGTAGATAATTCAAAAAAATTAGCAACTGGGTGGAGTCAGGGAGAGTTGACAGAACTAGGAATTGAGCAAGTATTAAAGTTAAAACAGCAAATAAATATAGAAGAAATTGATATAGTATTTTGCTCAGATTTAAAAAGAGCAATAGATTCAGCAAACTATATATTTAAAGATAGTAAAAAAATAGTAGAAGATGCAAGATTAAGAGAGTGCAATTATGGGGATTTAAATGAAAAGCCAACTAATTTAGTTAAATATGAAGAACATATAAATAGCCCATTTCCAAGTGGAGAATCTTTAAAAGATGTAGAAAATAGAATAAAAGATTTCTGTAAGTTCTTAGAGGATAACTATAATGATAAAACTGTTGCAATAGTTGCTCATAAAGCTCCTCAATTAGCGCTTCAAGTAATAACAGAAGATAAGAGTTGGGAAGAAGCAATAAATGAAGATTGGAGAAAAACAAAAGATTGGAAACCGGGTTGGAGATATACAATAAAAAATAAAAGAAAAAATAAAAGAAAAAATAAATGAAGAAATAAAAAAAAGTAACAAAGGAGGAAATATGAAAAGAGAAAAAATTAGAAAAAATATATTTTTAGTATTAACAATAATATGTATAATATTAACAGCAGTAGGTGTATTTATTATAGTAAACAATGGAGTAGGAACACCAGGAGCTGCAATAATACCACTTTTAATTGGATTAGTATGCTTTACATTTTATAAAGATGCAAAAAGAAATTTAAAAAAAGAAAATAATAAATAGGAGTTGTATGGAAATTAAATTATTAGGAACAGGTGATGGAGTAGCATTAAACTGCTATAATACTTGCTTTGTTATGAAGGAAAAAGATACATACTTTTTGGTAGATGCAGGTGGAGGAAATGGAGTATTAAAACAGTTAAAAGATTTAAATATTAACATAACAGAAATATCAGATATATTCATTTCACATACACATACAGACCATATAGTTGGAGTTATATGGATATTAAGAATGTTTGGAAAAGAATATTTAGAAAAAAGACAGAGCAGAGAATTAAATGTATTTGGAAATGATGTTGTTATAAATGCAATAAAAACAATGTATGAACTATTAATACCAGAAAAATTTATGTGTTTACTTGGTGATAAAATTAAGTTAACTATAGTACAAGATAAAGAAAAAGTTGATATATTGGGGAAAACAGTAGAGTTTTTTGATATAAATGCAAATAAAGTAAAACAATTTGGGTTTATTATGAATTATGAAAGTGATAAACAATTTATTTTTACTGGTGATGAAGTATGTTCAAAAGAAACAGAAAAGCTTCTAAAAGATGTTAACTGGTTTTTTGCAGATGCTTTAATGGAAGGAAAAGAAGCAGAAGAATATGATCCAATATCTAGACATAGTCATAGTACAGTTAGACATGTAGCAGAATTGTGTAGCAAAAATAATATACAAAATGTTATATTAACACATATAAAAGATACAGATATAGCTACAAGAAAAAAACGTTTTATAGAAGATGCAAAGAAATACTATAAAGGAAATATTTATGTGCCAGATGATTTAGAAACAATAGAATTATACTAACTACTTCTAAAATGCTTGTAAATGTGATATACTTATATAAGTATAAAATAGAAAGAACAACCTTTTAATAATTTGGAGGTAGAAAGATGAATAAGTATTTAGCATTAAATTTAAGAGGCAATACAGATGAAGCAAAAATCCAAAAGAATATGAGCTGGAAAAAGTTTATAGAAATAATACAATTAAACCGGTTCGAAGTTGGATTATACGATTTTGTAGTATCAGAAGGAAAAGAAGAAGAAATTCTGATATTTACAAATAGAGAAAAAGGAATAGTAATAAGAGCGCAGTCATTAAATGTAGAAAATGTATATAGTGCAGTGCTATTAGGTGAAATAAGACCTAAGTGTGGAAAAATAACTGAAGAAAACCTAAATTCATTAGTACATGCAAACTATATGATTGATGACACAACAAAAATCTTATTTGAAATTAATATTGAATATGATTTTCTTGCAGAGCTTGAAAAAATATCTAAATATTTTTATTTTATATCAGATTCAAAATGTTATTTAGATTTTTTAACTCAAAAAGAAAAAATAGAAGAAAGAAGATCTTTAGAAACAGAATTACTATAACTTAAATAAAAAAATTACCTGTAATGGGTAATTTTTTTGTAGATTTAACATAAAAGTAAAAAGATATAGTATAATAAAGAAAAAAAGGTAGGAAATATGGAAACAGAATACGAAGTTAGAATATTAGAAATAGATAAAGAAGAAATAATTAAAAAATTAGAAAAATTAGGAGCAACAAAAATAAAAGAAATGTACTATAAAAGATATGTATATGAAATGATGCCAAAAAAACATAATGAGTGGATTCGATTAAGAACAGATGGAGAAGAAACAACTATTACATATAAAAAGATATATGAGGAAAAGACAATAGAGGGCACAAAGGAATTAGAAATAAAGGTTGATGATTTTGAAAAGTCTAAAGAATTATTAGAGATTATGGGACATAGTATTAAAGGATATCAAGAAAATAAAAGAATTAGATATATGTTAGATGATATAGAGTTTGATATTGATTCTTGGCCTATGATTCCTACTTATTTAGAAATTGAAGGGAAAAATGAACAGAAAATTTTAGATATAATTGATAAGTTAGATATAGATAAGTCTAAAATGACTTTTTTAAATTGTGGTACTATATATAAAGAAATATATGGAATTAATATAGATAATATTAAGAGTATTTCTTTTGATAGTGTTGAGTATAAATAGTTGAGAATTAAAAAAAGAACAAAAACAAAGAAGTTTAAAAAATCAAAAAGTTGAATTTTATGCTAAAATACAGTATAATGATATTAGTGTTAAAATTCAAAATATGCGGGTGTAATTTAGTGGTAGAATGTCATGCTTCCGACCTGATAGCGCGGGTTCGATTCCCGCCATCCGCTCCAGTTGAAATAACTTACAGACAATTAATGTTTGTAAGTTTTTTTGTTTTATAAAGATGTTTTCTTTGTTAGAAAGGAGAGCATTTTTTATGTTTAAAACAACTATAAATACTTTAAATTCTAATGAAAGACTATTAGAGGTATTAGATAACTTAAATTTAGAATATACCGTTTTAAAAGGTGAAATAAGACTAATTGAAAGTACTAACTTAAAGATAGTAATACCAACTATTTATAAGATAACTACTCCATTTAATTTAGAAATACTAGAATATGAACTAACTGAAAAAAATAATAAACCTATTTTCATAAAAAGTCTTAATCAAAAATTTAATATTAAAGAATTAACAAATTTACTTAAAAAGTTAAAAAAATCAATTTAGGGGCTTATATATAAGTCTTTAAGTGAGGAATAAAGTAGAGAGATATTATATTTTGAATTTTACTATAATTTACACTTTTTTAGCAAAAAACAGTAAAAAATTAAAAAAATTTCACTTTTTTTCACTTAGAGGGTTGTTTTTTGGCTTCTGAGTGAGGTATAGGGTGAGGGATATAAAATATTTCTCTTTAACTACTTTAAGAAAAGGAGATGATTATATGAAAGTAGGAATTTATGTTAGAGTGTCTACTGATGACCAAAGAGATAATGGACATTCTATTGATGCACAGCTTAGAATTTTAAATGAGCATGTAAAGAAAAATAATTATATGGTAGTAGGTACATATAATGATGCTGGATTTTCTGGTAAGTCACTGCAAAGACCAGCAATGCAACAATTAATTAAAGATATTGAAAACAAAAGATTAGATAAGGTATTAGCAATTAAAGTTGATAGGTTAACTAGAGATAACTATGATGGATTTTGGTTTAAAAATCATTGTGATAAAAATGATGTGATATTAGAGTTAGTTTTAGAACCTTTTGACTTAGCAACATCAAATGGAGAAATGATATTTGGTATTAATTTAATGTATGGTCAACATGAAAGAAAAGAAATTGGTGCTAGAACTAGTAGAGCATATGAAGAGATGGTTAAAAAAGGAATACATCCAGGTAAAGCACCATTTGGGTTTACTAGAAATAAAGAAACAGGTAAATTAGAAATTAATGAAATAGAAGCAGAGGTTGTTAAAGTTATATTTGAAATGATTAAAAAAAGAGATTCATGCCATAAGATAGCACGTGTTTTATCAGAAGAAAATTATTATGGTAGAGGTGCGTGGACACCAAGAGCAGTATTATGTGTGTTAACAAATAAAGTATGTATTGGAACATTTGAATTTAGAAAAACAACTAAAAAACAAACGCAAGTATATGAAAATTATTGTGAAGCAATAGTAAGTGAAGAAGACTTTAAGTTTGCAGCCAGACAAATAGAGAAAAATAAACATTCTAACTATGGTAACCATGTTCATTTATTTCATAGTTTAGTACCTTGTCCTTATTGTGGAAAGATATTATCTAGTGTTAATTCTATGAAAGCAAGAAATGGTGTTACTTATAAACGTATTACCATTTAACTTGTAAAAATAAAGAATGTGATTCAAATGCTCACTATAATGTAGATGTTATAGAAGAGAAATTAACCACCTTATTAGATGAATTAACTAGATATATGTTATCAATGGATAATGATGTAATAATAGCAACTAACACTAAATCTAGTGATGTAGAAAGTATTAATAAAGCTATTGAGAAATTAAAGATACAAGAAAAGAAGTTAGTTGATTTATATTTAACATCTAGTTTAGATGTTGAAACAATTAATAGTAAAAATGAAATGATAAAAAGTCAAATAGAAAAACTGACTGAAAAGAAAAAAGATATAGATCCATTTAATGATTCAAGAGAATATGATATAGATTTATGTTCTAAATTAGATTGTACAGTAGATGGTAAAGAAGTAATAATTGATAAAAACTTATTGTCTTTTAGTTTTAAAAGTTTAACTAAAAAGAATAAAAGAGAACTAATTCAAACTATGATTAAAAGTTTTGAAGTTTATAGAAATGATAATGATGAAATTATAGTTAGTAATGTTCAGTTTACTGAAGAATTAGTAAGTAAAAATCATATTAATTATCTACACTATTTACAAAGTTTAATATTTGATAGTTTTGGACTTAAATATGAAGAACCAATATTAAGTAATGAAGAATTAGATAAAGTTAAAGAAAACAATGATGTTTATTCTTTGATAGAAATTAATAACAAGTATTCTAAAGAAGAGTTAAACAACTTTGCTCTAAAAATATATGATAAATTTATGGATAACAAAATTAAAAGTAGAATGTTTATTACAGATGGAAAACTAATGGATAGTTTCCTAGTTGTAGCAAAAAATTAAGAAGGAGATAAAAATGAAAGATATAAAAAATATGATAGAAGAGCTATCAAAACCTGTAATTGAAATAGAAATTAAAGAAGGCAAAAACATAATTACAAGAAGACATTATAATGAAACAGATATAAATAAGTATGGAAGATTAAGACTAAGTTATTTACGAAATTTTAAAAGAATAGAGTATGAATATTTATTAATGGAAGATAAATTAACTAAACATTTAGTAGATATAAGTAGTGAAGCATTAAAACTATTTTATGATTTAATGGATGAGTTTATAGAAGATGAATATGTACTAACACAAGAATATAAAAAGATAGATCAATTAGATTGGGTTAGAAATATGAATTATTATAAAAAAGTAGCAGAAGAAATAGTTATAAGTAAAGTAGTTTATAACAATAATAACTAATCCTTTTTTCAGCTAGTAGATAATAGATAAAGAAAGTTAAAAAATAACCAACAAAGTATTAAGTTAATAGGAAAAAGTAATAAAATAATACCTATCAAAAATGAATGGTATTAATAATAAATAACTATCAAAAAAGAGAGTAGTGGTGATGTATGAATGAAGAAGAAGTAACTCATTATTTAATTGATAAAGAAACTGGAGAAGTAATAGATGAATTAAAAACAGGAGATAGATTAAAAAAAGTAACTAAGAAACAATTAGATTATTTAAGTGATAATATAATAATTAATGAAAATAAGAATTGGAATAAAGCAATAAATAGTAGTTTTACACTACTAGCAACAGAACATTTAACATCAACAGAATGTGCTATATTATTTGTTTTAATGGCTCATATTGGATGGAATAAATATAGTTGTTATGCTATTAAATTAAAAAATAGAAGCTTTTTTAGATACTTAAATAGTAATGATATTAAAGAAATAATCAAATGTTCTGATAGTTCTTTTAATAGAAGTATTAAAACTTTAGAAGAAAAAAAGATAATCAAAACAGAAAAAATAGGAAGAGATAATATATATATTATTAATCCATTTTTAATATTTAATGGAACAAGAATACCTAAAAAAGTTTATAAATTATTTGAAGATAGTAAGTTTAATTTGAAATAAAAACTAAAAAAAATACTAAGAAAGAACTAAAAAATAGTTCTTTCTTAGTAATAATTAAAACAAAACTAAAAAAACAATAAAATTTTATTGTAATAACAAGCACTGAATTGTGACACCTGCCATTTTATTTTCATAAAATTGTGTCAAATTCTAATGTGGGGACACCCAAATCCCAAAAGTAGAAATTAAAGAATAAAAATTCAATTAGAAATGGATTAGTTAATAAAAAAAATATTGTAAAATTTTGTCGATAAAAGTCGAAAGAAAAATATATTAAAATAAATTAATTATTTTGGTGAAAAATTTATGGGCAAACATTTAATTTTACGACAAAATGTGATATAATTTGATTGGAAAATAACGCAGTAAATTAAGAAGGTGGTATAGAATGGAAACAACAAATTTATCTAAAATAAAAAGAGAAAAAATGCTAAATACGATTAATGAAATAAAGAAAGATATAACAGATGAAAAAGTACTGGAAAATATTTCTTTAATTGAAAATGAATTGACTAAAAAAAAGTATGGTTTGATTTGGGAAGAACATGAAGAAAGAGTTGATAAAGAACTTGAAACTAAGATACCTACTTTTGAAGAAGTAAAAGATAGAGAAATAAAAAAAATAAATGGTGATAAATTTAATTTTTTATTAGAAGGAGATAATTTACATAGTTTATATTTATTAGAAAAAACTTACCTAAATAAAATTAATATGATTTATATTGATCCACCTTATAATACGGGGAGCGATGCTTTTATTTATGATGATAAAATCGTTGGGTTAGAAGATAATTATAAACATAGTAAATGGATATCTTTTATGAATAAGAGGTTAGAAATAGCACAAAAATTATTGAGTGAAAATGGAATTATATTTATTAGTATTGACGATAATGAGGCATATCAACTAAAATTGCTTTGTGACGATATTTTTGGTGAACAAAATTTTATAGCTAATATAGTTGTCGAATCTGGAGGCGCATTTGGTGCTAAAACAACACATAAAGATAAAACAATTTTTAAAGTTAAGGATTATATTTTAGTATATGCAAAGAACTCCAAAAATAATTTTATAAGAATGCCATTATATGATAAAGCAACAGAACCATTTGATCCTAGATATAATTTTTTTGTTACAAATAATAAAAAAGAATCTCTATTGGAACACTTTAGAAAAAATGAGGTTATTAAAAGTCACTTCGAAAAATTTAATTTAAAAATTGATAAAGATAATATATCAAAACTTATGATTATTAGTTCAGATTTTAATCAGTTAATGCTAAATGATTTATCTGATAAAATATATAAAGACAGCCAATTCACTTTGAAAATTCCTGAAGAATTATACGAAAAGTTTAATACTGAAGATATTGTAGAGTATAAAAAATACAAATTAATTAAAACTCAAAATGGAAATATAAGGCATCTACAATCGTTTTGTGAAGCAGTAAAAAGAAATGATGAATGCGTTCCTGAATTTAGTAGAAGCATGTTAAGAGGCGATTTATGGAAAAATTTTGCAAAAGATATGGGAAATGTTGCAAAGGAAGGCAACGTACAATTGAAAAATGGTAAAAAACCGATTAGACTTATTAAGCAATTAATTAAATGGGCAAATATAGATAATGCAATTGTTTTAGATTTTTTTGCTGGTTCTGGAACAACAGGTCATGCGGTATTAGACATAAATAAAGAAGATGGTGGAAATCGTAAATTTATTTTATGCACTAATAATGAAAATAATATTTGCGAAGAAATAACTTATAAGAGATTAGAAAACGTTATAAATGGTTATGGGAAAGTTGAAGGAATACCCACAAATTTAAAATACTATAAAACATCATACATACCTAGAATGAATGATGATGAAAACGACTTGAATTCAAATTTACTTATAAATATAAAAAACTTAATTCAATTAGAAAATGCTATTGAAATAGACGATAAAAAAATACAGGTATTTTTAGATGAAGATAAATTAGATCGCTTTAGTGAGAGTGATGAACAATTAGATGTTTGTGAAAAAATTTATATATCATCTGATATATTACTAAGTTCAGAGCAAGAACAAAAATTTGAGGATAATAATATTGAAGTGTTTATAATACCTAATTATTATTTTGAAGATGAAATTATGGAGGTAATGTAATGCAAGGAATAAAACTAAAAGATTTTCAAGTAGAAAATGTCAATAAATTATTAGATGCAACATCTATTGGTGAAAAAAAAGAAATATTATTGAAAGCTCCTACTGGAAGTGGAAAAACAATTATATTACTTTCATATTTAGAAGAATATTTTAAAGATAACAAGAATGCAATAGCAATATGGCTTACTCCTGGTAAAGGAGATTTAGAAGAACAAAGTAAAAATAAAATGAATAAAATTTTACCAAGACTTGTTACTAAAGATATTCAAGATGTATTACTACAAGGACTTGATGCCAAGGATACAGCATTTATAAACTGGGAAACTATCACTAAAAAAGGTAATAATGCCTTAAAAGATGCTGAAAGAAAAAATCTTTATGAAAGAATAACAGAAGCACATAATAATAGTTATAAATTTATCGTTATAGTAGATGAAGAACATATAAATAAAACTGTTAAAGCAGAAGCTATTATTGATTATATAAATCCAGAATTCATAATAAGAACTAGTGCAACAGCAAAGACTAATAAAGAAGCAGAAAACATTATTATTAATGATGTAGATGTAATTAGAGAAGGATTAATTACTAAGGCACTATATATAAACGAAAACGTATCAAATCAAGCTAAATTAACCAATGAACATGAATATTTATTAGATTTAGCAATTAATAAGAGAAAAGAAATAAAAGAAGAATATATAAAAAATGATATACAAGTGAATCCGTTAATAATAATACAAGTTCCAAGTAAATCTGATGACTTGATAAAGCAAATTGAAACGATATTAGAAGAAAAATTGTATACTTATAATCGTGGCAATTTAGCTATATGGCTTGCAGATAGAAAAGAAAATATAGAAGATATTGCAAATAATGAAAGACACCAATCTGTATTGATTATGAAACAAGCTATTTCAACTGGATGGGACTGCCCAAGAGCTAAAATACTAGTTAAACTTCGTGATAATATGAATGAAGATTTTGAAACACAAACTATAGGTAGAATAAGAAGAATGCCACAAGCAAGACATTATAATAATTTATTAATGGATAATTGTTATTTATATACTTTTGATGAGAAATATGAAGAAACAGTTAGACAAGAATTAGGACAAAATGTACATGATACTAAAATTGTATTTTTGAAAGATGATTTTAAAAATATTAAGTTAGATAAAATTACTGTTGATAGCAAAGTTGATAAATTTGACGCAAGAGAAACTTTTAATACGTTGTTTAATTATTTTACTAATAAATATAAATTAGGAAATAAGAAAGCAGATAACAAATTACTATTAGAATCAAATGGATATGAATTTAAAAATACAATTGATAGACATATTGTACAAGGTAAATTTGTTAAAATAGAAGATATAAACGAATCTGAACGAGTTAAAATTCAATCTGAAATTTCAACAAATAAAAATGGATTTGAAATGAGAAATGCTATTAATATAATTTCTAGTAAAATTGGCATGAGACCAGATCGTACTAGAATAATGTTAGAAAGATTGTTTTTGAAAAAACATCTATTCACTAAGAAATTTGTTAATTTAACTTTAATTGAATTTTATGCTTTTGTAATAAATAATGTTGATTTACTGAAAAATGATTGTTTAGAGGCTGTTTCTCAAAAAGCAAGACAAATGAAATTAAAGATGGAAGATATTAAAACAACAGATTGGAATATTCCACAAAAAGATTATATAAAATATGATTCAAAAATGAGAGATACAACAATATATGAGAAAAATGTTTATAAGGAATATCCTAATAGTACTATTAAATCTAAATCTGAAAGAATGTTTGAATTTTATTGCGAAAATAGTGATAATGTAAAATGGTTCTATAAAAATGGAGAAAAATCACAAGAATATTTTTCTATTTATTATAATGATTCAATGAATAAAATTTGGAATTTTTATCCTGATTATATAGTTTGTGATAAAGATGATAAAATCTGGATCATAGAAACTAAGGGTGGAGAAACATCAAGTGGTGAAAGTAAAAATATAGATATTAAAGTGGAAAACAAATTTCAAGTACTAAAAGATTATTCTAAAAAACATAATGTTGAATTTGGTTTTGTAAGAGATTATGACAAAAATGAATCACTGTACATATGTAGTACTGAATATACAGAAAAAATGGATAGTGATAATTGGGAGTTACTAGAGACAATACTAGGTGGTGAAATGAATGAAGATTGATTTTCATTGTCATACAAAGGCAACAAAAAAAGGTGAAAGTGCATTGAGAAATGTAGATATTGATAAATTTAATGAATATATAACTAATGCCCAAGTGAAGATGGTAGCTATTACTAATCATAATGAATTTGATATAGAACAATATGTACAATTAAAAACAAAATCTTGCAATGACTTTTTAGTTTTTCCAGGAATAGAACTAGATATTAAAGGTATAAACGAAGAACGTGGACATATTATCTGTGTTTATGATGACTTGGAGTATGAAATTTTTTCGAAAAAAATTGACGAATTATTAGAAAATAGAAATCCAGACGATGTTTTGATACCTTATGATAAATTTATAGAATTTATAAATAATATTAATTGTATTGTTTTAGCTCATTACCATAAAAAAGAAGAATTACATTTAGATACTTTAAAATTTATAAAAAGTCAGATGAAAAATAATTATAGATTTTTTTATGAACCTAGTAATTATAGAACATTAGGTATTATGGTTAATAATGATTTTAGAGTTTTAAAAGGTACAGATAAAGATACATGGGAAAATTATTCTGAACAGGATTTTGCTAATGTAAAATTAGAGATAGACTCATATAAAAATTTTATGAAATTTATAGAAAAAGATGAAAAAGTTATTGAGAGTTTATTACATAAACAAAAAAAATATAATATTGACATATCTTATAATAAAAAAAATAAAGAATGTGTAACATTTTATGATAATACAAATATATTATTCGGAACTAAAGGTACAGGAAAAAGTGTTAGTTTAGAAAAAATTTATGATTATTTTAAAAAAAATGGTAAAAATATAAGCTATTATACACAATCACAAGTATCAAAAAAAATAACTGAAAAATTAAAAGTTGCTGATTCCGAAAAAAGTTTAAAAAAATATGGTTTAGACACACTTGAAGAAGAATTAAAATATATCGCCGAATGGAAAACAAATTCTATAACACAATTTGATGAGTATTATAACTATGTTAAATACAAAGGTGATTCCAAAAATATAAAAAAGATGAAAATTTTAGAAATTTCGAACAAAATTATATTTGATAATACAAAACTTATTTACTATAAAAATGAATATAATAATTATAAATTACTTATAGCAAATTTATCTGCAATTGGATTAGAACAATATTTGGATGCAACCGAAAAAAAACACCTATCGGAAATTATCAGTAAATTACATGGTGGAATTAGTGATAACCTATCTAATGAAATAATTGAAAAATATAGTGTAGATTTTACTAATAAAAGTTTTTCTAGTATTAAAAATATAGTCGAAAAGAATACTGAATGTAAAACTGTTCCTGCGGGTACAAATTTAAAAGATTTTGCTAAAAATTTGTATAAATTAGATATTAGTGTTAAAAAAATACTAAATAGTTTAAAGTTTAGTAAAACTGAAGATGAAGAATATGTTGGAGAACTGGAAGAAGGAAAGCTATTATATAAAAAATTAAATATTAGCATGGTTAGCGATAAATCAAGAGCAGATGATGGATATAACAAAATAGTGACATTAAAAAAAATATGTAAGGAATTAGTTGCTATACAAAATAATCTTTATAATTTAAATTTGGATATAAACATTAATGAGTTTAACAATTTATACTCAGAATTTGATAAACTTTCATTAAATAATTTTACAAGTTTTCAAAGAAAATTTTTCTTAAATGGTAATGAGTATAGACCATCTAGCGGTGAAGAGACAATGATATTATTAGATGAAATGTTAAGGGAAGATTATGATGTATATATATTAGATGAACCGGAAAAATCTCTTGGTAATAATTATGTGAACGATATTTTAGTTAAAAAAATTAATGATTTAGCAAAATTGAAAAAAACGATAATAATAGCAACACACAATGCAAATATAGCAGTTAGAACGTTTCCTTATTGTACTGTTTTGAAGTCATATAATAATAATATATATGAAACATATGTAGGAAGTTTATATACTAATAAATTGAAAAATATAAATGACAATAAACTTGTCAAGAATTGGAAAGATGAGAGTGTGTCGATACTTGAAGGTGGAAGGTTGGCATTTTCTGAAAGAGGTGATGTATATGAGTAACAAAATAATAGAAACATTATTAACTAAAAATAATGAAAATCAAATCATATTAGAATTTAGTATTGGGGAAGATAAAAGAATTTTAAACTTGGAAAGTTCTGATAGTAAATTAATTAAAGAGTTATTTTTAAAAATATCAGAATTATTAAAATTTAATTCTTTGTCTATAAATTTTTCTGTAGATGAAAGTGTGATAGACAAAAAAAGTGATTTGTTATTTATTGATGCAGCAACAGAATATATAGAACAACTAAAAACAGATTTGAATTTATTAGAAAACGACAATGATTTAAAGGAATTAAGAAAATTAGCTGTAAAATCTTAAAGTACATATTAAATTCGTCTATATTATCTTATTTAAATGTATTTATTATAGAGAAATCGGTCGTTTCATGCGTAAAAAAGCCGGCACTTATAAAGTGCTGACTTTTTCTTTTACAAGATTATCTTAAAACCATTGAAATTACTACTAAAATAAAGTATAATTTACTTAACAAAGAAACGTCCGTAAGTGGAGTAGTCATCCTCAAAGGTGTGAAAAAGAAACGATTTGTTAAGAGTTTAAAATTAAAATGACAGTATAATTTTAATAGTAAAGTTGACAAGGAATGAATAAATGATAAGATATAATAACTATTATTTAATATAAAAATATAATTGTATAGTATTTAAGTTAAATACATATAAAATAGGAGGTGAACTGATATAATGAAAATACACTATTTTCAAAGATATCATACAAAAGAAAATGTTGCTACGGCTAATACAATGTTACTTTTATCTCGATTATATTCTTATTCGTCTGATAAGTTTTTTAGGTTTTTAAAATCAGAATACTTTGCAGATTCATTTGAACCAGAATTGATTTTTAGTTTGCAAGAAAAAAGTGTAGATAGTATACCAGATGCAACTATTGTACAAGAAGGATTCAAGATTGTAGTAGAAACGAAAATGACAGATTGGTTTTACAGTGAGCAACTGAAGAGACATTTAAAGTCTTTTGGAGAAGAAAAGAAGAAGATAATGATTACCATTGCTTCTGAATTTATGACAAAAGAAAAATTGTTACAATTTGAAAAAATGCTAGAGGAATATAATAAGACGGAAAAGTATCCAGTAATTCATATTAATACAACATTTGAAACATTGGCTAATGCTATTAGAGATGTTATTGATGATAGAGACTATGAAATGCAGGAAGTGATTGAAGATTATCTTAATTATTGTTATAGAGACGGATTAATTCCAATATCCGATTCTTGGAAGTATATGCGAATGCAACTTTCTGGTACAACTATAGATTTTAATATAAGTAATAATATTTATTTTGACAGAGCTGAACGTGGTTTTAGAGCTCATGATTATCTTGGTTTATATAATCGAAAGAGTGTACGTGCAATTGGTAAAATATGTGCTCGTATTATTGCAATTGAAACGCAATTTGGCATTGAATATGAAGCAGAATTTGGTGAGATTACTAACGAACGTAAAGAGAAGATTAAAGAGGCAATGAATAGTGCTGATTCTTTTGGATATGACCTGAAAACTATTAAGCATAGATACTTTTTTGTTGAATCATTTTATGAAACAGATTTTAGAAAAATATCTCCAGGAGGTTCTATGGGATCTAGAATTTTTGATTTGACTACTCTTTTAAAAATTGAAGAAAATACAGATGTCGAACAAATAGCAAATTTACTTAAAGGAAAAACTTGGAGTTAGTATAGGAAGTACTCTGACTCATAGTTTAAATATGCCAAAATAATGATTTGAAGTGGTAGAATATTTAGATAGGAGAGCGGATGTTTACTTTTATCGAATATATAATGAATATCTCTATATAAAAATTTAAAAAATTAATAATATCATTAAAATAATACAAAATTACTAAAAAACTTCCTTAAATGGACTAGTCATCTTTCTAAATGAAAAATTGATCAGTAGCAAATGTAACGGTAAAATAATATTAAGAAAAAAATACCAGTAATAATTTAAAAAATGACGGTTGTATATAAAACGAGATGAATTTTTTGGAAATTGTGATAGAATAACATTGAATAAAAGACAGAAGGGAGTTATACATGGAATTAAAAGATTATGAAAAAATAGAAAATAATTGTATCGATTACAAGTTGCATTTAGAAATTGAAAAACCAAAAAGTTGATTGAAAAGATTACCAGGTTTTGCTAATAGTGAGGACAGAACAATACTTTTTGGTATAGATGACAAAACAAAAGAAACTATAGGATTAGAAATGATTAATTGTGCAATTTAGTTGTATAGATTTAATTTTGTATAATTTTGTTTCACATCATTGACGCTTATACGACAAATCTTGGAAATGTAAAGAAACAATATGATAATACAAAATAAAATGGACTTAAAGTTAAATTTACTATGAACTTATCAGAAATTAAAATAATTCTTGCATTTTTTAAAAAATAATGCTATAACTACACTATAAGAAAGGGGTAAAATATGAAAAAAAGTTTGAAAATAAGTTCAATTATAATAGCATTAGCATTTGGAATTATGCTATTAGGAATCACTAAGGTGAATGCAGCAACACCAATATCTTTTGAAAATACTGGTAATTACGGTGTGAGTTTAACAGAATTAGATTTAGGAAGTACTGTATACGGTGGAGTAGCACCGAAATCGTTTAGAATAAGAAATACAACAGGAAATGAAATTACAATTTCAAATGTAGCTATAGACACAACAAAATTTAGGATAGGAATTGAACCAGCAACTACAATAGCACCAAATGGTAATACAATTATCCAATTTATCAGTGTGAGAGAACTCAGCGTAGCAGATTCACCAGTTACAGCAACATTAACAATTACAGTAGATGGTACGACAGATGTAACTATTCCAGTAAAAGTAACAATAGATAAAGCAGATCCGGCGGATCCATCATATGTAAAAGAAGCTGCTATAGGGGATAAAATATCAAGTGTTAATATAACAGGTGGATGGGTTTGGGCAGATCCTGATGTTTCAATATCAGCAGGGGATAATAATTATCCTATTACTTATACAGATACAACTGGGAACTATAAAAGTCTTACTAAAAATATTACAATAACTGGATTAACAGCTTATACTGTAACTTTGCCAACTGATCCGAATGTGTGGAGTCCTTCAGCCTCTCAATTTAGAGTGCTTGAAGATTTTTCAGTTGATGTTGTGATTAATGCTAAAAATGGACGCTTTATTACATCTTTAACAGTGAATGGTGATGAACAATTAACAACGAAAACAGATACATTTAATTTGAAGATAGACAAAGTAAAAGAAAATATAGTAATAAAAACGATATCAGAAAGAACTGTTATAGAACCGATGAAAGATCCTGTAACTAACAAAATTATTATACCAAAACATATTAAAGGGAATGAAGGAAGTATAGAGCTTAAGTTTGATTATAATTTCAATAATTTTGGGATAAATTCATTTAAAGTAGATGGGAATGAATTATCAAATGAAGATATAATGAAATATTTCAAATTTAGAGAAGGTAGCGTAATTATAGAAATGACTAATGAATATCTTGAAACTTTAGCAACAGGAACACATACTTTAGAAATTATTGCATCAGCCGGAGAGTTGTTTAAAGGATCATTTGTCGTTGAAGAACCGACTAGTCAAGAGAAACCAACCGTTTCTGAACCAACTGTTTCTGAACCAACAATTAACAATCCAAACACAAGTGATAATATAGTTATATATTCAGCTTTAGCGTTAGTATCGTTAATTGGAATTACAGTTATATTTTACAAAATTAAAAAATAATGGTATTAGTAGTTAATAAAGATTAGCAGTTAATATATGCACGAAAGAAAGTCAACACTCACAAAGTGCGGGCTTTCTTTTTTATCCCCAATATCCCATAATCACTTGCAATCTCAACCAAAATACTATAACATATAGAATAAAGAAAAGTCCTTAAGTGGAGACATCATCCCTCTTAAGGTATAATAGATATAGAAAATTAGAATGAAAAGCTAGGTAGGAACTACCTAGTTATTTTTTTTATTTCAACATTGTTAATTGATATTAACAATATTTTCAAATGTTAGTTAAATTATAAAATAGTATTGACAATATACCTAGTGGTATATTAAAATAGGATTATAGTTATATACCTAGTAGTATATAAAAAGGAGGATTATATGAATGAAATTAGAAAACAAATATTAGAAGAAGCTTATCGATTAATATCAATTAATGGATTTGACAAAACATCTACAAATCAAATATGTACAAATATTAATATTACAAAGCCTTCATTATATTATTATTTTAAAAATAAAGAAGAAATCGTATTAGAGTTATTAGAAGAAAATGAAGATAGCATATTTAATATAATTGATACTAATACTAGTTTTGAAACAGTAGAAGTGTATAAGGATTTTTTACTTAATAATACACTAAAACAAGTAATGATGCATTTAGAAGATGAAATGTATTTGAATTTCGCAAAAGAAATATATATATTAGCATCTAGAAATAGTGCGATTAATGAACAAATCAATTTTTATTATCAAAAAAGATATGATAATTTATTAGAAATTATTAAACCAGGAATAAAGTTAAAAGCCTTTAAGAGTAATGATTTAAAAGCAATAGTAGATCTTATAGAAATAGTACTAACTGGTATAGATACAGCTATTGTATATGGAAGTAAATACGATATAGAAAGTATATGGACATTGTTTCTAGCATCAATAATGGAGGATGAAAAATGATAAAAAATATAAATATAAAAGCATTAATTAAATTTACACTACCAGTTATATTCACCATGTTATTTATGTCATTTTATACTATGGTAGATGGGCTTTTTGTTGCTAATTTAATAAATGAAATGGCTTTATCAGCTATTAACATAGTTTTTCCAGTAATTTCAATAGTACTTGCATTTGGATTAATGTTAGGTACTGGAGGAAATGCAATAATTGCTACATATTTAGGGGAAAATAAAAAAGAAAAAGCTAAAACTAAATTTACTAATTTTATTATAGTAGGTATTATTTTAGGTTGTATTAGTTCTATAATTGTTTTTTTTAATATTGATTGGTTTTTAAATATTTTAAATGCTAATAGTGATGTTTATTCATATTCTAATGATTATTTAAAATATTTATCTCTATTTTTCCCATTTTTAGTAATCCAAATAATTTTTCAAACAGCATTGGTAACAGCAAATAAACCTGGATTATCATTTGTATCAATGTTAGCAGGTGGGTTTACAAATATAATTTTAGACTATGTTTTAATTGAAATATTTAATCTTGGGATAAAAGGAGCTGCTATTGCAACAGGGATAGGTTACATTATACCAGTAATTATAGGGACAGTAATATTTCTTAAGAAAAGCAGTATTATACATTTTGTTAAACCAAAGTTAGATTTTAAAAGCATTAAAGATGCATGTTTAAATGGAAGTAGTGAAATGGTAGGAAATATAGCAACTGCAGTAACAACATTCTTATTTAATATTAGTATATTTAAATTAGCAGGTAATGATGGAATAGCAGCAATAACTGTTATAATATATGCTCAGTTATTACTTAGTTCAATATTTATGGGTTATTCAATGGGAATTGCACCAGTAATTAGTTATAACTATGGTGAAAAGAATTTTATTAAATTAAAGGCAATTTATAAAAATAGTTTAAAATTAATAATTGGATTTTCAATTATATCTATGATAGTAGCAATTTTATTATCAAATTCAATTGCTTCATTATTTACTAGTGTTGATTCTAATGTATATGCTTTAACAGTTGAAGGGCTTAGGATATTTTCAATAAGTTTCTTGTTTTCAGGTTTAAATATTTTTGCCTCAGCATTCTTTACAGCATACTCAAATGGTAAAGTATCAGCTATATTAGCCTTTTCGAGAACATTTGTATTTATTACAATATCTCTTTTGATTTTACCCAATATAATTGGTATTAATGGTATATGGCTTGCAATTCCAATTGCTGAATTAATAACATTTTTCTTATCAATTAAATATATTTCTAAGTATAAAAAAGAATATATCAATAGAATAGGTAAATCATTTGATTCAAAATATAATATAATTGCTATTGAAAGAGAATTTTCCTCTGGTGGTAGAGAAGTTGGTAAACGACTAGCAGAAAAACTCGGGTATGGTTATTATGATGAAGAAATAATAAACAAAATAGTAAAAGAGAAAATGGAAGAAAATCAAATAGATATAAAATTATATTCTAATAATTATTCTTTAACATTTGCAAAAACTTTTCAAGACTATAAGCAAAAGATAAATTATAAAACACAAATTCAAGAAACTAACATTATAAGGGAGTTAGCACAAAAAGGAAATTCAGTATTTATTGGAAAATGTGCTAATTATATATTAGCTAGTGATAAAACATTTAATATATTTATATATGGAAGTGATATGAATAAAAAAATAACTAGATGTATAAGTAAAGGTGAAAATACCAATAAAAATAATCTGAACTTTAGTAAAATGATTAATATAATTGATAAAGATAGATCAAAATATTATGAAGGAATAACAGGAACAAAAATTACTGATTTGAATAATTATAATTTAGCAATTGATACAGCAAAAGTAGATATTAAAAAAGCGGTTGAAATGATAGTTAATAGTTATGAATAAAATATTATTATTTTAAATGAAGGAGAATATTATGAATTTAATAGAAAAAAAAGTTACTAAAAAGTTAGATAATTATAATGAAATCACAGCTTTTATGGAAAGAGTATTTCCAAAAGAAGAGTTAATGCCGATGTGGTTATTACATTTAATAACAAAGATGAAAAATTATGATTTTAATGCTTATTATGATAATGATTTATTTGTAGGGATAATGTTCACAATTGAATCTAAAAAATCTTTATTTGTATTTTATATAGCAGTAAATGATGAAATACAATCAAAAGGGTATGGAAGTAAATTATTAAGTAGTTTATTTGAAAAATATAAAGATAAGCCTATTTCTTTATTTATTGAAACTATGGATGATAAAAATGCAAGTAATTATGAACAAAGAGTAAAAAGGTTATCTTTTTATGAAAAAAATGGTTTTATACATACAGGTATTAGAGCCGGAGGTAAAACTCCTTTTATAGATATTTTATCTACTGATAAAAATTTTAGTGTAAAAGATGCAAAAAAATTATTAAGATTAATGCCAATGAAGATATTTACAGAATAATCTATTAAATACTTATATACATATAAAGTAAGTCATCCTCTAAAATAGTTAATCGAAACCAAACAAGAGCAAGATAGGTTGTATAATTTATAAATATAGGTGACATTATTATAACTATAAATTAGTAAAAAAAGTATTATATAACTAATACTTTTTTTGTTTCAAAAATGAAATTATATTGACAAAAAGCAAATTTATGATATACTCCTATTAGTTTCAAAAATGAAACTAATAGGAGCGTGTATGGAAAAAATATTTAATAAATTTATGAGTTTAATAGATATAGATAGTTTTAATGTTATAAGAGATAGTGAAATAGGTAATACTATTACATATCATGATATATTACAAATATTTATTATTAGTCATAATGAAAATATAACTGTTAGTAGATTAGCTGATATTTTGAATTTATCAAGAGCAGCTACTACTCAAAAAGTGAATTTTTTAGTAGAAAAAGGTTTAGTAAAAAAAATTACGTCTGCTGAAGATAAAAGACAAGTTTATTTAAAACTTACAAAAAAAGCTACTAATGGGATGAATGAAGCAAAATCTGTAAAAGTACTAGATATGATAAATAAAGAATTTTCAAAAGGTGAAATAAAGGTATTTGAAAGAATACTTGAATTTATGTGTATGAAATTAGAGGAGAATAATAGTGATAAGTGATGTAATTAAAATAAAAGGTGCTAAAGAAAATAATTTAAAGAATATTGATATTGAGATACCTAAATATAAGTTAGTGGCATTAACAGGAGTATCGGGTTCAGGTAAATCTAGTTTAGCAATAGAAATACTACAAAAAGAATGTTCTAGGCAATATATGGAGTCTATGGGACTAGTAACTGATGGATTAAACAAACCAAAAGTAGATAGTATAGTAGGTTTATCACCAGCAATTGCTATAAGACAAAGAGTATTATCAAATAATCCTAGAAGTACAGTAGGAACTTATACTGAAATACTAACATATTTAAGGTTATTATTTTCAAAATTAGGAACTAGAAAATGTCCACATTGTAATCATTTAATATCACCAGTTTTTGACGATGAAACAGAGCTTGATCAAAAAGATGTTAAATGTTTTAATTGTGGTAAAAATTTAAAACATTTGAAGATGGGGGATTTTTCTTTTAATAAACCAGAAGGAGCATGTACTAAATGTAGTGGTATCGGAGTAGTTAAATCTATTGACTTTTCTAAATTAATAGATGAAAATTTAACTATTAAAGAAGGTGCAATTAAAATATGGGGAAATAATACATTTTGGGAACATTATTCTGAAGTTCATAAAAATTGTGGTAAGCATTATGGATTTGATTTTAATGTAAATAAACCTATTAAAGATTATAATGAACTTGAAAGATTAGTGTTATTAGATGGAGTTGATAGTGATGAATTTAAAAAATTATTTCCAAATATAAAAAAACCAAAAAGAGTAATGGACGGTTATGTTGAAGGACTTAGGACTTTTGTTAATAAAAAAGTTATAGAGTCTAGTACAAAAAAAGTAGCAAATCCTGTCATTGCAAAGGCTATTGTTAACAATGATTGTGATGAATGTAATGGAACTAGACTTGGGTTTATTGGAAGAACGACTATACTTCTAGATAGAACTATTATAGAAGTAAGTGATTATACTATTGATGAATTAATAAAATATGTGATAAGTGTTGAAAACTCTTTGACAAATGGTGCTTTATTAATTGCAAAAGTAGTAATAAATGATATAAAGAAAAGATGTAATAGTATTATAAATATCGGACTTAATTATTTGTCAATAAGTAGAAGTATATCAAGTTTATCAGGTGGAGAGTCGCAAAGATTGAAACTTACTAATATTATGGATAGTGGATTAACTGGAGTTTTATATATACTAGATGAACCTACAACTGGACTTCATCCAAGAGATAGTGAACTCTTATTAAACTCAATAAAGAGATTAAGAGACTTAGGAAATACGATAATAATTATAGAACATGACATGGATTTTATTAAAAAATGTGATTATGTTATAGATTTCGGACCTTTAGCAGGTACTTTAGGTGGTGAAGTTGTAGCAAAAGGAAAACCTAGTGATATACCTTCATTTGATAAAAGTTTAACGGGTAAGTATATTTCTAAATTAAAAAAAGAAATATATAAGACTAATATCAATATTAATAATGTTATAGAAATAACTGGTGCACATGAGCATAATTTGAAAAATGTTAATGTAATAATACCATGTAATAATATAGTAACATTTACTGGAGTATCAGGATCTGGAAAATCTTCACTTGTATTTGATGTTTTAGAAAAATTTTATAGAACTAAAAAGGCAAAAGTAAGTGAAATTAAGGGTCTTAATAATATAAGTAATATGGTAGTAATAGATCAAAAGGCAATAGGGAAAATGAGTCGTAGTAATGTTGCAACATATACTGATGTTTACACTTTAATAAGAGATATGTTTGCAAGTTTGCCTGAAGCTAGAATGCTAAAGTTTGAAGCAACTGATTTTTCTTTTAATGTAAAAGGAGGAAGATGTGAGAAGTGTCAAGGATTAGGTCTTATTCCACTTAATATGCAATTTCTAGATGATTTGGAAGTGGTTTGCCCAGTTTGTAAAGGCAAAAGATTTAAAAAAGAAATACTGAATATTAAATATAACGGAAAAAGTATATCAGATATTCTTGATACAACAATAGATGATTTAACATTATTTTTCAAAAATAAAGAAATAAAAAATAAACTGAATACTATTAGTGAAGTAGGACTAGGATATTTAAAATTAGGCCAATCGACTTCAACATTATCAGGTGGTGAATGTCAAAGACTAAAACTTTCAAAAGAATTAACTAAATCTAGTAATGGACACACTTTGTATTTGTTTGATGAACCTACAACAGGATTGCATCCATCTGATATAGATAAATTAATTATATTATTTAAAAAATTAATTTCAAAAAATAATTCAGTGATCACAGTAGAACATTCATTGGAAGTAATTAGAGAAAGTGATTATATTATTGATTTAGGACCAAAAGGTGGTATAAATGGTGGGAATATAATAGCTATAGGAACACCATTTGAAATTAAAGAAAACTTTAATAGTTCTATTGGAGAATTTTTATAGATAGTATAAAAGTATTTGATGAAGAATTGAATGTAGTATAAATTCATCATGTGATAGTAAAAAAGAATTATTAAATTATAATAGTTCTTTTTAAAATTAGATGTGAAGAATTAGGAAGAAAAAAACTATATTATGCTATATAATATAGTTTAGGTGGTATTATGTATAAAAAAGAAAAAAAAAAAAGAAAAAGAAATAAGAAATGAACTTATTCCTTAGAAGAAGAAAAGTATTAAAAATTTACTTCTTCCTTAATTCCGGGATTAACAATTTGATAGGAGTTAGAATTTCTGTGGTTAGAAAAATAGCAAATAGGTTAGTTAAAGAAGATGGTTTAGAATACTTAGATAAAGCAAAGGGAATTCATTTTGAAGAGGTTATGTTAAAAGGTTTAATGATAGGTAATCTGAAATTAGATATAAATTCTATTTTAAAACAAGTAGAATTTAATAATTTAGATGACGAAACTTTTAATAAGACAATACAAAAAATAAGAGAATCATTTAGAATAGAAAAAGCGGAAAAAGAAAACTTGAATAAATTAAAGAGAAAGAAGGTGTAACATGACATTTGATGAGAAATATGATATTATTAAAAATAATGATGAAGATTATGACTTGATATTTTATTATGCAGTTAAATCAACAGGTATATATTGCAAGCCTTCATGTAAATCTAAATTGCCTAATAAAGAGAATGTAGAATTTTTTTATAATATAGAAGAAGTATTAAAAAAAGGTTATAGACCTTGCAAGAGATGTAGAAGTGATTTATTAGAATATAAGCCTATGAAGGAAATAGCAAATAAAGTAAAAACTAAAATTGATAATATGTTTATGGAATATGAAGCATTAAATAAAGAGTTTAGTAAGATAGGTCTTTCTAAGAAAAGATTAGTTGAAATATTCAAAGAGGAATATAAGATGACTCCAAGTGAATATATAAATAAGTTAAGGTTAAGTTATGCTAAAAAGTTATTGCTAGACACTGACGAGAACATAGTTGATATTGCTTATGCTGTCGGTTTTGGAAGTATATCAGCCTTTTATAAATTTTTTAAAGTTGAAACTAATAGTACACCTGCTTTATATAGAAAAGAGAAGGGAGATATTTAATGAGGGGGTATGCAATATATAATTCTAATTTAGGATTAATAAAAATAGGATATGAAGAAGATGTAGTTGTTTATTTGAAAAAAATCAATGAAGAGCCTTTAGATTATGGCGATAAGACTAGTTTTACTGATATGGTTTTTAATGAAGTTAATGAATATTTTAATGGGTTAAGAAAAGAGTTTACTTTTAAATATAAGCTAGTAGGTACTGAATTTCAAAAGAGAGTATGGGATGCTTTACTTACTATTCCTTATGGGAAAACTAAAACTTATAAAGAAATTGCTATTTTAGTAGGTAATCAAAAAGCTAGTAGAGCAGTAGGATTAGCTAATAATAAAAATCCTATAACAATAGTTGTACCATGTCATAGAGTAATTGGTGTTAATAAGAAGTTGGTAGGATATGCAGGAGGTCTTGAAATGAAGCAGTATTTATTAGAGATGGAAAGGAATAATATATGATTATAAGTGCAACTAGAAGAACTGATATTCCTTCACTGTATGGAGAATGGTTTTTAAATAGATTAAGAGAAGGTTATGTGTTAATTCAAAATCCTTATAATGAAAACAGATATTCTAAAGCAATACTTACTAAAGAAGCAGTTGATATAATAGTTTTTTGGACTAAGAATCCCATTCCTTTTATAAAGTATTTAGATGAAATTGATAAAATGGGATATACTTATTATTTTCAATTTACTATCACACCTTATGACAAAAGTATTGAGAAAAATTTACCTAGTAAAAAAGAAATACTAGATTCATTTATATATTTAAGTAATAAATTAGGTAGTGATAAGTTAGTATGGAGATATGATCCAATTATTATAAATGATAAATTTACTGTAGAGTACCATGTTAAGATGTTTGAGTTTATGGCAAGTAGGTTAAAGGGGTATACTAAGAGGTGTATAATAAGTTTTGTTGATGACTATAAAAATGTTTCTAGAAGAATGGGATTTAATCCAACTTATTTGCTTACTCAAGATAAGATAAATGAGATAGC
>CAYJKK010000001.1:0-54345 GCA_964370905.1 uncultured Clostridium sp. | reverse complement strand
TTTATCTTTTTACAATATTAAGAAGAGTGCATGTATTGATAAAGAGTTAATTGAGAAAATATTAAATGCAAAAATAAATGTTAAGGTTGATAAAAATCAAAGAGATGAATGCAGGTGTGTAGAAAGTATAGAGATAGGTACTTATAATTGTTGTAATAATGGATGTAATTATTGTTATGCACTTCAGAGTGAAGAAACTTCTAATAATAATATAAAGAAACATAATCCTTTATCACCTACATTAATTGGTGAAGTAAATAAAGATGCGATTATTACTAAGAGAGATACAAAGAGTATTGTTCAGAATCAGATGTCATTATTTTAACTTTATATAAATTCAACTTCTAAATTATAAAAAAAAATCATGGGCTGAAGTAATATGGACGATAAGAGTCCAAGTAATTATGCGCAAAGAGTTATTAAGGTTAATGCCAATGAAGGAATGTACAGAATAATATATTAAATTAATTATAGATATAAAAGCTAGGATTAATAGGAATTTATTCAATTAAGATGAAATATAAAGGAGCAAAAAATGAATATAGGAATCGATATAGATAATGTAATATCAAATTTCAATGATGTGCTATTAGAAAAATTTTTAGAACAAGATAAAATATTAAGAAATTCAGGAATAATTGACAAAGAAAATTATATAACAAATGGTATGTTCGATTGGAGTAAAGAAGAAGTAAAATCCTTTTATGATTCTATTATAGAAGAAGTTGCTATTAATTTAGATTTAATAAAAGACTCTAAAAAATATATTGATAAATTAAAAGAAGATGGACATAGCATATATATTATTACTGGTAGAGATAATGGAGAATATTCTGATCCATATAATATGACATATAATTGGCTTGAAAAGCAAGAAATATATTTTGATAAATTAATACTAACACATTCTGGAAAATATGATAAATATATAGAATGTAAAAATAATGATATAGATATATTTATAGATGATTCAGAAACTATGTGTTTAGAGTGTGTTAAAAACGGTATTCATACGTTACTATTTGATACGCCATATAATAAAAATAATCAAAATATTACAAGAGTACATAATTGGGAAGAAATATATGACTATATAAAAAACTATAAAATGAAAGTTATATTAGACACAGACACATATAATGAATGTGATGACCAATTTGCTTTAGCATATTTATTAAAATATAAAGAAAAATTTGATATTAAGGCAATAACAATTGCACCATATTCAAATAAAGTATGCAATATAGAAGATGGACTGGAACATAGCTATAAAGAAATCTTAAAAATATCTAATTATTTAAATTTGGATAATAGAAATATAACATATATTGGTTCTTCATCATATTTAGGAAAAGAAGAGTATATATCTTCTGATGCTTCAAAACAAATAGTTAATATAGCTTTGAACAATGAAAAAATATACATTATTGCTATAGGTGCATTAACAAATGTTGCAAGTGCAATTAAGATGAATTCAAATATAATAGATAAAATAGAAATTATTTGGTTAGGTGGACATGCTTTTGGATATAAAAATAATTTAGAATTTAATTTTAAACAAGATATTAAAGCAGTTAAAACTGTATTTGAGTCAAAAGTTAAATTAACAATTTTGCCATGTGAAGGTGTTGTAAGAAAATTAGAAATAACGATAGACGAACTAAAACAAAGATTAAATAAAAATGATTTAAATAGTTATTTAATACAAAGGTTTAACAATGATGGCTATCATGGAGAGCAATTTAGAAGACCTATTTGGGATATAAGTGCAATTGCATATTTGATAAATAGAAAATGGTTTAAAGTAGAAAAAGTAAATTGCCCTACAATAAATGATGATACAACATATGATATAAATACTTCAAATCATATAATAAATTATATATCTGACTTAGATAAAGAATTAATATATGATGATTTATTTGAAAAGCTAAACATAGAAGTGAAGTAAATAATAAAATATAAATTTACTAAATAATTATTTCAATTAAAAGCCCCAACTTTCTAAAAAGAAAGTTGGGGCTTTATTACTATTCTAAATTTGTTAATAAATGATTAGATAGTAGAATGAAAAAAGTATATAAATCATAATTAGAATCTAGTTCAATAGTAAATTTACTTTTATCACTAGAATATGAACCATATATTTTATCAACTGGAAATCCTTCACAATAAGATTTGCTAAAAATAGAAGTTTCATCAAATAAATTCATGGTATTAAAATTTAATTCTCTGATTGAAGAAATAGAAAGTTTCCAATCATAAAAATTGTTTCTAAGTATCATTTCAATTCCAAAATCCTCTAGCTTAATTTGATAAACAGGTAATACAACAGATTTTGAAGTATGTATTGAGATTACATAAGGTATAACAGAAGTTTTTGATAAACCAGATAAAATTCTCTCACAGATGAAAGTTATAAAGTTAATCTGACTATAAAATCCATCTTTAGCAAGTAATGTATCAGATGGATCATTAACGCTTCTCCATACATCTACTTCGATTGGTAAATGCTCCAAATAGTATTTTTTTAGATAACTAATTAGATTAGAATCTGTTTCATCAGGTGATGAGGTTTTAGAAAAATCAGAAAAATCAAAGTCAGGTATTAATTTTTCAATATCTTTCCAAATTGTGTAATAAATTTTTTTCATAATGTACCCTCCTAAATTTAGTAAGTAGTTTATTACATTAAAAAAATTATTTTAATGTAGTTTGCAAATTGTATAGTGAGTATATAGAGTATTTGTTTAAATGTCAAGTATATAAAGTAGTGTATAACTTGAAGATGTTAAATTTGAACAAAAAAGATATATTATTACTGTTAACATTGTATAAGTAGTTGAAAAAAATGAAAGAATAATGTATACTTCATGGTATAAATGGCAAAACAAAATAAATAATTATTTATGGAGGAATCATTATGAATGTAGACAAATGTCGGAGGATTACAGATTTTTTAAGAATGACATCAAAGCTAAAGCAAAAAGTTAGAACAGGTTGGGATGAAGAACATTGGAACGTTAAAAATGTAAGTATTGAAAGAATATTAGAACATGCAGCAGAAACATGTATGATTGCAATTTGCATGTATGACGAACACAAAACAAAAATAGACCTAGATAAAGTTTTAAGAATGTTATTAGTCCATGATATACCAGAGGCTGCGATGCCGGATATTACACCATATGATGGTATATCTGAAGAAGATAAAAACAAAATGGAAGAAATAGCAATGCAAGAAACTTTAGGTTTATTAGAAAATGGTCAAGAGTGGATTGCATTATTAAATGAGTTTAATGCTAAGAAAACTGAAGAAGCTAAATTTGCATTTTATTGTGACAAGTTTTCTGGAGATTTCCAAAGTAAAGTTTATCAAGATACAGGTTGTCACCAAGAATTAAATGATGCACCAATGGTAAATCATCCTAAAATTCAAGAAGCTATTAATGATGGAGCTAAAACAGTTTTTGAAGTTTGGAAACATCAAGATGAAAAACATTTTGAAGATACAGATAGTTTTAAGAATTTGCTAGATTATATAGCTAAAAATGATGTGAGTTAAAATTAAAAGCATAGGGGAAACCCTATGCTTTTATGAGGTGATAATATATAATAGTATGAGTTTAATTACTGTCATATACTCCTAATTATGTGGTATATACGAACTGTTTAAATTATGTAGATACATAATTAGTACAAAATATAAAAGATTGAAAACATAATTAAATAGATATACAATAATAACAATAATTCTACTAAAACTTAAAGATTATTTTAAAATTAAAGATAAATATTGCTTGTATTAAAAATGGAGTTATGATCTTGATTTTGAGACTTTTTAGAAGAGAAAAAGCTGTAACTACTTTAAAATAGTGAATTACAGCTTTTGCGATATACTAGAAAAAATGCGTACTTTTTCTATTTCTTTATGTCATTAAAATTTTTTTAAAATGTTTATTAGTTACTATTTCATAATCTGTTCTTAAGCCTGATATTTCATGTGATTTATCAGTTATTTCTCTTCTTGTATAATTTGGTATATAGCCTTCCTTGAATATTTCTAAGAAGTTCATATCTCTTAAAGTTTGTATGATTTTTTCTACAGAAAATTCTGAATTTAATTTACTTTCTAATACTCTATAAATCATTAAAGCTAGAAAAAAAGTTGTAAAATGAGCTTTTATTCTACATTCTTTTGAAAGTCTAGTGTTACAATTGATGAGAAACAAAATTATACAAAATTAAATCTAAGTTTATACTGCTGAAATATTGATTTGTCAAATTGATATATGGTATAATAACTAATATTAATTATAAAATAAAAAATAGGGGGAAATATGAAAAAAGTTTTAAAAATCACACTATTAATGACTATTACAATTATAGCATTTTTAATTTTGGGAAGTACAGAGGTAAAAGCAGCAAATTTAGTAGAATTTGAAGATGAAAATGATATAAGTATAACAGAATTAAACATGGGAAATTTACCATATGATACATCAGTAACTAAGACATTTCAAATTAAGAATAAAACTTCAGCTGATATAACAATTACAAATATGGCTATTGCTGATATGGATAAATATGAATTTGTAAATACGCCTGCAACAACAATACCAGCAAATGGAGAAATAACTATCGAAATTAAAAATAAAGCAGGGATCAGTGTTTCTGCAACATCATCAGCAACAAAAATAATGTTTACAGGGAATAATGGAGCAGGCAGTTCTGAAAATATAGAATTTTCAGTAACTGGAATGATAGTGCCGAAAGAATTAGCAAAACCAACAGTAAAGGGAACTTATACTTTTAAAATTACAGAGAAGTATGAGCAAGTAAGACAATATTTCGAATTTAATGATTATGATAATTTTTTAATGAGTATGAGTGGAGAAACATCAGGTATATCAGCTGGGAATTATGATATGACTATTTCGTTAGCAGACACAACTAATTATGCTTGGGTAGGTGGAGGAACAGACCCATTACAATTTAAAATTACTATTGGGCAGTTACAATTACCACCAGGGGAAACACCACCATTACCTGATAATGTGAGAACAAGTGGTATAGGATATAAGTTGTCAACTATAAAACTGACTGCACATAACTGGGCATGGACAAATCCGGAAGAATCAATAAAAGCAGAAGAACACAATTATTTAATAACATATATTGGTGGCAACTATGTTGGGTTTGATAATTATACTGTAATGAATAAAGATGGAATAACTGGGCTAGTACCTTATAAAGTAACTATACAAACAGGAGCTAACGCTATTGTAAGCAGTGCTAATGGAGCTGAGTTTGAGGTGTTAGCAGGAGGATGGGAAACTGTTAGAATAATGGCTAAACCAGGTTATGATTTAATATCTATAAAAATGAATGATGTTGAACAATTATCAGGCAAAATATTTGATCATTCGATAAAACTTCCGAATATGACAGAAAATATTTTGATTGAAGTTGAAACAGAAAGAAGGGTTGTTTCACTTGTTTCACCAACAGAAACACCTATATTTAAAATAGGATCTGATAAAACATTAAATTTTGTATTTGATAAAAAGATGATGTTTTCCCTTTTAAATGAAGTAATCGTTAATGGTAAAGCATTTACATATAGTGAAACAATAGAACGTTTTAACCTTATATTAGGTGATCAATTTGGTCTGGAGATAAAAAATGAGTACCTTTCAACTTTAGCACCTGGTACTTATGATATTCAGGTAGGAATATCAACAAAGGAATTGATTGAAGCTACATTTGTAGTTGAAGATATAGGAACTATTACAACAACACCGCAAACATATATAAAAGGTTCAAATGAAAAAGTAATTTTTAATTTTGCTTATGACTTTTCTAAATTTAATCTAACGGAGGTTAGATTAAATAGTAAAGTGGTAAGTACTGAAGATATTTTGAAATATTTTACCTTTAAAGAGGGTAGTACTATTGTGGAAATTTCAAGTGAATATCTTGAAACTTTAGGTTTAGGTACTTATGATTTGGAAATAGATGTAGCCATAGGTGATACATTAAAATCTTCATTTGAAGTTAAAGAAAAAGTAGAAGAAGAATTAAATAATCCAAATACAGGTGATAATATAATATTATATTCTACTGCAGTTATAGTTGCTGCTATAGGTAGTATCGGAGTGGTTGTTACTAGAAAAAAGAGTACTAAAAGAAGCTAATAAAAATAATGATATATCTAGTTTGTAAATTGAAATAGTGAAATGGCTAATCTGACAGATGCAATAGCTGTAAGTTTTGCTTGGAGATATAAAATCAACAATTAAATAATTTAAGAATAAATAAAGCCATCAATAAGTTAGTTTAAAAATGACTATAAATTCACAATAGATATGTTACACATAAAGAAATGAAAAATGAGAAATACCTCTATATGTTAAAATGTTTTTAACATATGGAGGTATTTTTAATAAATAGTATAACAAAGGATATAAAGTTTAAGTAATTATTAATTGAATATTAGTTTAGTTTGTAAATAGGTTGAGAAAGTTACATAGAAGACCAAATGTAAATAATAAAGAAAATATAAAGTTAAAATAATGAAATATAAGATTTGGTATTTTTAAAATTAAATATAAATTCTTGTAATTAATTCTTTAAAAAATTAAAGATAAATATCGCTTGTATTAAAAGTAGAGTTATGATAATATATAATCAGAAAACAAAACATAGGAGGAAAAAATATGAAAAATATTTTGAAAAGTAGTCTATTGATGACTATATTAATTATTGCATTTTTATTGTTAGGTGGGACTAATGTAAATGCAGCATCAAGTGTTTCTTTTAAAGAAGATATAGATTATAAAGAAGGAGCTGATATAACAGTATTTGATATTGGAACTGTTTCATATCAATCTACAACAAGTAGTTCTAGAAATCCAACAAAATCTTTTAGAATTAAAAATAATACGGCAGAAGAGATTAGTCTTTCTACCATAGACTTTACGGATCCATTTACACCATTTGAAATTGTTGGAACACCAGCAAGAAAAATAGATGGAAATGATTCTATACAAATTACAATTCAAGTTAAAAAAGGAACAAATGCTACAGCTCCAAATACTATAACAAACACATTAGCATTTTATGTCAATGATACTGAAAGTATAACTGTTGATGTTGAAGCTATAATTGATAAAGCAGAGATACCATCGAAGCCAAGAATACTTAGACAATATACGTATAATGGACAAGAACAAACATTTTATTTTGAAGGATATATTCCTGAATACATGAATATAGAAGGAGATCTGACAGGAACAGATGCAGGAGACTATAGTGTTACTATTAAATTTGATGAAAATCAAGGGAAAAATTATAAATGGGGAGATGGAACATCAGATGACGTTACAATAAATTTTTCCATGAATAAAGCAGATCCTGCTTCACCAACATATACACAAAAAGCAGTAACAGGAGTAAAATTATCAACTGTAGTTTTACCAGAAGGTTGGACATGGGATGATCCAGACACACATATTGAAGTAGGTGATAAACTTTATTTAGCATCATATGTAGATACGACAGGAAATTATAATGATGTAGCAAATATAGGTTTAAATGTAACAGGAATTAACCAATATACAGTTACAATTCCAGCAAATACAAACTTTACATCGACTCCAACTACAGATTTTGAAATGTTTGAAGGTGAAAGTAAAACTGTATCTTTAGTAGCACAATCTGGGTACCTATTTACATCTATTAAACTAAATGGTACTGAAATGATTACAAATAAATTAGATTCATATGATCTTAAAATTGAAAATATAGATAAAAACGTAGATATTACAGTTGAAACAGAAAGAATTGTTATCACTCCAGAAAATGAGGGAGAAATACCAAAATTCATAATAGGTTCTAAAGATAGTATTAAGTTTAAATTTGGTTATGATTTTGATGTGTTTAATATAAATGCTTTTAGAATAAATGGAAAAACTATATCTATGGAAGATATCGACAAATATTTTAGATTTACAGAAGGTAGTGTTGTTATAGAAATAACAAATGAATATCTTGCAACATTAGAGCCAGGAACATATAATCTAGAATTGGATTTAGAATTAGGAGAATTAATGAAAGCTTCATTTCTTGTTGAAGAAGAGTTGAAAACTGAAAATCCTGAAACGGGTGATAATATTATTTTATATATTATTTTATCTGTAGTATCTATAATTGGGATTGCAGGAATAGTAATTATAAGAAAAAAGAAAGAAAGTAAATAAATAATATTGAAATAAAAGTAAGTATTGAAGTAGACCCAAATTATTAGACAAAAAGTTTAAGAAGGAGGGTTTATTTTTTGTGTATAACAAATGTATGGGAAAGTAATTTTCTAAACATTTAGTTATACACATTTTTTTACTATTAGCAGTAGATACACATACAATAATTATCTTTTATTAATGCTAACTTTAAATATGAATTATATATAATTATTTTAAAATTATATATAAATTTGTATATGATTTGTTTTAAATACTAAAGAAAATATTGAAGAAAATTTTTTTTTGTAATATAATGAATTACGTAATATATAAGTAAATTGTAAAATACAAAAAAGAGGTGTGAAAATGGAAAAAGAAAAAAAATCTAAAAAAGGAAAAATATTAATAATTATTCAAATTATATTAGGAATTATTTTGATATTTTCGTTATATAAAATAGGAGTGTGGTTTTATGAAAATCATAAAACACAAATAGCATTAGAAGAAATAAATATGTATGTAAATGAAATAATTATAAAAGAAGATAATGGTGAAGAAACGTCTAAAATAAATGTTGATTTTGCAGCTTTGAAAAACATAAATGAAGAGACAAAAGGATATTTGAAAGTAAATAATACTAAAGTTGAATATCCAGTAGTTCAAACGAGCAACAATGATTTTTATTTAAGAAATTCTTTTGATAAAGCATATAATGAAGCAGGATGGATATTTGCAGATTACAAAAACAAAATAGATGGAACAGATAAAAATTTAGTAATATATGGTCATAACAGGGAAGATGACAGTATGTTTGGTAGTCTTAGTAATACACTATCAGAAGAGTGGTATAATAATCCAGAAAACATGAAAATAACACTAGTAACTGAAAATGGATATTATGAATATGAAATTTTTTCTATATATACAGTTTCAAATGAAGAATATTATATAACTACAGAATTTCAAAACAATCTATTCTCAGATTTTATACAAACTATTAAAAATAGAAGTATAAAAGATTTTGGGATAGAAGTATTAGAAGAAGATAATATATTAACACTTTCAACATGTTATTTAGGTACTGAAAAAAGAATGGTAGTACATGCAAAATTAATTAAATAGTAAGTATATAAAATAGAAAAGAAGAAATTAGTCTAAAATTAAAGACTTGTTTCTTCTTTTATATTTAAAGTGTTATATATTATTTTTCTAATTTCAGGTAATCTTTTTGTTAAGAAAAGAGGATTATCTTTAAACCACTTAATGTTAAGTGGAGATGGATGTGGCAGAACTAAAGTTAATATTCCATTAATATAGTTGTTTTTAAAAATTAAATTATTAAATAATTCAGAAGGGAAGAATTTTTTAGCACATTTAGCTCCGATTAAAATATATAATTTATTGTCAACTAAAGTTAGTTCCTCTTTTATCCATTTATCATAACAAATTTTAGGTGGTAATTTATCATTTCCTTTAGTATCTTTTCCAGGATAACAATGAGCAAGAGCAGTAATATAAAAATTATTAGTATTATAAAAGATTTCATCAGAAATTTGATACCAATCATATTTTAATTTTTGTCCACTTTTATCTGTAAATGGTTTTAAAGTTTTATGAACTGTAGCAGAAGGTGCTTGACTTATTTGTACTATTTTTGATTTTGAATTACCATGAAATACTGGATGAGGGCTAAATCCAAAAGTTTGATAGCATAAGTTACATTTTTTTAAATCTTTAACTAAGTTTTCTAAATTTGAATACATTATATTATTTCTCCTTATCTATATATTTTTTAGTATATATTATGAAAAGATTACTGTCAATTAATTAAAAGTAGTTATTGCATTAAAAAAATATAAGGTGTATACTAAGAAAAATAAGATATGTAATTATATGGAGAAAAATATGAAAAAAAGAATAAAAGTATTAATTATCATGGCATTTATACCAATTATAGTGTTTATTGCAATATTAACATATATAAATATTAGGTATTCAAATATATCTCAAGATATTAGATTAATCGGAGTAATATCAGATTTAATTGTAAATTTTGAGGATGAAGAATCATTAATAAAGTTAAGCGAAAATATACCATCAATACCAGTAAAGTTAAATGATGAAATTCAAACAGAAGAAATATGGATAGAAGAGCAAGATGATGAAAAATTAAGACTTGTAATTATGAAAAATTCTAATATTTCTCCTGAAAATGAAACTGCTGTAATATGGCTTCATGGTGGTGGATATGCTATGAAAAAACCAGAAGATGAATTAATACTGATGCAAAAATTTGTAGAAAGGAATAATGCAGTAGTTATATCACCAGACTATACATTATCTGTGGAAAAACCATATCCAGAAGCATTAGAAGATTGCTATGATACTTTGTTATGGGGTAAAAATAATGCAGAAGAACTAGGGATAAATGAAAATCAAATTTTTGTAGGTGGTGGAAGTGCTGGTGGAGGATTAACAGCAGCATTGTCAATATATGCAAGAGATAAACAAGAAGTAGAAATAGCATTTCAAATGCCACTCTATCCTATGATAAATGATAAAACAATTCCAAATGAGAAAGAAGAAAAAGAAACAATAGTATGGGATCTAAGTAGAAATGAAATAGCATGGAAAATGTATTTAGGAGAAGATTATGGTAAAGAAAATATATCTAAATATGCAGTTCCTTTAAATGAAATAGATTATACTAATTTGCCACCAGCACATACATTTGTAGGAACAGAAGATCCGTTTTATGAAGATACCTTAGAGTATGTTAACAAATTAAAAAAAGATGGAATAGAAACTACATATAATATATATAATGGCGCATACCACGGTTTTGATTTAGTAGCAATTGATTCTAAACTTTCAAATGCAGCATGGGAAGAATTGTTAAAAGCTTATGATTATGCTGTTTTAAATTATTTTACAAATTAAATAAAAAAGATTATAAAAAATAACTGTTTAAAAATGAAAGAATACAAAACATAAATTATGTAGAGTATTCTTTTTTTATGCTTATCTATTTTTAAGAAACAAAATTTAATAAATAAAATGTAGAATAAGTATGTTATTTAAATAAAAAGAAATACTAAAATAAGGAGGAATTAGAAATGCTTAAACCGAAAAGATTATATATAGAACCAAATATTTATGAATATGAGCTAGGAAGAGAATTGCTAGAAAAATATCGAGATATTCCTAAAAAAATAATTGAATCACATAATAATATATTAGAATTAAGATCAAAGGAAAATAAAGAATTTGGAAAGTTAAAAGAGAATTTAATAATTGGAACAAGAAAAACACATAAATATGTAGAAAATAATAAAACATCAGACTATTTAGTTCCATTTACTTCATCAGGATGTACAGCAATGTGCCTATATTGTTATTTAGTATGTAACTATAATAAATGTTCATATTTAAGATTATACGTAAATAGAGAAGAAATTGTAGAAAGATTAATAAAAGTTTCAAATAAATCAGAAAAAGAATTAACATTTGAAATAGGAAGTAATAGTGATTTAATACTTGAAAATACAATAACAAGAAATCTTGAATATGTAATACCGAAATTTGCAGAAGAGGGGAAAGGATTTTTAACTTTACCAACTAAATTTGATATGGTCGACGAATTACTAAATCTTAATCATAAAGGAAAAACGATAATAAGAATGAGTGTTAATCCACAAGAGATAATAACAAAAGTTGAGTTTGGAACATCTAATTTAGATAATAGAATCGAGGCTATAAATAAGTTAGAAGAAGCTGGATATAATGTTGGGATATTACTTGCTCCAATAATTTTAGTAGACAATTGGAGAGAAAAATATAGTGAGTTATTAAAATATTTAAATGCAAAATTAAACAAAAAAGTTAAAGAAAAAGCATTTTTTGAATTGATATTTATGACATATAGCTATGTTCATACAGTTATAAATAAAGAAGCTTTTCCTAAAGCTATTAATTTATATGATAAAGAAATAATGACAGGAAGAGGTAAAGGCAAATATATGTATAGACAAGAAATTCGATTAGAAGCAGAAAAGTTTTTAAGAGAAGAAATGAATAAATATTTTAAAGATAATCCTATAGCATATATAGTTTGAATACTAAAAATGAAAAAAGAAATAGACTAGAAACTAAAAGTAAAAGAGGTACTATCCTCTTTTAATCTTTCCATATATTAGAATTAATAAATTGAGTTAAAGCCATAATAAATGCTCCTCTTGTTAAATCTATTCGTGTAATATTACTGTGTGTTAAGAAATTTATACCACCTTTTTTAGAGCGTAAATCATTTTCTTTGAAAATATTATCCATTACAGTACCTAAATCAGTAGAAATAATATCATCTACATATTTATTAGGAACTGGAAAACTAGGACTAGTTCCAATACTCTCATAACCGTTACTATCTCTTATTAAAGCAATATTTGTAATTACATAAGAATTAAAAAAATCATGAATTCCAGATTCAATCGAAATATAGTAATCAGCGGTAATATTACTTTCCTTACAATAGCTAATTAAGTTATTAACTCTATTTTTAGCACCATTTAAAATATCCTCATTTACTGGTTGATCTGGAACATCAGAAGGAACAGATATTCCTTCTATAATAACATCTTCAAAAAAACATTCAAAAGCTTTTTTAGCACCTTCTAATTTAGCAGGATTTTTAGTAGCCATAACAATTTTCATAAATAAATCTCCTTTTATAGTATTTTAATATATATTTAATATGTGTTTAATTAATTATTTCAACTTAAATTGTTTTCCATTTAGATAGTTTAAAATACCACTATCAGAATTAAAATTAAACTTTAATATATAACTTGTTAACATTTGATATTTCTTTTTAAATTTTTTATTTATATCATTAATACCATATTTACCATCTCCAATTATTGGATATCCTAAGTATGAAAGATGTGCTCTAATTTGATGTGTTTTACCAGTTTTAATTTCAACATCTAAAAGAGTTGTATTATTATCATATTTTTCTAGTACTTCATAAATTGTAATTATTTTGCTACTACCTTTTTTAAGTTCATTATAGATAAATACTTGAGATTTTTTAGTATCTTTAAATAAATAAGCTTCTTCATATGATTTATTCTTTTTAGGTATATTATATACTAAAGCTTTATAGTGTTTTTCGATTTCATGGTTTTTAAATTTATCGAATAAAATATTTAAAGATTCATTATTTTTTGCAAATAATACAAGACCTGTTGTATTTCTATCAATTCTATGGCATGGCATAGGTAGATAGAGATTTTCTTTATATGCATAATGAACTCTAGTTGTTAAGCTATTATCACCAGTTACTTCTAAGTTATATGGTTTATTGATAATTAAAATATTTTCATCTTCAAAAAAGATATCTAAATTATATGATACTTGATTTAATTCTGAATCCGAAATATATGCTTCTATAATATCTCCACAATATATTTTTACATTAGAATTTATTCTTTTTCCATTTATTTTAATATCTTTTTTTCTAAGAGTTTTATATAACAAATTATTAGATAAATTAGAAATATTATCTAATAAATATGTGTTTAAGTTTTTTTCATTATATTTTTCATTTACAATTAATTTTTTCATATTCATATTATATCTTGTTTACAGCTAAAAAGCAAGGCAAGACTTGAAAAAGATTAGTATATATGTTATACTGTCCTCATAAAATTCGTATAAACCATTATGTTCTACAAAAGGAGGAAAATAGCATGAAGATACTAAAAAAAGAAGGGAATAAAATAATTCTCAAAACTCAAATGGATGAATTTGCTTTTTCAAAGCTGTGCATTATTGAAAATGAAAGTGTTCTAGAATTAAAAATGGGAGAGCGGTATAGTGTAGAAGAATATATTGATGCAATATATGAATTAGTAAATGATGAAAAAGTGTGTGCAGAATTAAAAGTCTTTGAAAGACAGTTGATTTGCAAGATTCCAGATTATGGAAAATGGCATTATGATGGAAAGACTAAATCAAGAAAAACAATATTTCAAGAAATAGTTGCAGGTGTTAGGTATAATGAATTAGTTAATAATGAAAAATACCAGCAGATAAAAGGATTTAGACTTAGTGAATCGGGTAAATTCTATATAACTGTTAAAGTTATATCAAAAGAAATTTCAAGAAAAAGCTTTTTTGATATATTGAAAGCTACCCACCAAAAATGTAGTCTATTTGGTATAACTGGAAATATAGAGGAGCTTGAGTTTGTATTTGATAATATTAAAATTAATATTATTCTAAATATCTTAGATAATAAGTTTTTAAAACAAGCAGATAAATTATTATCAAAAATATTAAGAGAAGAAGCAAACTATACTCAAAAAGAATGTGAAGAAATTAGTGATAGTTTTATCACATATCAAGGCTTTTATAAAAAAAACAAGAAAGAAGTTGCAGCAAATAGAAATATGCTAAGCATAAAAGATGAAAAAATAGAAATATTATCTTTTAGAAATAAGACGATAGTACTACATGTAAACGAAAGTTGCGAGTCTATAGAAGAAGCAGCTAAGAATATTATATATGTAGTTCAAAGCCCTTATTTCCACCAAGAAATTGCAGAAACTTTTAATAAAGACATATATCCTAAATATGCATTATGTGGATATAACGGGAAAATGATTCTAATTAAATGTTTAGAAGCAACTGAGGAAAGTATAATAGAGCTATTTAATTCAGAAACAGTAAATTTAGTAGAATGTAAAAAATAAATGGTTAAAATCAGCTTAAATAAGCTATAAAAGAGAAACTAAAAAAGAAATTATTTAATATAATTTCTTTTTTAGTTTTTTTATGTAGAAAAGTAAAAACTAAAAATAATAGTGTGAAGTAAATTGAGTCATAAATAGTTTATTAAGTGAATATAATATATTTGTAAATAAAAATAATTATAAATAAGGAGGTATATATGCTAAAACCTGTAGGAGATAGAGTTTTAATTCAGATGAAAGAACAAGAGCAAATAACAAAAAGCGGAATAATATTATCGCAAAAAGTGCAAGAAAAACCAATACTAGGAGTAGTAATTGAAATAGGAGATGGTAAAAGAGATGAAGATGGAGATTTTTTAGAAATGCTAATAAAAAAAGGAGATAAAGTTATAATAAATAAATATGCTGGAACAGATATAGAATATGAAGAAAAAGAATATAAGATTGTAAAAGAAGAAGATATTTTAGCAGTTATTTACTAAATAAAATAAGTATGAAATTGAAAGGAGAAAAATAAATGTTTAAAACTATTAAATTCGGAGAAGAAGCTAGAAAGTTAATGCTAGAAGGAATAAATAAACTAGCAAATACTGTAAAAGTAACATTAGGACCAAAAGGAAGAAATGTTGTGTTAGATAAAAGTTATGGATCACCACTAATTACTAATGATGGTGTTACAATAGCTAAAGAGATAGAGTTAGAAAATCAATTTGAAAACATGGGAGCACGACTTGTAAAAGAAGTAGCTACTAAAACAAATGATATAGCAGGAGACGGCACAACAACAGCTACAGTACTTGCACAAAGTATGATAAAAGAAGGTATTAAAAATGTAGCAGCAGGAGCAGAGCCTATAGGAATAAAAAGAGGGATGGAAAAAGCTTTAGAACTTATAAAAGAAGAATTGAATAAAAATAGTACAGAAGTTATAGGGAAAGAAGATATATCAAGAGTAGCAAGCATTTCAGCAAATAATAAAGAAATAGGAGAACTAATAGCAGATGCAATGGAAAAAGTATCTATTGATGGAGTTATAACTATAGAAGAATCAAAAACATCAATAACAACTTTAGAAATTGTTGAAGGAATGCAGTTTGATAAAGGATATTTATCTCCATATATGGTTACAAATACAGAAAAGATGGAAGCAATATTAGATAATCCATACATATTAGTGACAGATAAAAAAATATCAAACATACAAGAAATATTACCACTTTTAGAGTCTCTCATAGGTATATCAGGTAAATTGCTAATAATTGCAGAAGATGTAGAAGGTGAAGCCTTGTCAACACTTGTTGTAAATAAATTAAGAGGGATATTAAATGTAGTAGCAGTAAGAGCGCCTAGTTTTGGGGAGAGACGAAAAGAATACTTAGAAGATATTAGTATATTAACAGGTGCAGAAGTTATTTCAGAAGAATTAGGTTTTGAATTAAAAGACATTAGTATAGAGCAATTAGGAAGAGCAAAACAGGTAAAAATATTAAAAGATAGTACAATAATTATAGATGGAGCAGGTGATACGGAGGAAATTAAAAATAGAGTAGAAAATATAAAAGTTCAAATAAATGAAACTTTAAGTGAATATGATAAAGAAGGATTACAAGAAAGGCTTGCTAAAATTTCTGGAGGAGTAGGAGTCATATATGTAGGAGCTGCTACAGAAATTGAAATGAAAGAAAAAAAATTAAGAATTGAAGATGCACTCTCAGCAACAAAAGCAGCAGTAGAAGAAGGAATTGTTGCAGGAGGAGGAACAGCTCTTATAAATATAATTCCTGAAGTAGAAGAGTTATACAATGCTGTGGGAGAAGAAGAAAAGATAGGTGTTAAAATTGTTTTGAAATCTTTAGAAGAGCCATTAAAACAAATAGTTACAAATAGTGGATTAGAACCAGCAATCATAGTTGAAAAGATGAAAAAATCAGAAATAAATATAGGATATGATGTATTAACTCAAAGCTTTGTTGATATGAAAAAAGTAGGAATAGTTGATCCAACAAAAGTAACAAGAAGTGCAATTGAAAATGCAATCTCTGTATCAGCTATGATATTAACAACTGAAAGTATAGTAAGTGAAAATAATGAAAAAAGAGATTGTATGTGTCAGGAAAATATAGAGCAAATAGAATATTAGAAGTAATGTAAATACAGATATCTAAATAGATATCTGTATTGTTTTGGTTAAAATATATCGTATATAAGTATTAATTACATTTATACATTAAATACCTTGAAAAATAAAGGATATAAGTGTATAATATATATTGATTAGAAGAAAAAAGGAGATAGCAAAATGGGATTTTTTGATAAATTAAAACAAGGAATGAATAAAACAAGAACATCATTTGGAGAAAAAATAAGTAATGTATTTTTAAACTTTAAAAAAGTTGATGAGAATTTTTTAGAAGAATTAGAAGAAATATTAATAATGTCAGATATTGGAGTAGATACTTCAGTAAAAATAATTGACAATTTAAGAACAAGAATGAAAAAAGAAAAAATAGAAGATGAAGAAGATGTAAAAAAAGCTTTAAGACAGGAGATGCAGAAAATATTAGATATAACAGGTGTATCTTTAAACTTAAATACAAAACCATCAGTAATACTAGTTGTTGGTGTAAATGGAGTAGGGAAAACAACTTCAATAGGTAAAATGGCAAATAGACTTGCAAAAGATGGGAAAAAAGTTGTAGTAGCAGCAGCAGATACTTTTAGAGCAGCAGCTGTAGAGCAATTAGAGATTTGGGCTAAAAGAGCAGGTGCAGAAATAGTAAAAAGAGATGAAGGAATAGATCCTGCTTCAGTAGTATATGATGCAATAAAAACAGTAAAAGAACAAAATGCAGATGTATTAATTGTAGATACTGCAGGAAGACTTCATAACAAGAAATACTTAATGGATGAATTAAATAAAATTCAAAAAGTTATAAATAAAGAAATGGAAAATGCAAATAAAGAAGTATTACTTGTTCTAGATGGGACAACTGGTCAAAATGCAATTTCACAAGTTTCAGCATTTAAGCAAGAAGCAGACATAACAGGATTAGTACTTACAAAATTAGATGGAACAGCAAAAGGTGGAGTTGTAATTGGAATAGTAGAACAAAATAACATACCAGTTAAGTTTATTGGTGTTGGAGAACAAATAGATGATATGGAGATATTTAATTCAGAAGATTTTATTAAGGCAATAATATAGGGAGGAAATTTTGTGGAAGAATTAAAGAATAAAGAAATAAAAGAAAATGTAAAAGAAGAAATACCAAAACAAAAATTAAAAATTAAAATAAAAGAAATATTTAAAAAACAAAATAGAATGGTTGCTGTTTTAATATTCATAGCTATATTTATACTTATAACAGGAATAAATTTAAGGGCAAATTACTTAGAATACTTAGAATTAGGTGAGAGATATTTAGATGTATTTTATACTAATTTAACATATCAAAACACAATAATGATTGTCAGTTTTATATGTATATATTTTATTGTATATATGACAAATAGAGGAATAAAAAAAGGTTTAAAAGAATTCTTTGATAAAGAGAAAAAAGAAATGCCAAAACTTTTAAATAAGTCATTATCTTTAGTAATAGCTACAATATTAAGTATTGTAATAACAAATGTATTTACAGAGCAGATAATGCTTGCATTAAACTCTACATCATTTGGTATAGTAGATTCAATATTTGGATTAGATATATCATATTTTGTATTTTTAAAACCATTATTAAGTACAAGTATTACATATTTTATATATCTATTTATAGGACTTATAGCATATTCAGTATTATACTATATTATAATATTTAATAGATATTTCGATGGAATAGATGGTGAGATGATATGGAACAGTCATATTATGAAAAAAACATTAAGAAATGTTATGTTAATAACAATAGGTATAGCAATTTCAACATTTTTAAATATACAAAATATGTCATTAGGAAAAATACTTGAGATAGGTGAAAATATAGAACTTGTTGGAGCAGGATTAACTGCAACTACCATTCAATTGTGGGGATATATTCTTTTCTCAATAATTATAATAATATCAGTACTTAGAGCTATAAAAAAATTCAAGAAAAGAGAAACTAGTAGTGTAATAAAAAGTTTAGCTATAATACCGGTATACTTAATATCACTTTTTTTAGTTATGACAGTATTTGATTTAGTATATGTGAGTCAAAATAAGTTAGATAAAGAAGAAGATTTTATTTCTGAGAATATAGAAAGCACTAAAAGTGCATATGATTTAGATATAGAAGAAATAAATTTAGAATATACTGGAACAATTACTCAAACTGAAGTAGAAGCTAATCAGGACATAATTGATAATATACCAATAATTTCAGAAGATGTTGTTATAAAATCTTTAATGAATAATCAGACAGCAAAAGGACAATTTACATATAGAGATGTAAGTTTAGCTAAATATGAGTTAGATGGGAAAACTGAACTGGTATATTTAGCACCTAGAGAAATAGCAGCAAGTGATAGAACATATAATAATAGAACATATGAATATACGCATGGAATGGGAGAAGTTGTATTATCAGCAACTAAAAGTGATGAATCAGGAAATGTAGAATATATACAAAAAGAAATATCAGGAGAAGATGAAAAAATAGCTATTTCAGAACCAAGAATATATTTTGGAATGGAAACAAATGAGATAGTAATAACTAATATTGAAGAAAAAGTAGAGTATGACTATACAGATGATAATGGTATTGATCATATGTCATCATATAGCGGTAAAGCAGGTCTTGAACTTGGATTGTTAGATAGATTAATATTAGGAATATCTAAGCTGAATTTTGATCTTGCATTTTCAACAGATATAACAAGTGATAGTAAAATCTTATTAAATACACAAATTTTAGATAGAGTAAATAAAGCGTTACCATATTTAAGATATGATGAAGAACCATATACAATTATAACAGATGATGGTAACTTGTTATGGCTTATAGATGCATATACTGTATCTAGTAACTATCCATATTCACAATATACAAAAATAGAATATAATAATACTACAAGTGAAATAAATTATATAAGAAATTCAGTAAAAGTAATAATTGATGCATATGATGGTACAATGTCATATTATATAACTGATCAAACAGATCCAATTGCAATGGCATATCAAAAAATATATGGGGATTTATTTGTTGATTTAGATGAAGAAATACCAAGTAATATAAGTGAACATTTTACTTATCCGAAATTTTTATATGAAGTGCAATCAGAAGTCTTAAAAGTATATCATAATGTAAAACCAGATGTTTTATATAGAGAAGATGATATATGGGATTATATAAAAGTTAGTTCAAGTAGTACAAATACTTCAATAGGAACATACTTAGAACCATATTATACTATGGTAAATACAAGTGAAGGACAAAGTATTGGATTAATACAAATGTATAGTAAAGAAGGAAGACAAAACATTAATTCATATTTAGTAGGAACAAGTGGAACAGAAAATAAATTAGTATTATATAAATTTTCAGAAGATAGCAATATAGTTAGTCCTCTTCAATTAAACAGTCAAATAGAAGAAGATGAAGCAATAGCTGCTGAATTAGAAACACTTAATGTAATAGGTACAAAAGTAACTAAAAATATGATAATTGTGCCAATCGGAGGAACTCTTTTGTATGTAGAACCAGTATATCAAACAATGTTAAATGACCCAGAAAAACAAGTGCCAATACTTAAAAAAGTAATTGTTTCATCAGGAGATAAAGTTGCTATAGGTGATAATTTTGAGGAAGCATTAATGAATTTATTATCAACAGAAGCTTCTGATATAGAAATAGAAAATACAGATGATATTAAAGGTTTAATAGAAGCAATTATAAAAGCTAATAACAATTTAAAAGATTCAAATCAAAGTAATGATTGGGAGCTAATGGGGAAAGATATTGAAAGATTACAAGAATTAATAGATTCATTGGAAGAATTACAAGATACAGAAAAAGATGAGACTGAGGGATTAAACGAGGAACAAGAAGAAAATGAATTACAAAATAATTCTGAAAATGTATAAGTTAAATAAATATTAGTTAAAAAGTAAAGTTTGAAATAAAAAATAATAAACAATAAAAATAGAATAAAAAAACAAATAAAATCCATCCTAAATAATAGGGTGGATTTTATGTTTAGAAAAATGAAAATAAAAATTAAAAAAGATAAATTAAATATTTTGCAAAAATCAATAAATCAGTTACTAGAAGAAATAAGAAAAAATAATATTTCAGAATTGGTATATATATTAGGAAATAAAAAAGAAATTTTCAAAAGAAATTTTTTTGCGGGAATATCAAGAGGAATGGGGATAGGAATAGGTTTTACTGTGATAACTGCAATAATAATTATAATACTTCAAAGAATAGTTGCTTTAAATATACCAGTAATAGGTGAATATATTTCAGATATAATAGATATAGTTGAAAACAACAGATAAAATGAAAAAGAGGAAAACTAATTCCTCTTTTTTTAAAATTTTCAATTTCAAATTAAATTATTTTTCTAATTTATAAAATATTTTTTTACCTTTTCTTAATATAGCATAACCTTGAGAAAAGTCTGTTTCTGAAAGAATTAAATTCACATCTGATATTTTTTCATCATTTAAAGTTATACCACCTTGATTAATTAATATTCTAGCTTGACCTTTAGAGGGCGCTATATTACATAAAATAATAGCATCTAATATAGTAATCTCATAAGTAGCTATTTTTACTGTAGGCATATTGTCTAAACTACCAGAACCAGTAAACAAAGCATTAGAAGCTTCTTCAGCTTTTTTAGCTTCTTCTTCACCATGAATTAACTTTGTTACTTCATAAGCTGCAACTTTTTTTGCTTCATTAATTAAGTTTCCTTCTAAGTTAGATAATTCAGTAATCTTTTCTATTGGTAAAAATGTTAACATTTTTAAAACTGTTTCTACACTTGAATCTTCTATATTTCTCCAATATTGATAAAAATCATAAGGAGAAGTTTTATTAGGGTCTAACCATAAAGCACCTTTTTGTGTTTTACCCATTTTTTTACCATCTTTTGTTGTAAGTAATTTGAATGTAAGTCCAAATGAATCATCTTTTCCTATTTTTCTAATTAAGTCAACACCACCAATAATATTAGACCATTGGTCATTTCCACCAATTTGTAATTTACATCCATAAGTATTATATAAATGTAAAAAGTCATAAGATTGCATTAACATATAGCTCATTTCAAAAAAAGTTAATCCAGTTTCTAATCTTTGTTTATAGCAGTCAGCTGCAAGCATTTTATTAACTGAAAATAAACTTCCAATATCTCTCATAAAGTTAATAAATCTTAAATCTAATAACCAATCTGCATTATTTACAATTATCGCAGCATTTTCACCAGAAAAATCAACAAATCTTGAAATTTGTTTTTTTAGAGAATTAACATTATGTTCTAAAGCTTCAGTTGTTAACATTTGTCTCATATCTGTTCTACCAGACGGATCTCCTATAACAGCAGTACCGCCACCTACTAATATAATTGGTTTATGTCCTGCTTTTTGTAGTTGTGAAGCAACCATTAAAGAAACAAAGTGACCAACATGTAAGCTATCTGCGGTTGGGTCTATTCCTAAATAAAAGGGCACAGATTCTTTATTAAAAAGTTGTTTTATTTCTTCTGGGTGAGTCATTTGCTCAATAAATCCTCTTTCGTGTAATGTTTCAAATATATTTTTCATATAAACGTCCTTTCAAATAAATTATTAGTTAAATATAGTGTTAGTATATCCAGTATTTTTGTTAGATACTTGGTCAGTAGTATCATTTATTTCAAAATTCCCATTTTCAATATATCTATTAATATTTTTTTGTGATATTCCAGTTTCTACCGAGATAGAGCTTATTGAATCATTTAGACCAAATTCACCTACATAGCTTTTAAAAGTAGCTAATTCTAAATTATCTTTAGCATAACATTTAGGACATACCGATCCTTCATTAATATAAAAACTCCCACATCTATTGCATTTACTAAAATCCATAAATTCCTCCTATTAATTAATATTATTTATCTTAAGTTTTATTTTTTGAATTATATCACACACCTTAGTAAAAAAAAAGTACTTTTTTGCTTTTTAAGTAAATATTTTGGTAGAAAATGACATAAAAAATATGAAAAAGATAAAACTAATAAGATTTAGATTTTAAAGTTGACATTTAAAAAAAAGAAGATATAATAAAGTAGTAATAAAAATAAGGAGGAAAGTTATGAAAAAATTTGTATGCAAAGTTTGTGGATATGTTCATGAAGGAGAAACAGTAATAGAAAAATGTCCTTTATGTGGTGTAGGGCCAGAAATGTTTGAAGAAAAAACAGAAGATGTATCAGGTAAAAAAAAATATGCAGATGAACATGTAGTAGGTGTTGCAAAAGGACTAGATGAAGAAGTTGTAAAAGGTTTAAGAGATAATTTTATGGGTGAATGTACAGAAGTTGGTATGTATTTAGCAATGAGTCGTCAAGCTGATAGAGAAGGATACCCAGAAATTGCAGAAACATTTAAAAGATATGCATTTGAAGAAGCAGAACATGCTGCTAAATTTGCAGAATTATTAGGTGAAGTTGTAACAAATAGCACTAAGAAAAATATTGAAATGAGAGCAGATGCAGAACAAGGTGCTTGTATGGGGAAAAAAGCAATAGCAACAAGAGCAAAAGAATTAGGATATGATGCAGTACACGATACAGTACATGAAATGTGTAAAGATGAAGCAAGACATGGTAGAGGATTTGATGGATTATTAAAAAGATATTTTAATAATTAGTAAAAAAGAATTTAAGTGGTAAAATACTTAAATTCTTTTTATATTAGGTAAATTTTCTTTTAATAATATAAAGTAATAAATATTATTGACAAAAAAAAACAAAACAATTATGATAGTTATATAAGTTGAGAGAGAGAGAAAAATAATGGGAATTTGCAAAAGAATAATGTTAATATTAGTAATAATAGTTGGGTTAGCTATTATAATGTCTACTCAGAAAATAGTGAATGTAGAAAAAGTTGAGATAGAATCATATGTAGTATTAGAAGAATTAGAAACAGTAGTTACAGAAAGTTTATATGGTGGAGAAACAGAACTAGTTACATTTTTTAATGAACCATCTGAAGGCATGTCTTTTTTATTACTAGATGTAAATATAGAAATAAAAGAAGGTGAAAAAATAAACTTAGATAACATATATATGTATGTAAACGGAAAAAAGTATAAAAGAATAAAAAATGATATATTTTTATCTGAGCATGGATATGATTACTTAAAACACGATTATTCATCAATAGATGTAAGAGGATGGATTTGTTTTGAAATACCAAAAATAATAGATGAAGATAATCTAAAATTAACAGCTGAACTTGAAATAGGAGGTCTAGTTAGTATAGTAGAGGAAAAAGTAATAGATTTTAGAATAACACAAGAACAATTTAAAGGTTATTCAAGCAATAATAATAAGTTGAATGTTGAATATTTAGAAGAACTTAAAAAAGTGAAATATACACCTCAAAACCCATATATTATAGTTAATCCATACGAAATAGCACCATTAAGTGCGTTGATTTGTTTTGAAACAGAAGAGTATTCAACAATTACAACTATAATTGAAGGAAGAGGGAATACAGAAAAAGCTATAGATCTTACAACAATTACAAATATAGTTGAAGAAAAAAATATATTACATCAAATTCCACTAATCGGATTATATGAAGGTGAAAACAATGTGAAAGTTATCATTCAAACAGAAGATTTAGTGGAAACGCATACATATAAAGTGAAAACAGAAAGTTTGCCAGAAGGACTTAAAGATAAAATCAGAGTAACACATCAAAATTTAGAAAATGTATCTGAGGGATTATATCAAATAAAAAATGATAATAGAATATTGATAGACGTAAATGGAGACATAAGAGGATGGTTTACTATTTCTACAGGGGGGTCATCAGTTGATGAAATTACAGAAAATGGTCATATTATTTTATCTGAAAATTGTTATGAAGATGATAGAACATTATACGAAGTTGATTATATGGGGAATATGTATAAAGAAATAGATATTTCAAACATAGAAGTACATCATGATATATTACAGTTAGAGAATAATACATATTTTACATATGATACTATATTAGATCTTGAAAATTATGAAATAATTAAAAATATTAATTGGAGTGAATATTTTAATAAAGAACATGGTTCTTTTCAAGTACGTAACTTCGGAGATAAAAGTGATTGGCAGCATTTTAATACAATAGCATATGCTGGAGAAAATTCAATTTTTGTTTCGATGAGAAATCAACATGCTGTGGCTAAATTAAGTTATCCAGATATGGAGATTGAATGGATTTTATCTCCAAATGAGGAAGCTTCGCCAGAAAATAAAGATAAAATGTTAAAACCTATTGGAGAAAATTTTGAATGGTTTTATTCGCAGCATGATGCTAGACTAGTTTCAGATAATGGAAATGGTATTATAGATATAACAATATTTGATAATGGTGTACAAAGAGGAATGGAAGGCACAGTTGATGATTATCCGATTGAAGATATGTATAGTCGAATGGTACATTATAGAATAGATGAAAATAATATGACAGTAGAACAAATTTGGGATTGGGGAAAAGAATTTGGTACTGAAGGTATATCATCTATCCATGGAAGTACTATGTATATAGAAGAAGATGGACTATACCTAGGAAATTTTGATACTATTTCAAATAATGTTCATGTAGGTTCAAATAGTATACCGGAAGGTTTGATTTCACCATCAAAAGTTTTAGCTGTAAATAAAAATGGAGAGATTATATTAGGATTTGAAATGGATATTAGTACATATAGAGCAGAAAAAGTAGATATAGAAACATTATATTCTGCATGGGAAGGAATAGGCAGTGTTAATAGTGAATATGCATATATGTCACAAAATTCTGTAATTAAGTACAATAATTGGTATGAGATAAAAGAAGAGACAGTAGATTATCAAATTCAAAATATAGAAGCAACAGAAAATTATTTAAATATTTCAGGTTGGGCAGCGGTACAAGAAGATTTAGATAAGATAATAAAAAGACATGCTATGATTTTAACTAATACTGAGACAGGTGATGAATATTGGTATTCAAATAGAGTGGATTATAGTAAGACAAAACAATCAACTGTACCAGAAGAAGTGAAAAATCAACTTCATGAAACTGCAGGGTTTACAGCTGCACATTTGAATTTAAATGGATTAATAGAAGGAGAATACACAATTAAGTTAATAGTTAGTGATGGTTATACATATAATAGTGTAGTTGTAGATTATACATTACTAATAGGTGATATTAAAAACGAAATAGAAAAAGTAATTTCAGACGATATTTTGGAATATCAGGCAAAAATAAGTAAAAATATAGTTAGAGATTATTCAGAAGGAGATTATACATTATTAAATCCATTTACAATAATTGATCCATATTCAATAGCACCATTATCAGCTGTGACTCTTTTTGAAACTAAGGAACCAGCATATATAACACTAGAAGTAAGTGGGTTAAATGGAGGAGAAACACTTACAAAAATATTTGAAGAAATAAAGACAGAACATCAAATACCTATATATGGCTTATATGAAGAAAAATTTACTAAGGTTACTTTGACTGCAAATTACGTTAATGGTACGAGTGAGAGTAAAGTTTTAGAATTGTCAGGAAATAAACTTCCAGAAACTTTTATTCAATCAACAGTGACAAAGGAAATTTCAGAAGAAATGGAAGAAGGACTTACCTTTTATTCTGTAGTTGATTTTACAGGAAATGGATATATTCATGCAATTGATAGTAATGGTGATGTAAGATGGGCGATTACAAAATATAATCTGGGAAATATGGGATTCCTAAATCAACTAGAAAATGGTAATTATTTAATTAGCTCTGAAAAATCAACAGGAAATTTATATTATGTAGATTCAATGTATGAATTTGACCTTACAGGAAAAATATACACAGAATATATACATAATGGGATACACCATGATGCAATAGAAATTGAAAATGGAAATTTAATTGTTGTTGGCAATGATATATCAGGAGAAGTAGTAGAGGATACTATATATGAATTAGATAGAAGTACAGGTGAAATTATTAATTTATGGGATATGGATTATTATTTTCCAGTACCAAATTTAGATGAAAATGGTAATAGAGTAAGTGATGTAAATTATGGTAGTGATAGTCATGATTGGATCCATATAAATAGTATAAGCTACAATAAAAACACAAATCAACTTTTAATATCGGGAAGAAACCAAGACGTTATTATATGTTTGAATTTAAATACAAATAATGTAGATTTTATAATATCCGATCATAATGATATGTGGACAAAAGAGATTGAAAAAAAGTTACTTACACCTACTAGTTTAGAGTTTGAATGGTCATATGGGCAGCATAATGTACAATGGTTAGAAAATGGAGATATATTAGTATTTGATAATGGCAATTTCAGAAGTAAAACAAAAGATGAAATTATAGATGTAACTGAAGGTTATTCTAGAGCTGTAATTTATCGTGTAAGTGAAAAAAATATGACAATAGAACAAATTTGGCAATATGGCAAAACGTTGGGAATAGAAGGATTGTCAGCATTTGTTGGTAGCGTACAATACATTGCGGAGAATCATGTTTTAATTAATTTTGGAGGAATGGTTAGAGATGAAGAAGGAAATCCATCTTATGATTCAGCAGATGGTTACAATGGTCAAAGCTATACACTAGTACAAGAAGTAAAAGATGGGAATATAGTGTTTGAAAGTAAAGTAAGTGGTGAATTTTATTCAGGTAATACATACAGAGTGCAACGTATAAATCCGTATGATAATGTTAGTCAATTAAATTTAGAAATAGAACCCAAAAGGATAGGAAAATTAATTATGCAAGAAGAAGCAATAGAAGTAGATAAATTACCAAATAGTAAGTTATTTAATGTAGCTGAAGCAGAAATAAAGGATAATGGTGTTCAATTAGTTCCTAATATTAAATTACCAGGAGCAGTCGCGAGTGATGAAAATAAATTATATTTCGTTTCAGATAAGGTGTATGAATTGAAAATGGAAAGTGGTAATGAAATTACTACGCCGATTAGTAAGGAATTAATTCCAATAGGAAATTATCACATATATATAATGAGTGGAGATGAATTAGCAAATTTAAGAATATCTTGGACAAATACTGCAGTAGGAATAGAACAAAAAGAAATAGAAAAACTAAAAAAAGAGTAATAAAATTAAAACTACTAATTTATGTATAGAGCATAAGTTAGTAGTTTTTGTTTAATCTGTACTAATTAGGTTATTAAATTTAAAGTCAAATTCTGGACATATTTTTTTTAGATTAATAGGTCTAATACTAGAATTTGTAAAACAATGTTTTGTTTCAGCAATCATTACAATATTTCCAGTTTTTTTATTTGTTAGTTCATAATGTATAACAACTCTAACACCAGTATATTCTTTTATAGAAACAGAAATTACAATAATGTCATTAAATGTAACATGTGTCTTATAGTTACAATTTACATTTATAACAGGGATTGAAATTCCTTTTTTCTCAAATTCAGAATATGGGAAATCATAAGATTCTAAAAAATAGCAACGAGCTTCTTCTAAAAATCTAATATAGTTTGAATGATGAACAACTCCCATTTTATCTGTTTCATAATAATTTACTTTTCTTTCATATATATAGCTCATAATTTAGTTTCACCCTTTCATTTGAAAATTATAGCTAAAAATTAGTTGTATGTCAAATGTTATCAATACTGAAAATATATTAGGAGTTGACAAATAGACTTAAGGAATATAGAATAGTAGATAAATACGTAAGAGAAAGTGATTAGGGGGATATATTATATGGAAAAAATAACAGTGCAATCAATATATGAATTGGAAAAAAATAAAGGAATAAAATCATATTTACATTTTACGAATAGTGGAAACATGAACAACATTAATAAAGAAGGATTAAAGCCTAAAATAGGTGAAAATGCAATGTGGATTGAAAAAAGTGAAAAAATATTCTTTTCAGAAGGCTTTGAAGAAACTATGAAACTTATGGATGTATGGTAATTATAGTGATGTAGAGAGTTTATCAATGGATAAGCGGAATCTTCATACAATTAAAGGAATAGGAATAGATACTCAAAAAATACAACAAATTGTAACAAAAGAAGAAAAAGAAGATAGTATGTCAATAATATTAGAAATTTACGATGAATATTATGATAAATCAATTGATTTTTCTTTATTAGATGAGTTTATAGAAGTTGTAAAGGAAAAAAATAGAGAGTAGAAAATGATAAAGAATATAGATAAATAGGAGAGTAAAATGTCGAATTTTGTACACTTGCATGTCCATAGTGAATACAGTTTACTAGATGGAGCAAATAGAATAAAAGATTTACCTAAAAGAGCAAAAGAACTAGGAATGGATTCTATTGCAATTACTGATCATGGAGTAATGTATGGTGTAATAGATTTCTATAAATCATGTAAAAAAGAAAATGTTAAACCTATAATTGGATGTGAAGTATATGTAGCAAATAGAACTAGATTTGATAAAGAACCTGGAATAGATAATAGATATAACCATTTAATATTACTTGCTAAAAATATGAAAGGTTATCAGAATTTAAGTAAGTTAGTTTCACTTAGTTTTTTAGAAGGATATTACTATAAGCCACGTATAGATTTAGAAATATTAGAAAAATATAGTGAAGGACTTATTTGTTTAAGTGCATGTTTGGCTGGAAGTGTAAACCAAGCTTTATTAAATGGTGAAATAGAAAAAGCAGAAGAAATAGCATTATGGCACAAAAACATATTTGGAGAAGATTATTACATAGAAATTCAAAATAATGGGTTAGATGAACAAGTATTAGCAAATCAAAAATTAGTAACATTAGCAAGAAAGTTAGATATACCACTTGTAACAACAAATGATGCACATTATTTGAAAAAAGAAGATAGCTATAATCATGAAGTTCTATTATGTATTCAAACTGGTAAAAGAATGAGTGATACAGATAGAATGAAATTTGAAACAGAAGAACTATATATAAAATCACCAGAAGAAATGAGTAAATATTTTTCAGCATTTCCAGACGCAATAGAAAATACAGTTAAAATTGCAGAAAAATGTAATGTTGAGTTTGAATTTGGAAATACAATACTTCCAAATTATGATGTTCCAGAAGAATATAACACACATTTAGATTTCTTAAAAAAAGTTTCTCAAGATGGAATAAAAGAACGATATGGAGAAAATCCAAGTGAAGAAATATTAAAAAGAGCAGAATATGAAATTAGTGTTATTGAAAAAATGGGATATATAGACTATTTTTTAATTGTGTGGGATTTTATACATTATGCAAAACAAAATAATATACCAGTAGGACCAGGAAGAGGATCTGGAGCGGGATCTATCTTAGCATATTCGTTAGGAATAACAGATATAGATCCTATGGAATATGGATTAATATTTGAAAGATTTTTAAATCCTGATAGAATAAGTATGCCTGATTTTGATATTGACTTTTGTTATGAAAGAAGACAAGAAGTAATAGACTATGTATCAAATAAATATGGGCATGACCATGTATCACAAATTATAACATTTGGTACTATGTCAGCTAGAATGGTAATTAGAGACGTATCAAGAGCATTAGATATTCCATATGCAGAAGCAGATAGTTTAGCTAAGATGATACCAAATGAGTTACATATAACAATAGAAAAAGCATTAGCTCAAAATAAGGAATTAAAAACACTATATGAATCTGATTCAAAAGTAAAAGGTGTATTAGATATTGCAATGGGATTAGAAGGAATGCCAAGACAGGCATCAACACATGCTTGCCGGAGTAGTTATAACAAAAGATCCGGTAGATAATTATGTACCACTTTATGTTAGAGAAAATCAGATTTCAACACAATTTATTATGACAACTTTAGAAGAATTAGGGTTATTGAAAATGGACTTTTTAGGACTTAGAACATTAACTGTAATTCAAGATACAATTAATCTAGTAAAAGAGAATAAGGAAGTTGATATTGAATTTGATAGAGAAATGAATGATTTTAAAGTATATAAATTATGGCACGAAGGTAAAACTTCAGGTATATTTCAATTTGAATCTCAAGGTATGACAAACTTTATGAGAGAATTAAAACCAGATTGTTTAGAAGATTTAATTGCAGGTGTTTCGTTATATAGACCAGGACCAATGGATCAAATACCAAGATATGTTAAAGGAAAACTAAATCCTGGGCATAATGAATACACACACCCTGCATTAGAACCAATATTAAATGTAACATATGGGTGTATGGTATATCAAGAACAAGTTATGCAAATAGTAAGAGATCTAGCTGGATATTCTTTAGGAAGAGCCGACTTAGTAAGAAGAGCAATGGGGAAAAAGAAACTCGATGTTATGGAAAAAGAAAGACAGATATTTATTAATGGTCAACTTGATGAAAATGGAGAAATAGAAGTTAAAGGCTGTGTTAGAAACGGAATAGATGCTATTTCTGCAAATAAGATATTTGACGAAATGGCAGAATTTGCAAAATACGCATTTAATAAATCACATGCGGCGTGTTATGCGGTAATAGCATATAGAACAGCATATTTAAAAGCATATTATCCAGCAGAATTTATGGCAGCAACATTAAATAGTTTTTTAGGTAATTTAGATAAAATACCACAGTATATCGAAGAATGTAAAGCACTTGATGTTAAAATTCTTAAGCCAGAAATAAATGAAAGTTTTACAAAATTTACAGCAAAAGAAGGTAAAATACGATTTGGTTTAGGAAGTATTAAAAATGTAGGAATAGCAGCAGTTGAAGCAATTGTAAACGAAAGAAATAAAGAAGGAAATTATAAGAGCTTTACAGATTTTTGTGAAAGAATAGCAGATGAATCTGTAAATAAAAAATGTATAGAAAGTTTAATAAAAGCAGGTGTATTTGATGAATTTAATCAAACAAGAAGTACACTTTTAGCTTCTTTTGAAAATATAGTAGATAATATACAATCAAGTAAGAAAAAAGGATTAAATGGACAAGTATCAATGTTTGATTTAGGAACAGATGAGGAAAAAAACAAGTTAAATGAAATAAAATATATATTTTTAGAGCAAGAAGAAATGAGTACTAAAGAACTATTATCAATTGAAAAAGAAATGCTAGGTATATATATTTCAGGACATCCATTAGAAAAGTTAAAAAAACAAATAGAAATACAAACAACAATAAGTTCTTTAGATATAAGAAATTTACAAGAAAATTCAGATTCTGAAATAAATTCAGAAGAAATTATAGAAAAACCTAAATTTATAGATGGACAAAAAGTAAAATATGCAGGAGTAATTACAAGTATTAAGAAAAAGTATACTAAAAATAACAAAATAATGGCTTTTATTACTGTAGAAGATTTATATGGACAAATAGAAATATTATGTTTTGAAAACTCATTTATAAATGCAGGAAGAAGTATAACAGAGGAAAATATAATAATAATAGATGGAAGATTAAGTGTAAGAGAAGAAGAAGCGGCAACAATTATAGCTAATGAAATTAAAGATTTAGAAATTTCAGAAATGAAGGTTTTAACACTTGATATAACAAATATAGACGAAGAAAAAAAGCAAAGATTAAGAGGTGCTATTAAATATTTTTCTGGAGAAAAGAATAATACTTTAATAGAAGTTAAAATAGGAGATGAAATAAAAAATTGTGGACAAATATACACAAATAAGGAAATTGAAAATACTTTAAGGAGTATAATTGAAAGCTGATTGACAAACTTTAAGCAAAAATGTATAATGTTCACATAAAATATATAACTTATGTGGTATGATTACAGGAGGATCCAATGACAGTAAAGCAAACAAATCAACAAAAAATCTATAAAATGATAGATTTAGTACAAGGGAACTATGGAAATTATGGTAAGATGTATGAACAAATAAAAAACAATTTACCAGAGATGATAAAAAGTAGAGGATATGAATCTAAAGAAGAGATGGAAAAATATAATACTATTTTAGAATCATATTTAACTGATGAAATTTTAGAACAATTAAAATTAGAATGAAAAGAAGAAAAAAGCTCTTTAAAATAAAGGGCTTTTTTTATATCCATTCACCGTATTTTCGTATATAAATTTTTTTAGCAATTAAAGCTATAAAAATATATAAAATTGGAACTCCAAGTATTATCCATAAAAGGTTTAAAGATATAGGAACAAGTCCAATTAAATTACCTAAAAAGGTAAAAGGAAATCCGATAGCTATAATACTGAGTAATATAGAAGAAATATATACTGGTAAACTAGCATTACTTTGGATAAAAGGAATTTTAGCAGTTCTAATTATATGCATACCAATTAGATTTGAAACTACACCATAAGAAAACCAAACTGTTTGAAAGGTTGCCACATCATGTATTTTAAAAATAAACCAAAGTGATAAAAATACAATCATGTCAAAACAAGAACTTACAGGCCCCATAAATAACATGAAGTTTTTCAAGCTTTTTGTATTCCATTTTTTTGGAGTTTTTAAATATTCTTCATCAACATTATCAAAGGGTAATGTAAGTTGTCCGAAATCATATAATAAACTTTGAACTAATAATTGTATTGGTGTAATAGGTAAAAAAGGTAAAAATATACTTGCTATAATAACAGATGAAACTTCACCAAAATTAAAACTAATAGCCATTTTTATATATTTCATAATATTAGAAAAAGTTTTTCTACCTTCTGTAACACCATGAAGTAAAATTGCTAAATCTTTTTCTAAAAGTATAATATCAGCACTTTCTTTAGCAATATCAACTGCTGTGTCTACTGAAATACCAATATCAGCAGTTACTAAAGAAGGACTATCATTAATACCATCACCAATATACCCTACGACATTGTCATTCTTTTTTAAAAGAGTAACTATTCTAGATTTTTGAATTGGTGATAATTTTGCATATATATTATATTTAGAAAGTATATTTAACAGTGCATTATCATGAAGTTTATCTATATCTGACCCTAAAATTATTTTATCACTATTTAAATTAATTTTTTTAGCAATTGATTTTGTAATTTCTTTATTATCACCAGTTAAAATTATAGTTCTTATTCCATGCTCATTTAAAGATGTAAGTGAAGAGGTAGCACTATCTTTAGGCGGATCTAAAAAAGAAATAAAGCCAAGTAATACCATATTAAACTCATCACTTGAAGAAAATTTATTAGCTAGTGTTATATTATTTTTTTGACAAATAGCTATAACACGTAAACCATCATTATTTAATTTTTCGATAAAATCTAAAATATTAGATTTTAGTTCATCTGTTAGAGGTGAAACTTTTCCTTCAAAATCTATAAAGGTACAAATATTTAAAATTTCTTCAATAGCTCCTTTTGTTATTAATTGTTTTTTCTCACCATCACTAACAACAACAGATAATCTACGTCTTGAAAAATCAAAAGGAATTTCATCAATTTTTGCATACTTTAAAATGTTATTATATATATTTTCTTGTTTACTTTTTTCAATAATTGCATTATCAATATTGCTAAATACTCCAGTTTGAAAGTGGGCATTAAGAAGACTATGTTTTAAAATTCTAATATCATCCTTACCATAAACATTTAGGTATCTATCAACAACAATATTATCATCTGTTATAGTACCAGTTTTATCTGTACAAAGTATGTTCATAGCACCAAAACTTTGAATAGTATCAAGAGATTTAACAATAGTTTTCTTTTTTGACATTTTTATTGCACCTTTAGAAAGGCTTGAAGAAAGTATAACTGGAAGAAGAAGTGGCGTTATTCCAATTGCAATAGCAACTGCAAAAGTAAAAGAAGTGATTAAATCATGTTTTAAAAAATTGAGAAAAAATACTAATGGTATCATGACAAACATAAATTTAATTAGCAGTTTACTTATTCCGAGAATACCTAGTTCAAATGAAGTAGTAGATTTTTTTGTTACACTATCTGTAATTTGTCCTAGATAGGTATTGTTTCCATTTTTTATTACTACACCTTTTGCAGTACCACTAACAACATTTGTACCCATAAAACAAATTGTATCTAAATCTGATAGTGAATTAATAGTATCAATGGACATAGTTGATTCATCTAGTTTTTTTATACTATCAGACTCACCAGTTAGAGTTGATTGCCTAACATATAGATTATTTGATTCTAATATTCTTAAATCAGCAGGTATCATACTTCCAGAAGATAATAGAACTACGTCATTAATTGCTAATTCACTAGTCTTGATTTTTTTGATAGAGCTATTTCTAATTACAGTAACAGTTGTAGTTACAAGTTCTTTTATTTTATTTGCAGCTTTATTTGATTTAAATGCTTGAAAAAAATCTAAGAAAGTACTTGTTGATACTAAGATTAATATAACTATAATATTTGCGAAGTTTGGAGATGCTTGCAAATAAATATCAGTATAAAGTAAAACTAAAGTTATACCAAGTAAAATAGAATTAAATGGACTAAAAAGACTTTTGAAGAAGTAATGATACCATTTAGATTCTTTATTTTGACTCAGTTCGTTATTCCCATATTTGTCTAAATTTTTAGATACACCAATAGTATCTAATCCAGCATCTAAATTTATATTAAAGTCATGCATAAATTCATCTTTAGATAATAGGCATTCTAAACTATATAATTTAGATATATTAATATCTTCTTTTAATAATTTTTTTCTTTTATTTCTCATATATACTCCTAAAAAACTATATAATTAGTATGTACAAAAACTTATAAATAACACAATAAACCTAGAAATTTATGAAAAAATAGTATATAATTATATTTGAAATTAATAAATCAATATATATAAGGAGACAAATTATGGAAAGAGTGAGAGTTGCAGGTATTGTTAAGATAGAAGAAAAATTTGCACTTATACATAGAACAAATGTAAAAAAGAAAAAAGAATATTCAGAATATTATTGTTTTCCAGGTGGAGGACTAGAAGAAGGAGAAACAATAGAAGAAGGTGTAATTAGGGAAATAGAAGAAGAATTAGGAATAACTGTAGAAATAGAAAAAATATTATTTGAAGAATATTATGAAAAATTTAATCAAAGAGAGTATTTTTTCTTGTGTAAATATATAGAGGGAGAATTTGGAACAGGGACAGGACCAGAATATAATAATGATCCAAAGTATATAGATTCAGGAAAATATACTCCTAAATTAATTGAAAAAAATAAAATTAAAGATATTTTAGTATTGCCAATGGATATTAAAGAAAAACTAGTAAAAGAAATTGAAAGTGGAAATATTTAGAAAAGGTGTAACATGGATAAAAATAACAAAACAAAAACTTTTTTTGAAAAGATACAAAAAAATTATGATATTAGTCAAAAAAATTTAGATTCGTTAAATAAAGCTATATCATATATAGGCATAAGAGAAAGACAAGTATATAATGTGGATATATTAATAAATAATAAAATGGTTGAAGTAAAACATAAATTAGAAAGTATAGGTAGCTCTTTATTTGAAAATAAAGAAAGTTATGAAGTAACTACTACAGGTGTTTGTGTTTTGGTAGACCTATATCAAAAAAGTAATAAGATTAGAGTAGAAACATATGATATAGTAAATATAGCTAATGAATTAATAGAGATAGATAATCCAACAGGACAAAGTATAGAAGAAGATGGAATATTTAGTAAACTAGTTAAAAAGCTTTCAAAAAATTATAAAGATATAAATGCAGAAGAAGAAAAAAATAAAGAAGAATTAGTAAATTCTGCAACAGAAAAGCTAAAAAATATCATTGATTTACAAGATGAGATTATTGAATATGATATACAAAAACAGTTATTTAATAGTGTATGTTCATATATAGAATATTTAAGTAATAAAGGAATGTATATAAATATTGCAGATAAATTAGAACAGTTAGAAAAAGATTTTGAGTTACTAGATATAGACAAAGAAAAGTTTGAAACCAGTGAGCAACTAATAAATTTATATAGAGATTGTATGGAATTAAGAAACTTTAGAAAAATAAAAGTTGAAAACAATATGCAAAATTCAAAAATAGAAGAGCAGGATGAAAGATAAATAACTATAAAAATAATTAAAATATAATATAAAATATTGACAATGATGTAATTATATGAAAAAATGAGATTGAAAAATAAAAAAGAAAAAGAGGAGAAAACAAAATGGAAAAAGTAAGAGGTTTTGAAATAGCAAAAGGATTTGAAAACAATGGTATTAGCCTACCAGTAAGAAAAACAAAATATTCAGCAGGATATGATGTAGAAGCAGCAGAAGATATAGTAATTCCAAGCTTTAAAAAAGGAACAAACCCAACACTTATAAAAACAGGAATAAAAGCATATATGCAAGATGATGAAGTTTTAATGTTATATAATAGAAGTTCTAATCCAAAGAAAAAAGGATTAATACTTTCAAATAGTGTAGGTGTAGTAGATAAAGATTATTATGGAAATGTAGATAATGATGGACATATAATGTTTGCTTTTTATAATATAAAAGAAGAAGATGTTGAGATAAAAAAAGGTGAAGCTATAGGTCAAGCAGTATTTCAAAAATACTTTATAACTGATAATGATATAGCAGAAGGTCAAAGAATTGGTGGATTTGGATCTACTAGAGAAAACTAAAAAAATATAATTTGAAAATAGAATAAAAAAGATAGCAAAAGCTTTGACTTTTGCTAATTTTTATTGTATAATATATATATGTGAAGAAGAGAATAAAGTTAGTGAAAAACAGTAATGTTTACTTAACTTTATTATATTTTTTATTTAATTTAAATGCTGAAAGGAGAGGTCTTACATGTTTAATATAGGAGACAAAGTTGTTTATCCAATGCATGGGGCAGGAGTTATAGATTCGATAGAGGAAAAGGATATATTAGGACAAAAGCAGTCATATTATATATTGAAAATGCCTGGAGAAGTTAAAGTTATGGTTCCAACAGATAAAGCCGAAACAGTTGGTGTAAGAAATATAATAGATAAAAGTTCAGCAGATATGGTAATAGGAATACTTGAAAAAGACGAAACAGAAATGGAAAAAAATTGGAGTAAACGTTATAGAGATAACATGGATAAAATGAAAAGTGGAGATATCTATGAAGTTGCAGACGTTGTTAGAAATTTAAGTTTTAAACAAAAAGAAAAAGGTTTATCTACAGGTGAGAAAAAAATGTTAAATAATGCTAAGCAAATTTTAGTGAGTGAATTAGTATTAGCAGAACATGCTTCTCAAAATGAGATTGAAGAAATAGTAGAGAACAAAATAAATACATCATTTATGATGTTTAAAGCAGAAGAGGTACAAGCAGAAAGTATAGTTAATAAATTTATACCTTTTGATAGTACAGGTACTTTTTAGTTTAATAAATTTTTTAATAGATTTAGTGTTACAAAGTTTAATACTAAATCTATTTTTCTATAGAATTAAAATTTGAAAAATCAAAAAAGTTAAAAAAATTTTGAAAAGCTATTGACAAAATTAATACTTCATATTATAATAATTATTGTTCTTAAGTGAAGCCGATAATAGATATGCAGATGTGGCGGAACTGGTAGACGCACAGGACTTAAAATCCTGCGAGGTTAAACTCGTCCCGGTTCGATTCCGGGCATCTGCACCATAGATTTTTCAAATCATCCACTGATTTGTTAAGTCTATTTTTTTTATTTTAAATTATATATACAATATAAATGGTGAATAATTTGATTAAATTGAAAAAATAATGTAGAATAAAGAAAAAATTAAATAATTAGAGGTGATAGATATGGAAATAAGAATTGCTAAAAATAATTTAGATTCTAAATCTGCAAGCTACATATATGCAATGAGCTGGAAAAAAGCATATAAAAATATATTTAGTGAAAGTTTACTAAATAGTATTCCAGCTGACTTTTGGGTAAAATCTTTTGATGATAATTATAATACACATAGATTTGAAGTAGCTATTTTAAAGGATAAGAACAGTGATTTAGGTGCATGTGGATATGGTCTTTCTAGAGATTATCCAGAAGAAAAATTGGGAGAGATTACATCAATATATTTTTTAGAAGAAGCATGGGGCAAAGGATATGCAAAACAATTATTAGAGTTTGTTATTAATAAGTTGAAAGATTCGAAATATAAAAAGATTCATATTTGGGTATTAGAAAAAAATCCAAGAGCTCAAAAATGTTATGAAAAAGTAGGATTTATAAAATCTGGTAAAAGTAGAGAAATAGAATTTAAAGATGAAAAACAGATTGAAATAGAATATGTATTAGATATAATATAAAATGAAAATATAAGGAGGTTGGATATATGGGAGTTAAAAATTTTAATAAAAAATATTTAGAAGCTTTATTAGAACATTTTGAAAATGAAAGACATACAGAAAAAGAAATGATTGATTTTATGATAAATAGAGAGATCGTAAGTGAAGTAGAATTAGAAAAAAAGTATTTGAAGATGGGGATAGTTATTTTTTAGGAAATATTGTAATTGATGGAGATCGTTTTAATTTTAAAATGTTTTTCTTAGAAACATATGATAAGAAATATCACATTATTCACCCAGAGATATTAGAAGAAATAGATGAAACTGAAATAGAATATTTTGATGTATTAAATGAAAAAGGACGATATATAAATAAAGTAGAAACACGTGATACTTGTCATAGAAACAGTTTATGGCATAAAGCAGTTGCCTTATTTATTATAAATTCTAAAAATCAGGTATTATTGCAAAAAAGAAGTAAGACTAAGAAAATATGGCCAAGTAAATGGGATATGACAGCTGGTGGTCATGTTCTAGCAGGAGAATTTGGTTTTGAAGCTGTAATTAGAGAACCTCAAGAAGAAATAGGAGTAAATATTCAAAAAAACGATTTAACATTTTTAGGATGTACAATATCAAATGATAAAAATAATAAGCATTTCAATGAATTTTATATTGTTAATACTGAATTAGATGAAACAAAATTAAAGTTGTGTTTAGAAGAGGTAGAAGAAGTAAAATGGGTAGAAAAAGAAGAGATAATTGCAAAAATTAGAAATAATTATGAAGGTTTAACAGGAAAAATAGACTGTTGGAATTATTTACTAAAATATTATGAGTGGAAAAATAAAAAAATATAAACTAAAAAATAGAAATAAAAACTAGGAAATAGAATTTAAACTCTATTTCCTAGTTTTTTAATATTGTAGTTATCTAAATAAATTTATTTTATATTAATCTTCAGCTAAAACAATAAGTTCATCACTATCATTAAATGTAATTAATTCAGACTTATTAGGATTAACAAAAATTTCAAATGAATCTCCATATACTTTTTTATAACCTATAGCAATTTCATTTTTTTCTGAAACTAAATTTGTTATATCAAAAAATGAAATAGGGTGATCAGTTTTAATATAATTTGATACTTTTCTAGTATGAATTTCTGGACCATCAACTTGTAATAAAATTCTAAATACATTTGCTAAATCTCTATTTTCAGAAATTTGAGTTACCATAAGGTTTATAATATTAGAACCTACAACTAAATCTTTTACATTAGTAACTTTTGCAAGTTTTTGATTTACAGTTTCTTTCAATTCACTTGTTATATTAAAGTTTTTTTGTTGTTTTAAAGCAATATCTCTTAAGTGAATTAAACGTAACAATGTAATAGAATCAGAAGTTTCAGAATCAATATCATCATTACTTAGTAATAATACATGATCAATTTCTTTCTCTGTTAATTTATTTAGTATTTCTCTATTGTTAATATTACATTCTTCAAAAGATATTGTTACATTTTGTAATTTAGTAAATTGAGATTTAAAATTATCATCAATTATATCATTTGCAATAAATATATTAGAACCGGTCATAAAGAAGTTATCAAGTTCATGTATAATTCTATGAGCCTTATTATTAATTCCTAAAATTAATATATTTTCAGTTTTTTCCGCAGGTACATTGTTTGCTAAAATTTTGTTAGTATCAGAAAGTTCAGGTAAGTTAGCTAGTGGTTTTGCAAGACCATCATCTTCAACTAATAATATTAAGTAATCATCTTTTTGGATTATAGTATTTTTTTCAGGATTAATAAAGATTTCATCATCACGTTTAAATCCAAAAACTATAGCATTTTCAAAAAGATTTAAAATATCTTTAAATGATTTACCACCTAAAGTAGGGAAGTTTTCAAAATATAGTTCATTTCCATCATAGTCAAATAACTCTATTAATACATTAGATAAACCAGGAAGTCTACAAGTTTGAGCAATTATTCTTGAAATAGAATCTTTACTAAGTAGAATTTCACCATTACCACCACTTGCAATTTGAGCAACATTGTAATTTTCTTCATCATTAATAGTTGTTACTATATATGGTTTTTTTGTATATCTATTTTCTTTAAATAAACTATTTATTGCTAAAATAGTTTTAATAGTAATAAAATCATTTTGATTAGTTACTATAATAGAGCGACTATTTTCTATAGAACATTGTTTTAACATATGGGTATCTGTGGTAGCACCAGTTCTACAAACAATTCGAGTTGTTTTTAAATCTGGTATTTGTTCTTCAATTGCTGTTTCAATAGTTTCTTTATCTTTATCAGATAAAATTACTATACATGAATTTTTATGATTTTCATTAGCAATAACAAGTTCCGATATTATTGTATATACACTATCATCAAATCCTAAAATAAGTGTATGATTTTTTTCAATAACTTTTGAATTTCCTTTTTTAAGTAGATTAAGTCTTTCTTCAAATCCAGTAGTTATAATCCCTATAAGTATACTTGTAATAAATAGTCCAGATAATGTTACAATACACATTATAATTAAAAATCCAATATTACCAGTTTCAGTACCAGTGATTGTACCAGCATCAATAGTATGCATAACACTATTCCAAATATTAGTAAGTACAGCTTCTTCATTTGTAAGTGATGCTATAATACCAGTTAAGATTATAACACCAGCAGTTAATAAAAATAAAATCCAAATAAGTCCAAGAGTGCCTTTAGACATAAGGTTATCAAACTTATATTTAAGTTTTTCAATTAATTTTTTCATAAATATCCCCCTTAAAATTCAATATATATTGATATAATATTACAAAAAAGATTGAAAATCAAGAAAATTAGGTATATACTTGTAAAAAACAACTAAAAGTAAATGTATAGGAGGATAATTATGGAAAAAAATTCATATTTTGATGGAGGATTATTTGAATATTTGGGTTGGATGATTTTAGGAACAATAATAACAGTAATAACATTAGGCTTAGCATATCCATGGGCTGTATGCATGATATATGGTTGGAAAATTAATCATACTGTTGTAGAAGGTAAAAGATTGAAATTTATAGGTACAGGATGGAGTTTATTTGGAAATTGGATAAAATGGTTTTTATTAACTATTATTACATTTGGAATCTATTCATTTTGGCTATTTATATCCTTAGAAAAATGGAAAACAGAAAATACTATTTTTGAATAAAGGAGAAGAAGTATGATTTTAGAAGAATATGATAATGAAAAAGAAGCAGTAATTAACCCAAGGGACTTTATGAAGTATCAAAAAGATTTTCCTAAAGTAGGTATAACTTGTTATGCTAAAGAAATAATAGAAGCATTAGTAGAAAAATTAGAAGGTATTAAAATAGGAGAAATAACTTCGGCAAATGGAAATTCAGATATATATAAAGTTAATATAGATGGAAAAGATATAGCTATATATATGTCTAGAGTTGGAGCACCAGCAAGTGTTGGAGATTATGAAGATATATTAGAATTAGGACTAGAAAAATTAGTAGTTTTCGGTAGTTGTGGAGTATTAAAAAAAGAGATTAAGGATTTGGAAATAATAATTCCAACTACTGCAATTAGAGATGAAGGAACAAGTTATCATTACTTACCAGCTACTGAAGAATTAGAAGTTAATCCAAAATATATAAAAGAATTTGAAGAACTATGTAAATATCACGAATACTCATATTATAAAGGGAAAACTTGGACTACAGATGCAATATATAGGGAAACTGTAAATAAAGTAAATACAAGAAAAGAACAAGGAGCAATTTGTGTTGAAATGGAGTGCAGCGCTATGAATGCAGTTGCAAAATTTAGAAATAAAGAATTATTTACTTTTTTTTATGCAGCAGATAATTTAGATAGCATAAATTGGGATAAGAGAAGTTTAAGTTCGGGTATGAAATTTACAGAAAAAGAAAAAGTGGGATTACTAGCTATAGAATTAGCAAAAATGATAAGTAATTAGACTAAGGAGATACAAATGCAAATAGATATTATGACATATTTAAATAAAGAAAATAAAACAAATAAAGTTGATGAAGAAAAAGAATATAAAGCAATTGATGAATTAGGAACAGGAGATATTAGGGATATATATTCAGATATACTATTTCCCGGGATGTCTAGTATTCAAACAAGAGCAAAATATTTTGTATTAATACCATATATATTACAATATATAGTAAAAAGTGATATGGATATAAAAACATCTAAAGATGTAATAAAAGCAATAGAAGATTTAGAAGATAAAATGGTAAAAGTATTGGAAAAAAATAGTGGAAAACACCAAGGAATCATCGGTGTTAATGCATTAAAACAAGGTAAAACTGTAAAAATAAAACCATACAAAATATATTGGTCAGGGCTTAGGACTCTAGGATTATTAAAACACGAAAAAATATCTATAAATACAGTGTGTAAAGTAATATTAAATTATAAAGAAAAAATCAAAAATCAAAATATTTTTATAAAAGATAATAATTTACTAGAAAGTAAAAATTTTTTAGTTAAAGAAATTCTATTAGATGAAATATATGATGAAAACTTTTTAGAAAACTCAAATATAGAATTAACAAAAATAGAAGCAGAATACTTGTTTAATAAAATTTCAACATCAAAAAGATTAGAAAGAACATGTTTTAGGTATTTACTAGAAAATGGAGATATAGCTGAAGAGTTCGAAGATATAAGCACAAATAATATGACAGAACAACTAAAGAAAGACTATGTATCAGCAAGAGATTTTTCTAATTTAATTTATGGTGCATATATATGGTATAAATACCTAGTATCAAATAAAAAGGATGAATCTACATTAGAAGAATTTGAAAAATGGACAAAAAACTTTGATAAGATTAAAAATATAGATTTAAACCAAGTCTTTAGTAGAACAAAAGGAAAAGGTAAGACTAAAAGATTTTGTGAAAAATTTAAAAAAATAGTTGAAGAATATATAGAAGGAAAAGATAATATTAAAGAATTAGATAAACTCATTACAGAAAGAGAATTAGAAGTAAAAGGAAGTAATGCTAAAATATATAATTTAGAGTTTGAAGAAAATAAAAAAATATACAAATACATATATAGATATGATGCAGTAAAAGACATTATAGAAGACATTTTAGAGGTGGTTACAAAATAAAATGACAAACCAAATATTAATCGACAAAATTCGACAAGATAAAATATAACATTATGCTAAAATACATTATTATAATTTTATTTTAAGGAGTTGAAGCAAGTTGGAAGAAAGAATTGAAAATTTACAAAAAAGAACAATTAAATTTTTAGAAAAAACAAAAAATAAATTTGATATCTATATTGAAGAAAGAAGAAAACTAGATAGCTACTTAAGAAAAGTACAGAAAGATACAAATATAAAAGAATGTGAAGAGTGGGAAACATTGCTAGTTAATAGCGAAAATAAGTTATCAAAATATACTAATGTATAGCTAAAAGTGTAAGTAAAATAAAATACTTACACTTTTAATCTATTGTTATTATTTTTTTTGTATAATCTAAATTATTCCAAGAATCATAATCATATCCTATGGTATATACATTTGTAGCCCAAATATCTTTTTCAAAAAATGTTTTTAAATTCTTATTACTAGTAGAATCCATAAACTTTTTGACAGAAGTAATAATTTCTAATTTAGGATTTGCTTTAGCAATTTCAGAAAGTAAGAATCGTCCACGTTTGTTAAACCCTAAAACTCTAATATATGGAGAAGATATTTTCTTAGAAAGTTCCATATCTTTTTTGGTAATTCCAAGTAAAGCATATAATAAAATACGCTGAATTCTAGTTGAAGTATATCTTTTACTTTTTACTATATTTAAAAATTCTACAATACTATTACAAGAATTAGCAGCATTTTTAATACCATTTTCTAGACCTTCAGAAACATCAGGTAAATTAGCTATTTCTGATATATCCATAGAACGCAATTTATATATTATTTGTTTTTCAAATACAGACAAATCTGGAATAATATGACCATTTTGAATGTTTTCTACGAGAATAGAATATGTTGATTCTGGTAGTAAATTTCTTAGAATATCGTAACCACCATTTTTAACAATATTTCTTATTGCAGTAGCACTAGCTATATTTCCTGCATAATTAATATCGTGATACCCAGCTTCAAATCTTTGAATTAGTATAGGTTTTATAGTTGATTTTAAATTCTCCAATGATTTTAAGTATTCAATACCTAAAATATTATTAGGAGAAGATAATATATTTGCATATGTTCTAATATCATTTAGGTACATCATTAAAGCATTTTCACGAGCCTTAGGAAATGATAAACCTTTATTTAACTCTAAAGATAACATTGATTGATATTTTTTTGGTTCTTCACTAAGTACTTTTGCACAAGTTTGAAGTGCATCTAAGTTAGAAGATTCAGCACCAAAAGAGATATAGTCAACAACTTTTAAAGAATCTAAAATTTTCATAGCACCATTTGCAAAATTTTCAGCACTAGAAATTGAATAAATAAGTGGAAGCTCAATAACTAAATCCACACCAGCTTTAATTGCAGCCTCAGCTCTTGACCATTTATCAAGTAGAGCAGTATTTCCACGTTGCATAAAGTTACCACTCATAATAGCTACAGTATATGTAGAGCCTGTAGATTCTTTTGATTTATTTAAATGATATAAATGTCCATTATGAAAAGGATTATATTCAGCAATAATACCTAAAACTTTACCCATAAAATCACCTTCTTGTATATTTTCTATTTTACTGATATAATACCACAAAAGAAATTAAATTTCAAATAGAAAGGTATAAATAATGGAAAAAGTAGAAATATATACAGATGGTGCTTGCTCAGGAAATCCAGGACCAGGTGGATGGGGAGCTATCTTAATGTATAAGGGGAATTTAAAAGAAATATCAGGAGGAAGCCCTGATACAACAAATAACATAATGGAATTACAAGGTGTAATAGAAGGTCTAAAAATGCTTAAATTCCCTTGCGAAGTAGAACTATATAGTGATAGTGCATATGTTGTAAATGCATTTAATCAAAAGTGGATTAATAATTGGATGAAAAATAATTGGAAAACAGCATCAAAAGATCCTGTGAAAAACAAGGAATTATGGCAAGAGTTATATGAATTAACACAAATGCATAAAGTAACATTTATAAAAGTTAAAGGACATAGTGATAATGAATATAATAATAGATGTGATGAGTTAGCAAGAAACGCTATAGCTAAACTTTAATTTTAAATATTACAATTATATTACATAAATGAAAAATATTGCAAAATACATAAAATTAAAATATAATAAAAGAACTAAAAGAGAAAAAAGATTTAGCTGTAGCTGAAGAAGGAGAGATTTATGAAAACATTTTCAACATATATATTAGAAGAAAAAGGTTTAGCAGAAAAAATGGAGATAGTATATTATCTTTCGAAAAGAATAAAAATATTTTATGATAAATCTGTTATATTTAAAACAGAATTAGCTAGAATGTTTTTAGAATATTTAAATGATGCTGAACTAGATGAAAATTTGATACTTACAGTAACACTTTTATGTAATTGTAAAAAGGTAGATAATGCACAAGACTTAGAAAAAATACATTCATATGCAAAAGAAGGAGCAGCATTTTTAAAGACACTAGGATTTGATGAGAAATTTTGTAAAATGGCTGAAGAAGTTAATAGATATAGCGAAAGTTATCCGAGAGAAAAAGAAAGTGACATAATAGAGTTAGTAGATCAATTTGGGGCTATGCTTTTAGATAGACCAGAAAGACAAGGGTTTAAGTCAGATGAAGCTTTAGTTTTACTAGAACACAGAAACTTTAAAAATAAAGAAAATATATATTTAGGTGAATTTATAAAATTCATAAATTATATAGAACAATTTGAAATATGTGAAAGAACATGTATACCAGTTTTAAGAAGACTAACAAAAATGCATAACAATAATAATGAAAACCTAATACAATTTATAAAATCAGTTGTTGATGGATTTGAAGCTAAAGTAGATGCAGTTGCTTTCAATAAAGTTAAAGATGAAGAAAAAGAAGTAAATCAAGAAGAAAGTAATAACCTAGATAAAAAAATATTAGAAAGTGAAGAAACAAAAAAAATAACATATACTACATCAAGTAAAGCACTTTTTAGTGAGGAGACAACTAGACGTATATTAGAAAATTTAAGTTATACAGAAGAAATTATAAAAGAAGATAATAATAGTTAGGAGACAAAATGTACGAAATATTTGCAGATTTACATGTACACATAGGAAGAAGTGAAAATGGAAAACCAATTAAAATAACAGCAGCAAGATCACTAAATTTTGCAAACATTGCAAAAGAATGTGAAGAGAGAAAAGGAATAAATGTAGTAGGAATAATAGATACAGCATCACCATATGTAATAGAAGATATAGAAGAGTTCTTAAAAACAGGAGATGCAATAGAGTTAGAAGATGGTGGGATAATATATAAAGATAAAGTATGTATATTATTAGGAAGTGAAGTTGAAACATCAGAATTAGGACGAAATGGAAAAAGTGGAAGTGCCCACAATATTTGCTATTTTCCACATTTAAAAGATATTAAAGGTTTTTCAAATGAAATGAAAAAACATATAAAAAATATTACGCTAAGTACACAAAGAGCAAATATTTCAGGATATGAATTAATAGATATAGTAGAAAAATATAATGGAATATTAGTACCAGCACATGCATTTACCCCACACAAAAGCTATTATGGTAATTGCACAGATAGAATAAAAGATATATTTAAAGAAAAATATGATAAAATTCATGCAATTGAATTAGGATTAAGTTCAGATACATTTTTAGCAGATACAATATCTGAGTTAGAAAATAAAACATTTATAACAAATTCAGATGCACATTCATTACCTAAGATAGCTAGAGAATATAACAAAATATTAGTAGAAGACATATCTTTTAAAGAAATAGTCAAAGCTTTAAAAAATGAAGATGGAAGAAAAATAATTGCAAACTATGGGTTAGATCCAAATTTAGGTAAATATCATAGATCATATTGTGATGATTGTGAAAAAACAATAGAAATATCAGATGGAGTAGATAATTGCCCAATATGTAAAGGTAAAAATATCACTTTTGGAGTTTTTGATAGAATAGAATTAGTGAAAGATAAAAAACAAACTAAAAGTCCAAAACATAGACCACAATATATGTATCAAATACCACTAGGATTTATTCCTGGTGTAGGTGGAAAAACTGTGGAAAAACTACTAGATAATTTTGGAACAGAGATGAATATTATTCATAAAATGTCAAGTGATGATATAGAAGCAGTAGTTGGTAAAAAAATAGCTACAAACATAATAAATGCGCGAGATGGAAAATGTGAATTAGAATCTGGTGGTGGCGGAAATTATGGTAAAATTTCTGTTAAAAAATAACTACTATATGTTCTAAAAATCTCTTTATCGAATACAAATTATGTATAAACGATAAGGAGATTTATTATGTTAAAAGCAAAAAAAAGTAGATTATTTGGATATATAAAAAGTCATATAGAAAATAATATTAAAGAATACATCATAATGTTTGGAATATTTGTAATAGGAATATTTATTGGTGTATTTTTTATAAATAATATTTCAGATAATGAATTAAATGAAATAAGTATATATTTTAACCAATTTATAACAAATCTAAGGGAAACTTCTAACTTAAGTATGTTAGAGTTACTAGAAAATAGTGTACTACAAAATATATTAATAGCAGTAATAATTTGGTTTTTTGGTACTACAGTAATTGGTATACCAGTAGTTTTTGGAGTTATACTGTATAGAGGATTTTGTTTAGGTTATACAATAGCAGTAAGTATAAGTGTACTAGGACTAGGAAGTGGAAGCATATTTGTAGTAACAGCCTTAATAATACATAACATATTGTTTATTCCAGGTATATTAGCATTAGGTGTTTCAGGAATGAAATTATATAAGTCTATTGTTAAAGATAAAAAAACAGATAACATAAAATTAGAGATAATAAGGCATTCTATTTTTTCAATAATAGCAACAGGTATTATCTTAATATCATCTGTTGTAGAAACATTCATATCAACAAATTTATTAAAGTTAGTAGTAAATTATTTTTAAAATTTAGCTAAAAACTATTTACAATTCGACAATATTTTGATATATATTATATATAGTTTATGTAAATGAATTATTTAAATTTATGAGGTTATAAGGAGTAGGGATAAATGGAAAGACAATTAAAGATTTTTTTCGATTTTTTAGAAAATGAAAAAAAATTATCAGAAAATACATTGCAATCATACAAAAGAGATTTAAAACAATTTAAAAAGTTTATAGAGGATTGCCAAGTGCCTTACCATAGAGTAAAAGGGGATAATGTAAGTGAATATATTGCAGAATTACAAGAAGCAGGTAAAAAATCTTCAAGTATTTCAAGATGTATAGCTTCTATAAGATCTTTTTATCAATTCATGATAAAAAAGAAAAAAATAAAATTAGATCCTACAAGTAATATACAATCACCAAAAATTAAAAAAAGAGTTCCAAGTATATTAACTTCAAATGAAGTAGAACTTTTATTAAATCAACCTAAAGATGTTGATTTAAAAGGAGTTAGAGATAAAGCAATGCTTGAATTTGCTTATGCTACAGGAATGAGAGTAACAGAAATAATATCACTAAATATGAAAGATGTTAATTTAAATGATGGTTATGTAGTTTGTGAAAATAACGAAAAGAAAAGAAATATTCCATTAGGTACAATATCACTTAATGCTTTAAAAGAATATGTAAATGATGCAAGAGATATACTTTTAAAAACAGAAGAAGAAAGTGCATTATTTGTAAATGTTAATGGAACAAGATTAACAAGACAAGGATTTTGGAAAATTATAAAATACTATAAAGATCAAGCAAATATATCTAAAGAAATAACACCACATGTTTTAAGACATTCATTTGCAACACATTTACTTCAAAATGGAGCAGATTTAAAAGCAATTCAAACAATGCTAGGGCATTCAGATATTTCTTCAACTCAAGTATATATGCAGTTCCAAGATGAAAGTTTAAAAGATGCATATAGAAAAGCACATCCTAGAGCATAGATGTATTAATAATAGGTAAAGAAAAAAACAAAAAATATAAAAATAAAAACCAAAATAATAAAAGAAACATTTACTCTAATTCAGAGTAAATGTTTCTTTTGAATTTACATAAAATTGACAAAATTACAAAGTTAAAGTATAATATTAACAGTTATAAATTTAAAATACTTTTATAATTAGGAAAGTAAAAAATGAGCTACAAACTACAAACTTTAACTGGAGGAATTTGTATGAAAAAGTACAAAGTTATGCAAATCGGAGCAGGATCACCAGATATTGAAAAAATAGTAGGAAAAATGGAAAAAGAAGGCTGGAAGTTACTCCCGCCAATATTACTTCAACCATCAATATATAATCCTAGAGGTGTTATATTAGTCATTGGAAAGTATACAATTACATTTGAAAAAGAAGTAGTTTAAAAATTAAATCTAAAAGTAAAAAGTTAAAATTAGAAAACAAAAGAATAATAAAATATATAGAATTAAAAAAAGAATAAAAAAATAGAACAAAAAATAAAACTATCACAACAATTATGTGTGATAGTTTTATTTTTAATTTAGTGAAGTTGTATTAGAATCTATAGTTATATTAGAATTATCATTAGTTATAGTATTGGTATTAGTTGTGTTAGTTGATGTTGTATCATCAGGAGGAATAATATTAACACTTGTTTCTGAATAAACAAAAGTACTTCCTATTTCATCATAATGTTCAGTAGCTAACAATTTTTCAATACCATCAGTATCTGTAAAAATTAGTGATCCTGTTTTTTCTGTCAATTCAATTGAGTTATTATCTTTAATTTCAAATGTATAGATCACATCAGAAACTTCTTTTAAACTGAAATGTTGTCCTGTAAAATATTCAGTAGTACAAGTAAGTATATTATCAGTTATTAGATATGTTCCTGTAATAAAGAATCCTTCAACAAAATATGCAGTAAAAGTATTATCTTCTTTAAATCTAAATTCAACGCCTGCATAATAAGGTGTTAAATCTTCTTCAAGAACATTTTCAGGTTCAAAAGAAAATACATAAATTCCTGATAAGGTAGTTTTCTGTACATCTGGAATATTTTCATCAGTAGTATTATCAGTAATATTTTCACTATTTGTAGTATTTTGATTAGAAGAAGTTGATTCTATATCATTAGCTAAATTTTTCTCTTGAGGATTAAGATGTGTAAGAACACCAGCTACAAGTAAAAGCACAATGATTATGACCACAAGAATTATTATTTCTTTATTATTTCCACCATATTTATTCATTTTTAAAATCTCCTTTGTATATAAGTTATATAGATTATATCAATATAAAAAATAGCAGTCAATAGAAAATAAATAATATAAATTGTAATATTATAATTGAACAAAATAAATAAAAAAGCTATTTACAAAAAAAATAAATATTGATAGAATAAAAGGTGTAAAAAGTAAAAGATAATATAAGAAGAAAACAGCAAGAGAACTTTGGAAATTAAATACCTTTGTAAAAGAAGTATTCAAGACGAATATTTCCTCTTGTATTATCTAAAAGCATAAAACAAACTAACAATAAAGCAGTAAAACAACAAAAGAACAAAAAAGAAAATTAGAAAGAAATCAATAAAACCAAAAGAAAAAGGATATAAAAAAATATTATATAAAAAACAAAAGAAAGGAAGATAAAAAAATGAAAAAAGGAAAAAATAACAAAGGTATAACCCTTATATCATTAGTAATAACAATTATTGTGTTATTAATTCTAGCAGCAGTATCAATAGGTATGCTATTAGGAGAAAATGGAATATTAACAAGAGCAAATGAGGCAGCAGAGGCAACAAGTTATGGAACAGGAGAAGAAAAAGTAAAATTAGCGGTACTCGGAAGTTATGATAATACAGGAAAAATGAGTGATAAATTAATAGTAGAAGAACTATATAAATTAGAAAACCAAGGTATGACAAGTTTAACAGATAAAGATGGTACAGATATAGCAAAAGGTACACTAGATTTAACAAATAAATATCCAATAAAAGCAGTAGTTGATGGATATGAGTTTGAAATAGAAAAAACAGGAAAAGTAACAGGTGATAAAACTCATACAGGTGATACTGGAAATAGCGGAAATAATGGTAGCACAGAAGGATTAAAACCAGGAGAAACAGCAGGAACAGGAGGAGAAGAATATACAGATACAGATAATAAAACAGCATTTGTACCAGAAGGTGGAAGTATATCAGGAGACCCAACAGAAGATACAATAGCAGAAGGATTAGTAATGACATTAGATAATAATGAATTTGTATGGGTAGAAGTACCAAGAGATATATTTACAACAGCAACATCAGGAACAGATTATGAAGAGATATTAAATGATATAGTAACATATACAACAGTGCCATATAATTATAGAGCAGCGACTGGTAATTATGGGGAGCCAGCAGCAGATATTTCACAATCAGAAGTATGGTATGATGGAAATGGATTAACAGAAGAAGAATATACAACATTAAAGCAAAATATATTAAGTGGAATATTTGAAAAGAACGGATTTTGGGTAGGAAGATATGAAGTAGGAGATGAATCAAATACGCCAGTAATTCAAAATAATAAAGCACCATATGTAAGTGTAACAGTATCAGAGGCGCAAGATAAAGCAGAAAGCATATATGGAACAGGATATAACGGAACATTAATGCTAGGAGTGCAGTGGGATTTAATATTAAAATTTATGGAAATAAATGGAATAACTACAAGTGGAGTTGATATAACGTATTCAACATTATGTACAGATAGTACAGATATAGGAAATTATGAAAGTTCAAAAGCAAATACAGGAGTAACAGCAAAAGCAGAAGTATTAAACATATATGATATAGCCGGGAATGTATGGGAGTGGACACTAGAAAAAAGCTCTTATTCGAGTCATCCATGTATTGATCGTGGAGGCTATTATCACTTTAGTGGTAGCATCTATCCGGCAGCGGGTAGGCTAAACCTCTACAGTACGAGCGACAGCGACATCTATATTGGTTTTAGGGTCGCACTTTATTAGTAGTACTGATACCTAAAATCGTGTCTAGCCAAAAGGAAAAACTAGAGAAAAATAGTAAAATAAGAAAAAATTGGAATTCATCAAACAATTTTGATGAATGGTGTAAATGATAAAATAAGTATGTAGTAAATTGGGCTCTATGTTAATAGTGTGGGAAAAATTTTATAAAAAGCACTAAAATGTTATGAAATATATAACATTTTAGTGCTTTTAATTTTTATTTTATCACTTACATTTTGTTTAATATTATTGACATTTATATAAAATAAGTAATATAAAAAGATAAATACTGTAATTACTAGACAGATGGAGTTAAAAAAGATATAATACCTATATAAAATAAAAGGAATTGATATTATGAAGAAAAAAGTATTATTTATATCAAGTACTGGTGGGCATTTAAATGAATTAATGCAATTAGAACCATTATTTAAAAAATATGATTATTATATAATAACTGAAAAAGATAAAACAAATATTAAGCTAAAAGAAAAATACAAAGAAAAGCTATATTTTTTACCATATGGTACAAGATCTAAGCTATTTACGTATATATTTAAGTATATGTATTTATGTTTAAAAACATTAATGTTATATATAAAAATTAGACCTAAATATATAGTAACAACAGGAACACATACAGCAGGACCAGTATGTGTACTTGGCAAAATATTTAGAAGTAAAATAATATATATAGAAACATTTGCAAATACAAATAAAA